>NZ_JBITLX010000021.1:0-164579 GCF_044465625.1 Actinoplanes sp. NPDC049599
CTCGTACGAATCAAGGAGACACGACGTCAGCGGGCGACCAACACGATTTTCAGCCCGGAACGGGCCACCTCGCCAGAGGCGACAGGGACTAGCCCTGACTCACACGCCAGGTATCCACAACACCTGGCGTGCAGACTCACCACGGCTAGGCGTCCGAACTAGCACCTGAGGATCGGAGGGCCGCAGCGCTGATCCAGACCGTTTCACGTGAAACGGAAGCGACGGCGTTCCGACGGGCAGCAGGTGTCCGGAGGCCACGAAGGCCATCAGACGCGGCCCGCTATCAAGACCCAACGAGCGGGAGCACCAGAACGGCGAGCCCCCTGGCTGACCGAACCGAGTCCGTCGGGTGGAGCAGTAGAGCTGGACGACTACGTCGAGGCGCAGCTGCACGGCGGGCTCGACCTGGCCGCCGACGTCGAGGCCGTGGTCGCCGACCCCTGCTTCGCCGGTACGCCCACCGCCGCGCAGCTGGCGGCGATCGCCCCGCTGCGGTACCACCCCGGTTTTGTGCTGGCCGCCGACGCGTTCCCCGCCGAGCTGCGCGGGCTTCCGCAAAGGCAAGATCGCAGCCGCCCCGGGGGTCGAGTGCAGGCGTCGTCTGAGTCCTCCAGCTGCTAGAGATCGACCCAGACGCAGAGATCCCCGGTTTCACGTGAAACCGGACTGATGGGAGGCACAGATGACAGGCCACATCATGGTCATCACGAACACTTCAGAGCTCAGACTCGCTGGCTACCTTCAGCACTCGGTCAGCACCACGCCATCTAGGGCACCACCAAGCACCACCGATCACGGCCCCTCAGTTGGGCCACCAATGGAAGCTGGCAGCAGCCTCAAAGCAGAAAAGGCAGTGGGGGAGAGCCAAGGCGAGCTCAAGCCGGGGTCCACGGCGAGTCCGGCTCCGTGGTGCGTTGAACCCTTCGAGGAATGCGCCCCTCGATAACAGGAGGGTCCGCTGCCTACCGATCCGCCACGACGAAGACGCCGTGATGAGCTGCTGGTGCCCACGATCCAACGCTCGGGGTAGGAGGCGGTCCAGACCAGCAGCTAACCCCTTCCTGCATGACGAGTGCGGCACCGGATACATGGTGGCCCCTACGAGGCGAGGTGTGCGCCGATGACCATCGGCGCGTCCGACAGCGACAGCGGTGGAGCTGGTATCCACACCCAGCCGACATGGATCATCAAGGCCGATCGAGCCTCAGGGGAGGTGGAGCGAGGTGGGGCTGTGCTGCCGCCAGTCGGCCGGAGCTCCCATCGTGCAGGGGAACTGTGCCTAGGCCGCTGCGGCAAAGCCGAGCCACCGCGCGCCTCAATCAGCGTCCTTCGTAGGAGACAGTCGGCGGCAACCGGACCCGTCCCGATGACCGAACACGAGCCGGCTGGGCCTCGCACCCCCACTGCCACACTCAGCCTCTGCAACCATTCGCCAAGATCAGAACCGTCCTGTGAACCCACCTACCGTCTGACCGTGACTGCCCAGGCGCTCATGCCAGGCAAGAGGACACACGCGCAGGACTAGCGGAAGCCATCATCAAGACTGCGCCCGCCACCATGACGAGCTCAGTTCTCGCCCTTCCGGAAGAGCACACCACACGGTCCAGCACAAAAAACGCGAGAACTGCTCACGCTTCCGGACCTGAAACGCTTCGTAGCGGCAAATCAGGGCGAATGGGATGTCTGAGTTCCCCAACACGGAAGATCCAGAGCTTCCAGAAATCCCAGGAGAATGGCTCTGACAGAACCGCCGACCGTCCAAACAGGACTCAAACTCATGCCTGACTGCCCCTGGGCAGCCAACACAACCCCAAACCCTGGACATGAAGAAGGCACGTGATCCGCCAGAATCACGTGCCTCGCACTCCTATCTCGCCGCCAGGTTCCGGCCTCAGCGGCGAACGGTGTCGACAATCAGCCTTCTCCCGGCTCGGCGCCTTCCTCTTCCACGCCGATCATCCCGACGATCCGCTCAAGGTCGTCGACCGTCGCGAACTCGATCGTGATCTTGCCTTTGTTTCGGCCGATGTCGACCTTGACTCGGGTGTCGAACCGGTCCGAGAGCCGGTCGGCCAGATCGTTCAGCGCCGGCGCGTGCACCTTCGCCCGCCGCGTCGGCGCCGACTTCTTTGCCGGGCCGTCGGCGATTGCCAACGACACCAGCTCCTCGGTGGCGCGGACCGACAGCCCTTCCGCCACGATCCGAAGTGCCAGCTGCTCCTGGGCTTCGCTGTCCTCCAGCCCGAGCAGCGCCCGAGCATGGCCCGCGGACAGTACGCCCGCCGCGACCCGACGCTGCACCGGCGCCGGCAGGTTCAGCAGCCTTATGGTGTTCGATATCTGCGGCCGGCTTCGACCGATGCGCCGAGCCAGCTCCTCGTGCGTCGCGCCGAACTCCTCGAGCAGCTGCTGGTACGCGGCCGCCTCTTCGAGCGGGTTCAGGTTGGCCCGGTGGATGTTCTCCAGCAGGGCGTCGCGGAGCATCGCGTCATCACGGGTGTCGCGGACGATCGCGGGGATCGTCTCCTTGCCCACCGCCTGTGCGGCACGCCAGCGCCGCTCGCCCATGACCAGTTCGTACCGTCCGCCGCCGAGATCTCGCACGACGATCGGCTGCAGGAAACCGACCTCCTGGATGGAGGTTTTCAACTCCTCCAGCGCTTCCTCGTCGAAGACCTGCCGCGGCTGCTTCGCGTTCGGCTCGATCGAGTCCACCGGGAGTTCCGCAAAGCGGGCACCGGGCACCGGAGCCAAGCCACCGTTGTCCTCGAACTCCGCCACCGGCTCGGGAGCCGGAGCCGGAGCCTGCGGAGGAACCTCCGCAGGCGCAGTGAAATGCGTCGGCTCACTCGCCTCCACAATCACCGCGGGGGAGGACGGCGCAGGCGGCTCCTCCGTCGTGGTCGTGCCGCCGGCGGCCGGCGGCGCGGTGGGGATCAGCGCGCCGAGGCCACGGCCGAGGCCGCCCCGTGGACGGTTCTTCATGCCGTGCCTCCCGTGTTGACCCCGCGCATCGCGATCTCCAGAGCGGCCTCGAAGTAGCTCGTGGCGCCCCGCGAACCCGGATCGTAGGTCATCACAGACTGGCCGTAGCTCGGAGCCTCCGACACGCGCACGTTGCGCGGAATCACGGCCTCGAGCACCTTGGAGCCGAAGTGGTTCCGCACGTCCTGCTCGACCGCGTCCGCCAGGCGGGTGCGGCGGTCGTACATGGTGAGCAGGATCGTGGAGACGTCCAGCGTCGGGTTGAGGTGCTGACGCACCAGGTTGATGTTGTTGATGAGCTGGTTCAGGCCCTCCAGCGCGTAGTACTCGCACTGGATCGGGATCAGCACCTCCTGCGCCGCGCAGAGCGCGTTGACCGTCAGGAGGCCGAGCGACGGCGGGCAGTCGATGAAGACGTAGTCGAACTTCTCCGGGTGCGCAGCAATCGCGCGCTGCAGCCGTGATTCGCGCGCCACCACCGAGACGAGCTCGATCTCGGCGCCGGCCAGGTCGATCGTGGCCGGCACGCAGTACAGGTTGGGAATGCCCTCGACCGGCTGCGCCACATCCGAGAGCGGGACGTTGTCGATCAGGCAGTCGTAGACGTCGGGCACGCCGGCGTGGTGGGGGACGTTCAGACCCGTGGAGGCGTTGCCCTGAGGGTCCAGGTCGACCACCAGCACGCGGTTCCCGTGCAGGGCCAGCGCCACCGCAAGGTTCACCGTCGTCGTGGTCTTGCCGACGCCGCCTTTCTGGTTTGCGACGCACATCACCCGGGGATGGTCAGGGCGCGGCATGTGGATCTCGCCGCTCGGGTTGAGGATCTGCACAGCACGCAACGCTTCCATGGCGAGGGGCGGATCGTCCTCATCCCGGTCCGGCGTTTCACGTGAAACATGCTCGTCTGCCGACGCGCCGTCGGCGGTCGGCTGCGCGCTTGCTGCAGCGGGCGCTACAGAGACAGGAGCCGACGACGGTACGGTCGCAGAACCGGAAACCGGCGCCGACGACGGCCCCGACCGTGGTGCCGGGGCGGACCGCCGTGGCTCGGGTGTGCTGACATCGGGTTCCGTCACCGGGGTGCCATAGACCTGACCGCCGTTCGCGACGCGTGGTTGCGGCACGCCTTGCTCCCCACTGTCGAAGCTCACACTCAAGCTCCCGCTTCGATCCGAGCCGACGTGTGGATCGGTTTCACGTGAAACACGGTCCCAGCCTGGGGCGCCGTCGGGGCCCCTGCCATACTCATGCACCGTTTTGTCCCTGCCTGCTTGGATTGGGTCGGCACCGCGAGCGTGCGGTCCGGCAGGAAGCGGCGGGGCGCCTGGCACTCCCACCGTCCGGTCCACACTATCGACGCGCGGCCAGCCTACGGCCGCCGGGCGAGCGTCGCCACGGTTGTCCGCCTGATGAGTTGATGTCAACAACCCGTCCGACGCCTCGAAGACCATGAATCCGGGCACCAACCGCATCCTCACGCCTTCGCCGCCCGGCTCCTCACTAGTTTGACCTAGTCCTGGCCCACCTGTCACACCGCGAACGCCCTCAACCGAGGGTTTCGAGAGCGACCTCAGATACTCCGTCGCCGGCCCGGTGCAGGGACGCGGCAATGCACCCTCAGCGTCCGTTTCGTCCGCGCAAGAGGTGGGGTCGTGGCAGGGAGTGCTGACGTTGTTCGGGAGGGGAGCGGCTTGGGGCGCGCGACCGGAATCCAGGTCGAGGCCAGCGCGGAGGCCGGGGCCGGCAAGCGCACCGGATCCGGGATCAGAGCTGGAAGCAGGGGTTGGACTGGAAGCAGGAGCAGGGCCAAGGTCGATGTCAATGTCGAGGTCGAGGTCGAAGCGGGGGTCGGGACTCAGGCCGGTACCAGAACCGAAACCCAAACCGGACCCAGGACGAGGGCCAGAGCGAGGTCCGGAGCCGGGACCGGAGCTAGGACCGCGGTCGGAGCCGGAATCGGAATCGGAGCCGGGATCGAGACCATTGCCGACACCGGGGCCGCGACCAGAGCCCGAGCCAGCATCGGGGCCCGAGCCAAGACCGGAGCCAGAGCCAAGACCGGAGCCAGAGCCGGAACCAGGACCAGAGCCGGGACCAGAGCCGGGACCAGAGCCAAGACCGGAGCCCGGGCCGAGACCGGAGCCGGAGCCGGAACCAGGACCAGGACCAGAGCCAGGTACCAGGCTGGGGTTCGGCCTGGGGCCACGGTGGAGATTCAGTCCGGTGCCAGAGCCAGGTTCGGGACCGCAACCGGAGCCAAGGCCGGGACCGGAACCGGGACCGGAACCAAGGTCGGAGCCAAGGTCAAGGCCGGGAACGGAACCAGAACTACCGACGGGGCTGGAGTTCGGCCCTGGAGCACGATAGAAGTTCGGACCTGTGCCAGAGCCAGAATCCGAACCGGAACCGGAACCATGACTCAGGCCGGGACCCGAGCCCGACTCAGGGACCGGGCCGGAGTTCGGCCTAGGACCGCGATAGAGGCCCGGACCGAAATTCGGGCCCGTACCGTGGTTGGAGCCCGGACCATGATTGGGGCCCGGACCATGACCGGGATGCGCACGAACCCCAGGATCGGGCCCAAAGCTGGAACTAGAGCCAGCACTGCGACTACCGCCAGAACCCGGACCATCGTTCTGCCCATGGCGCGAACCATCGCCAAAACCAGGACCATCGCCACGATCAAGCCCAGCGCCAGCGACAGAACCAAAGCCGACGCCACCCCGAGAACCAGAACCGACCCCCGACTCAGCCCCAGAATCGACGCCCGAACCAGAAGCAGCAACCCGCCTCGCCCCACCCGAGGACCCGGACCGAAACTCCGGCAGATCACCCACCCCAGCAGGCCCGCCGGACCGGTCCCCGCCCGCCCCCGAAGATCCGGCATCCACCTCGGAGACGTCAGCACCTCGCTGGGGTCGTGGGATTTTTCCCGCCCGTTTCCGCACGCCCCGCCTGGCCATCTATCCCCTCCGCGATCTCCTTTTCCCGGAGCCGCGTCCGCCGTTGCCGGCGGGGCGGCCCGGGTCGGCCGCCCTTCCGGACGGCCTCGGCCTTGGTGTCACGACGGCCCGTTCCCGCACGATCTCGACGACCGTGGTCGGCGGATCGATCAGTCCTGCTCCGCAGAGCTGGACGACCGGGTCGCCACCTCCGAGCCGGGTGATCGCCTCGTGGTGCTCTGCCACCTCGTCGGCGGCCGACGCTCCCTTGAGCGCCAGCAGCCGGCCGCCGACGGCGGCCAGGGGCAGGCACCAACCGGCGAGCCGGTCCAGGGGCGCGACCGCGCGGGCGGTGACGACGTCGGCGGCGGCGGGGGGCCCACCGGCGAGGTCTTCCGCCCGGCCCCGGACGACCGTGACGGTCGTGTCGAGGCCGAGTACGGCCACCGCTTCGGACAGGAAAGCGGTTCGTCGTGCCAGCGGCTCGACCAGGGTGATGGTGAGATCCGGCCGTGCCACAGCAAGGACGATACCGGGCAAACCGGCACCTGACCCCACGTCTACCACCGAAGCACCTAACGGGATCATCTCGGACATAACGGCGCAGTTGATCAGATGCCGTTCCCAGATCCGGGGGGCCTCGCGCGGGCCGATCAGGCCCCGGACGACGCCCTCGGTGATCAGCAGTTCCGCGTAGTGGGTGGCCACTGGCAGCCGCGCGCCGAAAGCTTGCTCGGCCGCCTCGGCAAAGGCCGGCGGTACGTCAGCGGCCGATCCCGAGGGAGATGCAGCAGCAGGCGAAGACCTCCGGGGAGAACCGGCCGAGGAGGACGACGGAGCAGGGGGAGATGCGGCGGAGGACGACGACGGCCCGGGCACGACAGCGCCCGGGCCGTTGTCACCCGCGCCGGAGCGTGGGTCGGTCATCTCAGTCGGCCGGCCGGACCACGATGCGACGGCTGGGCTCCACGCCCTCCGACTCGCTCTGCACGCCGGAGATCGCGTTGACCACGTCGTGCACGCACTTACGCTCGAACGCCGACATCGGCTCGAGGCGTACCGCGTCGCCGTGCTCTTTGACCTTCTCCACCGCGTTGCGGGCGACCGCCGTCAGTTCCTTGCGCCGGGTTGCGCGGTAGCCGCCGATGTCCAGCAGCAGCCGGCTCGGCGAGCCGGTGGCGCGGAAGATCGCCAGGCGGGTGAGTTCCTGGAGCGCCTCCAGCGTGGCGCCGCGCTGGCCGACGAGCGGCTGCAGCCGGCCGCCCACGACCTCGACCATCGGCCGGCCCGCCGAGACGAGCTCGTCGATGTCGCCGTCGTAGTCGAGGATGTCGAGCAGGCCCTCCACGTAGTCAGCGGCGATCTCGCTCTGCCGGAACAGGTCGGAGTCGGTGGTGACGGTCTCCGACTTCTTGGTCTCCTCGGTACCGGCGGACTCCGCGGCAGGGGCGGAAGCGGTCTCCTCGGTCGACTGCTCTGCGCTGGGAGTGCTGGTGTCGGTCACGGTCTCATCTCCGTACTCACTCGGGCCGGACCTGCTCGGTCCGCTGTTTCCCGCATCGGTGCCGCCTTGGAGCGTTCAGGTCGGCGCCGGCGCGAGGAGGTCTTTGTCGCCGCCCCGGCAGGGCCGCGCGCGACCCGGCTTGGCCCGGGCCGCAGCTGCGTCATCCCTGCGGTTTGTTGGCGGGTCTCGCGCCCTTCTTGGGGTTCACCGGCTTCGCGCCGGGCTTGGGCGCCAGGGCCTTGGTGTCCACGACCGGGCTCGTCGGCTCCGGCTGGGCGGCCGGCTTGCGGCCGAACAGACCACCGGTACGGCCGTTCTGCACCGGGCTCTGCGGGCCCTTCGCGCCGGGCTTGGCACCGGCCTTGGCGCCGGACGAGCCAGCCGAGCTGGAGCCCGCGGCACCCTTGTTCATCACCAGCGGCGGGAACTTGCGGAGCACCCACTGCTGCTGGGCCAGGCTGAAGAGGTTGTTCGTGACCCAGTAGATGACCACGCCGATCGGGAACAGCGCACCGGAGACCAGCAGCGACAGCGGGATGCCGTACAGCATCAGGCGCTGGATCATCTTCTGTTGCGGGTCCTCGGCCCAGCCGGTCTTGAGGATCATCTGGCGGCTGGTGAGGTACGTGGTCGCCATCATGATCAGCACCAGGGTGCCAGCAATGATCTTGACGTGCAGCCCGTTCGCGCCGAGGGAGGCCAGATCGGACGCCGAGGAGCCGAACTGCGACGGCAGGGGCGCGGTGAACAGGGACGCCTCGGTCGCGCTCTTGAACTGCTCGGCGGTCCAGCCGTACAGGGTGGTTGCGGTCTTGTCCGGCGACAGCCGGCGCAGCACGTGGAACAGGCCCAGGAAGACCGGGATCTGCAGGAACATCGGGAGGCAGCCCATCAGCGGGTTGGCCTTCTCGACCTTGTACAGCTCCATCATTTCTTTCTGGAGCGTCTCCCGGTCACCCTTGTGCTTCTCCTGCAGCAGCTTGACCTTGGGCTGCAGGGCCTGCATGGCGCGCTGGGACTTGATCTGCTTGACGAAGACCGGGAACAGGATGACCCGCAGCGTCACGACCAGGAAGACGATCGCGAGAATCCAGGACCAGTTGGTGCCCAGCACCCGGCCCTCGGGGATGCCGATCGCGTCCCACAGCGCGTGCCAGCGGAGGAGGATCCACGAAATGGCGTAGTAGATCCAGTCGAGACTCAATTCATGCTCCAGTCACATCAGCAGGACGGTGACGGATCGGGTCAGGCACCGGATCGAACCCGCCAGGGTGGAAGGGGTGACACCGCAACAGCCGCCAGATCGCCAGGGCGGTCCCTCGGAGAGCGCCGTGCACCGCGAGCGCCTCCTGGGCGTACGCGCTGCACGAGGGGTAGAACCGACAGCGGGCCGGCAGTGCCGGGCTCAGGTAACGACGGTACGCGACGATGCCCCACGTCAGCACCCGGGCAACCGGCCCGCGTGGCGTGCTCATTTCCGCCGCCGAGGGGACCGGGCGGCGGTCAGGGCCGCGTCGAGGTCGGTGCCCAGCGACTCGAAGGACGCTGTGGCCGACGACGGCAGCGCCCGCACCACCAGCAGGGTGCCGTCCGGCAGATCGGTGAGCCGCGGCCGGACCAGGTGCCGCAGCCGCCGGCGGACCTTGTTCCGGGTCACCGCGTTGCCCACGGCCTTGGACACGACAAAGCCGGCGCGGGCCGTGGAGGCTGGCGCCGGCTCATCGATAAGAAGGTGGACGACCACCGTGTTGCGCCCGGCCCTGCGCCCACCGCGAACCGCCGCGGCGAAGTCAGTGCCACGCCTCAGTCGTTGCGCTGCGGACAGCACGACTACCTGGGCATCCGGCCGGACAGGCGTCGGCTCAGGCCGACAGCTTGTCGCGACCCTTGGCGCGGCGGGTGGAGAGGATGGCGCGGCCGGCACGGGTGCGCATGCGCAGCCGGAAACCGTGGGTCTTCGCGCGCCGGCGGTTGTTCGGCTGGTAGGTGCGCTTGCTCACGTCAAACTCCGTTTTCGTAGAACCACCCACGAACCCGCGGGCGCCCAGGGGGCATCAAAGCTGCAAGACGCCACTTTAGCAGAGCGCGGCGGAGCAACCGCCCGACCCTACGCAGCACCCCCGCGGCGGTCAACCATCCCCGGGTCGGCACGCCGACAGAGGCCTTCCCAACCGGATCTTCGTCACGCACGCTGGTCTGTCTGCGCACAGAGTGAATCTTTTCGTGCCAGGACTGACCCGGGGTGGGTACCGGCGGTTGATGCGGGAGCGTCCGCGCTGTTAGCGTGCCCGTTTGCCGGTCTGCACCGCTGACCGCGCCGAGCTGGCCAAAACCGGACGAGGCGGTAAATCGTTCGCCAGGTGAGCCTGTTTTCCCGCGCCATCACAGGCTCCGGGGGAGTCCGCCGACCAACCGGCCGGGTAGCGACCGCCGACGAGTGCACAGGTTGTGGATAACCTGTGGACAGCCGGTGGCGCCGTACGGGTTCAGCACGTTGGATGTGCTGGGTTGGGGGTAGCCGGTCCGTGGCCCGTACGGGTGACGACGGCAAGAGCGGCGGAAGCCGGACAAGGCCACCGGGGGACCGGTGGCGATGGGGGTGGCGCGGCGGTGGCCGATACGGTCGACCTTGGCGGGGTGTGGACCGCTGCGACGGACGAGCTGGCGGACGAGATCGCGTCCGCCCAGCAGCGTGCGTACCTGCGGCTCACCCGGCTGCGCGCCATAGTCGAGGACACCGCGCTGCTGTCCGTGCCCGACACGTACACCCGGGACGTGATCGAGTCCCGGCTGCGGCTGGCGATCACCGAGGCGTTGTCGCGCCGGCTCGGCCGGCCGATCCAGGTCGCCGTCACCGTGCGCCCGCCGGAGGACGGCTCGGGCCACCCGGGCACGGTCTACGGCACGCCGCCACCCGAGCCGCCGAGCCAGGCCCCCGCGCACTACGCCGACCAGCAGCAGCGCTACGCCGACCAGCAGCAGCCGCCGGCCTACCCGGACCGTTATCCCCAGCCGCCGTCCTTCGGCCACCAGGACAACTACGACCACGGCTACGAGAAGTCGTACGAGCAGAACTACGAGTCGGCCGACGGCCCGACCGGTTCCGCGCAGGCGCCGTTCCCGCGCCCCGTCCCGGCGGCACGTGACGGTCAGGACGCCCTGTTCGCGGCGCCTCTGCCGATGCCACCGCGTCAGGTTGAAGGGCCGAAGACCGCCGCCGAGGCACAGCAGGAGCAGAAGAGAGAGGCGCAGACCCGGACGGACGCGGAGCCGCAGCGCCGCGAGGCCCCGCGGCAGATGCCGCACTTCGCGGAGCAACCGAACGAGTCGACCGGCCGCCGGATCGCCACCGACTCGTCCCAGCTGCGCGACAACCAGCGCCGCCCGGACGACCGACCGGCGCCGATGGCCCAGGACCGCCGCGACGACACGCTGCAGATGCGGCAGCACGGCGGCGACAACGGCCCGGGCCGGGCGCCGATGGACATGCGCGGCCAGGACCGCGACCGCCGGCCGGGCGGCAACGACGGCAACCGGCTCAACCCGAAATACATGTTCGAGACGTTCGTCATCGGCTCGTCGAACCGGTTCGCGCACGCGGCGTCGGTCGCGGTCGCCGAATCGCCGGCGAAGGCCTACAACCCGCTGTTCATCTACGGCAGTTCCGGGCTGGGCAAAACCCACCTGCTGCACGCGATCGGCCATTACGCGACGACGCTGGGCCACGCCCGTTCGGTGCGCTACGTCTCCACCGAGGAATTCACCAACGACTTCATCAACTCCCTGCGCGACGACAAGACGCAGGCGTTCCAGCGGCGCTACCGCGACGTCGACATCCTGCTGATCGACGACATCCAGTTCCTGGAGAACCGCGAGCGCACCCAGGAGGAGTTCTTCCACACCTTCAACACGCTGCACAACGCGAACAAGCAGATCGTGATCAGCTCGGACCGTTCCCCGCGCCAGCTGGCCACGCTCGAGGACCGGATGCGCACCCGGTTCGAATGGGGCCTGCTGGCCGACATCCAGCCGCCGGACCTGGAAACCCGCATCGCGATCCTGCAAAAGAAGGCCGCGCAGGAACGCATGTACGCCCCCGACGACGTCCTGGAATTCATCGCCTCCCGCGTCTCGAACTCCATCCGAGAACTCGAGGGCGCCCTCATCCGGGTGACCGCATTCGCGAGCCTGACCAGGTCATCGGTGCAACTCTCCCTGGCCGAAGAAGTCCTGCGCGACTTCATGCCGGACGGCGCCGGCCCGGAAATCACGGCCGACCAGATCATGGTGTCCACGGCGGACTACTTCGGCGTGAGCCTGGAAGACCTCCGCGGCCACTCCCGCTCCCGCGTCCTGGTCAACGCCCGCCAGGTAGCGATGTACCTGTGCCGCGAACTGACCGAACTCTCACTGCCGAGAATCGGCCAGGCCTTCGGCGGCCGCGACCACACCACGGTGATGCACGCGGACCGCAAAATCCGCCAGCACATGGCGGAGCGCAGGTCGCTCTACAACCAGATCGCGGAACTCACCAACCGCATCAAACAAAACACCTGAGACCCAACCCCATCCGGTACGGGGCACCCGGTACCCAACCGCACCACCGGCCGAAGCGATCACAGCAGAAGGCCTCCGACCAGCACCAGCCCGGCGACCCCCGCCGGGCTGACCCGTCGGGAAACCGAACAGATCCACAAGAGCCTCGGGCCGGCCGTCACCGACGGCATCCAGCCTCATTCCCCAGCCGTCGCGGCTCGCGCACCGATCCGGCCTCCAGCCCGGCGCCGCCGACGCGCGCTCGCAGGGTCTCGACCCGGAGGCCGCGTTCCGCCGGGCGGCGCTGGCGCTGGCGGACGAGATCCGCGAAGCCGCGGCCCCCAGCCCCGGCCACCCGTACGTCAGCCGCCGCTGGCCGGGTCCCGGGCGATCTGGTCGCGGCGGATCTCCCACAGCACTCGCCGCACGTCTGACGTCCACCCAGGTCATGCCGCCTCGCAGGCACCGCTCGGAACTCTGTGACGAAGCGCCGACCAAGCACACGCAAGATCCTCCGCCACCGCACTGTTGTCACCGGCAGCCGAGCCGCCCCGCCCTGCCACACACCCCCTGCAGCGGCGTCGCCGTCGTGCAACCGGTCATCAGCGGGTGACGAACAACCCACAACACCCGGCTCGAAAGTTGAATCTTGAAGAGCGCGGGTGCGGAGCTAACCAGCAATCGACAACATCCACCCACCACAGACGACAAACCGCCCACAAAATCCCTTACCGCACCCACCAAGGCCTCGACCGCTGCGATCTTGGAAAGCGAGGGTGCAGGAACCACCAAAACCTCATCACAGCCTTCCCACCATCAATGGCGAAAATCGAGCGCACCTCAACTCACCAGGACCGGCCGCCTCAAGTAGATGATCACGTGGCTGGCGGCCGGCCCGCATGCAGCGACTACTCAACCCGACCACCTGCTCGTTCCGGCGACGCTCGTCGGGAGGGTCCTGCCGGCCGCACCGATCCGTCGGTCACTCACCGCGCAGCTGGCTCCGCCAGCCCGCGCGGACTTCGCCATATCGGTGGCTCGTGTCGTGGCCCACGGTGGAGAGAGACCATTTGCGGATCGTGCCTGGCGACGCAGCTAGCCGTCTCGGTTGCGCTGTGCGACCGGTCGCGCCATCACCGACGCGGGCAGCAACCCAGGCCACGGACGGCCGAAGCCGGCAAAAGCCCACATCTCACCCGACCCGTTCAGGCCGACCCGCTGAAGCCAACCCACCGAGGCCGACCCGCTCAACCCGACCCGGCGAGGCCGAGCTCAACCCGACCCGGCGAGGCCGAGCTCAACCCGACCCGGCGAGGCCGAACTCAACCCGACCCGGCGAGGCCAAGCTCAACCCGACCCGCGAGACCGACCCGCGAGACCGACCCGGCGAGGCCGACCCGCTCAAGCCGACCAATCAGAGTCCGCACGCAGCCCAACCCACCAACCAAAGTCCGCACGTAGCCCAACCCACCGTTCGGCGCCGCTTAACCCAGGCCCGGAGACCTTGGCCTGCGCGACATGCCTGTCGGGCCCGGCAGAGCCGACGCCGCCGTGCCCATCATCGGCGGCAGCCTGGCCGGGACCGGCGCGACACGACGTGACGTGACGCCTGTTGGGCGGGTCGTCCGAGGGCTCGCTCTTCTCTGCAGAGGCCGTCCACCGGTTGTCCACAACTTCCCGGGGAGGCCTCGGGCCGCGGCTTGGAGCATCCGGCCGAAGTCCGTACGGGCCGGGTTGTCCCCACCTCGCTCGTGTCAACGTCGGGACGGCACCGGATCGTGCCAACGTTATCCACAGCAATTCACAGGCGTTCACAGGTAGTTATCCCCAGCGGTGGACAACCCTCGGCGTCGTTCCCCACAGATGTGGATGAGGCCTGGGGAAATCGATGTGGACAGACACGAAGCGTCACCGAGCTACCCACAGCCTGTGGACGCGTGTGGATTACCTGTTGAAGGTTCTGGGGACGACGAGCCGGTAGCGTCCCAGCGTTATCCCCAACCCTGGGCACAAACCCGGTGGATAACCGGTGGACAGACGGTGGACAACGGTGGACAACCTCAGTCGGGTCGGCGACTGTGGACGCAGACCGGGGTTTGTACCCTGGTTTCCCACATGTGAATCACCGGTGGATAACCCTGTGACCTGCGGAAACGGGAGTTCTCCACACTTTGCACAGGACCGATGAAGACGACTATGTCTTCTCCAGGGAAATCCAAAAAGCAATCATCAGCGTTGGGGAAGGTGTGGATGAGCCGCTTGCCGGCCCGAACCACTCCTGACCTAGTTCACGGCACCGGGGTCGGACGCATGCTGCGTCGACCCGCGCCATAGAGTTCAGTAGGCGCCATCAGCACATCCGATGCTGATTCGCCGAAGCAGAGTGACGCGGAGGGCATGGCATGAAGTTCCGGGTGGAGCGAGACGCACTCGCCGACGCCGTGGCATGGACGGCGAAGAGCCTGCCGAGCCGCCCGTCGGTGCCGGTGCTCGCCGGCGTCATGTTGCGGGTGACCGACGGCAGGCTGCACGTCTCCGGCTTCGACTACGAGGTCTCCAGCCAGGTGAGTGTGGAGGTGCAGGCCGACGCCGACGGCGCCGCGCTGGTCTCCGGCCGCCTGCTCGCCGAGATCACCAAGGCGCTGCCGAACAAGCCGGTGGACATCGCCGCTGTCGGTGCGCATCTCGAGCTGGTCTGCGGCAGCGCGCGCTTCACGCTGCCGACGATGCCGGTCGAGGACTATCCGACCCTGCCGGAGATGCCGTCCAGCGCCGGCACGGTCGACGCGCAGACGTTCGCCGCCGCCGTCCAGCAGGTCGCCATCGCGGCCGGCCGGGACGAGACGCTGCCGATGATGACCGGCGTGCGGATCGAGCTGAACGGCACGTCGATGGCGATGCTGGCCACCGACCGCTACCGGCTGGCGATGCGCGAGCTGCAGTGGAACCCCGACGACCCGGACATCAGCCTGAACGCGCTGGTGCCGGCGAAGACGCTGAACGACACCGCCAAGACGATGGGCCCGCTCGGCGGCGACGTCACCCTCGCCCTGGCGCAGGGCAACGCCGGCGAGGGCATGATCGGCTTTGCCGGCGGCACCCGGCGTACGACCAGCCGGCTGCTCGACGGCGCCAACTACCCGCCGGTGCGCTCGCTCTTCCCGGCCGCGCACAACGCCGAGGCCCGGGTGAGCGTCTCCGCGCTCGTCGAGGTGGTCCGCCGGGTCGCGCTGGTCGCCGAGCGCACCACCCCGGTGCTGCTCAGCTTCGGCGAGGACGGCCTGGTGGTCGAGGCCGGCGGCACCGAGGAGGCCCGGGCCAGCGAGGCCATGGAGGCCACCTTCACCGGCGAGCCCCTGACGATCGGCTTCAACCCGCAGTACCTGATCGACGGAATGCAGAACCTCGGCGCCCAGACCGCCGTACTCTCGTTCGTCGACGCCTTCAAGCCGGCTGTGATCTCCCCCGCAGCCGACGACGGCGAAATCGTTCCCGGATACCGCTATCTGATCATGCCTATCCGGGTAACACGCTGATACTGGGCTGAAGAGCCACTCATCTAGGGGGAACACCATGCAGCTCGGCCTTATCGGTCTCGGCCGGATGGGCGGCAACATGCGCGAGCGGATTCGCTCCGCGGGGCACGATGTCGTCGGCTACGACCGCAACCCGGACGTCTCCGACGTCGCCAGCGTCGCCGAACTGGTCGAGAAGCTCGCCGCGCCGCGGGTGGTCTGGACGATGGTGCCGGCCGGCCAGATCACCGAGAGCACGATCGACGAGCTGGGCGGGCTGCTGTCCGCCGGTGACATCGTCATCGACGGCGGAAACTCCAAGTTCACCGACGACAAGCCGCGGGCCGACCGGCTCGCGCCGCAGGGCATCGGCTACCTGGACTGCGGTGTCTCCGGCGGCATCTGGGGCAACGCGAACGGCTACGCCCTGATGGTCGGTGGTTCCGCGGAGAACGTCGCCACCTGCATGCCGATCTTCGAGGCGCTCAAGCCGGCCGGCCCGTACGGCTTCGTGCACGCCGGCCCGGTCGGCGCCGGCCACTACACCAAGATGGTCCACAACGGCATCGAGTACGGCATGATGCAGGCGCTGGCCGAGGGCTGGGAGCTGCTGGAGGCCTCGGAGTACGTGGACAACGTGCCCGGCGCGATCAAGAGCTGGCGCGAGGGCAGCGTCGTCAAGTCCTGGCTGCTCGACCTGCTGGACCGGGCGCTGGACGGCGACCCGGAGCTGGGCAAGCTCAAGGGCTACGCCGAGGACACCGGCGAGGGCCGGTGGACGGTCGACGAGGCGGTCCGGCTGGCCGTCCCGCTGCACGTCATCGCCGCTTCCCTGTTCACCCGCTTCGAATCGCGGCAGATCGACTCGCCCGCCATGAAGGCCGTCGCCGCGCTGCGCCAGCAGTTCGGTGGCCACGCCGTCGTCGGCTGACATGTACGTGCGCCGGGTCGAGTTGACCGACTTTCGTTCCTATGAGCGGGTGGCGGTCGACTTCGATCCCGGCGTCGCGGTGCTGGTCGGCCAGAACGGCATGGGCAAGACCAACCTGATCGAGGCCCTGGGTTATGTGGCCACTCTGGACAGTCACCGGGTGGCCACCGACGCGCCGCTGGTCCGGGCCGGCGCGAGCTCGGCGGTGATCCGCTGCGAGATCGTCCACGATGGTCGCGAGCTGCTGGTCGAGCTGGAGATCGTGCCCGGCCGGGCGAACCGGGCCCGGCTGAACAGATCACCGGTACGCCGCTCCCGTGAGGTGCTCGGAGCGTTGCGGATGGTGCTGTTCGCGCCGGAGGATCTGGAGCTGGTCCGGGGTGACCCGGCCGAGCGCCGCCGTTACCTCGATGACCTGCTGGTGGCCCGGCTGCCCCGGTTCGCCGGGGTGCGCGCCGACTACGACCGGGTGGTCAAGCAGCGCAACGCCCTGCTGCGTACGGCGTACCTGACCCGCAAGGTCGGCGGGACGCGCGGGCAGGACCTTTCGACGCTCGCGGTCTGGGATCAGCACCTCGCGCAGCACGGCGCCGAGCTGCTGGCCGGCCGCCTGGAGCTGGCCGCGGCCCTCGGGCCGCATCTGACCAAGGCGTACGACGCGGTGGCGGCCGGCCGCACGTCGGCCTCGATCGCGTACGCGTCGCGGCTGGGTGAGTCGCTCGTGCCGGACCGGCCGCGGCTGGAGCAGGCCCTGCTGGCGTCGCTGGCCGAGCGGCGGCAGAACGAGATCGAGCGCGGCGTCACCCTGGTCGGCCCGCACCGCGACGACCTCACCCTCACCCTGGGAGAGCTGCCGGCCAAGGGGTACGCGAGCCACGGCGAGTGCTGGTCGTTCGCGCTGGCGCTGCGGCTGGCCGCCTACGACCTGTTGCGCGCCGACGGGATCGAACCGGTGCTGGTGCTCGACGACGTCTTCGCCGAGCTGGACTCGGGCCGCCGGGAACGGCTGGCCGCCCTGGTGTCCGATGCGACGCAGTTGCTCGTGACCTGCGCGGTGCCGGAGGATGTGCCCGCCGCCCTGCAGGGCGCCCGCTACGACGTCGGAGCAGGAACGGTGACCCGTGTCTGAGGCAACCCCGGAAAAGCCGCCAGCGGCTGCCAGGGACGTCGCCGGCACGGGCGCGGCGGCGCCGAGGAAGGCCGCCGCCCGCAAGGCCCCCGGTCGCAAGGCTGCCACCGCGGACAGCCCGGGTCCGGCGGCTGCCCCGGCCGACAGCGCCCCGGAACCGTCAGGTGTCCCGGGCACCACGGTCGGGCCCGAGCTGGCCCGCGCGGTGCTGGATGCCGCTCTCGCCAAGCGTCGGGCGTCGCAGCAGGCGCCGCGCCGCCGTACCGAAAGCGCCGAAGGCACCGGTCGCCGGCTGCGCGGCTATTCCGGCCCGGGGCCGGATCCGCGGGATCCGCAGCTCTTCGGCGTCATGCTCGAACGGATCATGAAGCAGCGTGGCTGGCAGAAGCCGGCCGCCGAGGCCAAGGTCTTCGGCGCCTGGGAGAAGGTCGTCGGCGCGGACGTCGCCCAGCACAGCCGCCCGGTGAAGCTCGACGCCGGCGTGCTGACCGTGGAGGCCGAGTCGACCGCGTGGGCGACCCAGCTGCGCATGCTCGCGGGCAACCTGCTCAAGCGCATCGCCGCCGAGGTCGGCCACAACGTGGTCACCAAGCTCAACATCCACGGCCCGGCCGCGCCGTCCTGGAACAAGGGCCCGCGCCGGGTGCAGGGCCGCGGCCCACGTGACACGTACGGCTGAGGAACCCCGGCCGCTCCGCCTGCGTCCCAACCCGATGTTGCGCCGTCTGCTCGTGATCGTGGTCCTGGCCCTCGCCGGTCTGGTCGTCGCACCGACGGGACCCGCGTGGGCCTGCTCGTGCGGCGGCCCGGAGTACACCGGTGACCTGGTGGTCGTGGGGGTGGCCGAGTCGGTCCACAAGCCCTGGTCGGACGACGAGGTGCGGGTGCGGCTGCGGGTCGAGTCGGTGCAACGCGGCGACGCCGGCGCCGAGGTCGAGCTGCGCACGGCCGCCGATGGCCCGGCCTGTGGATACACGTTCCACGAGGGGCACCGCTACCTGGTCTACTCGACCGAGGGAACCACCACGACGTGTGACGGCAACGAGAACCTCGGCCTCGTCGATCACCCGGGCGAGGGACCACCGGGTGCACTGTGGTGGTCCCTCGGCGCGGGCGCCGTCGTGGTGGCCACGCTGCTCCTGCTCCGGCGGCGCGGGCGGGCTCAGTAGTCGGCGAAGACCGCGAAGCCGCGCTCGGCGCAGCGGCGGTAGAAGCCCGACAGAACCGCCAATTCGGTACGGGCGAAGCTCCAGTGCGGTGCGTTGCCCGCGTCGTCGCGCAACGCCGCCAGCCGCTGGTCCAGCCAGCGCAGCTGCTGCTCCACGAGCCGCCCGCCGGCCACCGCGGACCGCATCACGTTCGCGACGGTGTCGAAGGTGACCAGGTCGCCGTACGGCTGGTGGCCCTCCACGAAGCGCTCCAGCCCGCCGGCGATCCACGCGCAGCCGTCCGGGTCGATGACCGGGTCCTCGTCCTCCGCGGCCGCGTCGGTGGCGTACAGGACGCCCTCCAGCCCCAGCAGCAGGTCGACGAGCTCGGTGTAGGCAGTCGCCCGTACCGTGCCGGTCTTGGCGATGTGCAGCGCGAGCGCACCGGTGGGCGCGGCGATGTCCGGCGCGTCCGCGACGGCGCCGAAATCGACGAACTCGGCCGGGGCGACCGGGTCGTAGAACCGGTTCGTCCGCGGCCAGTGCACCGCGACGTTGTCCAGCCCCTTGTCCAGCGCCATGGGGGCCCACCTCTCCTCGAACTGCCGGGCTGCGGACCTGTCCGGCGGTGTTCCGGCCCGCGCGGGCGAGGTTACGACACCGTCGCCTGCTGTCGTGAGGCAGTGTCGCAGCGCGTGGCCTCACCCGCCGGGAGGCGCGCCTCGGGGTCGGGCCGTCGAAAGGTTCGCCGTTGCGGGAGGCGCGCATTCCGTGTAGGGGGACTCGCGGGAGTGGCCCTCAATCGCGCTACGGCAATCTGAGGTACCCGGACGAGGGTGCCGGACCCCCGCCGACTCGCTCCGACGGAGTAGAATCGATGAAGACCGGGAAAGTCCGCGCCGTGATGGCACTCCGTCACGCTACGCGATTTTTCCAGCCGATCACGATCCGCGGGTGACCGCGGCGACCGGCGCGCTCGGCTCCACCGGTGGTCCGCCTCTTCTCCGCGGCTCGTCGCCGGTGACTGCCCTGCGCGTCGTTGGCCGCCGGCCGCTCGCCAACCCCGTGACCTGCCCGCCTCGCGCGGGCCGGCGCGAGAAAGTGGCCGAGGGTGGCAGAGAACACGCAGGAATACGGTGCCGGTTCCATCACCGTGCTCGAGGGTCTCGAGGCGGTCCGCAAGCGCCCCGGTATGTACATCGGTTCCACGGGCGAGCGGGGCCTGCACCACCTGGTCTGGGAGGTCGTGGACAACGCCGTCGACGAGGCGCTCGCGGGCTACTGCGACACCATCGACGTGGTCCTGCTGCCGGACGGCGGTGTCTCGGTCACCGACAACGGCCGTGGCTTCCCGGTCGACCTGCACCCGAAGCTGAAGAAGCCCGGCGTCGAGGTCGCGCTGACCGTCCTGCACGCGGGCGGCAAGTTCGACGGCAAGGCGTACGCGGTCTCCGGCGGTCTGCACGGCGTCGGCGTCTCCGTGGTCAACGCCCTGTCCACCAGGATGTTCGTGGAGATCCACAAGTCCGGCAACGTCTACCGGCAGCACTACAACGCCTCCAAGCCCGGCCCGCTGGAGAAGGGCGAGGCCACCTCGCGCACCGGTTCGATGGTGCAGTTCTGGCCGGACCCGACGATCTTCGAGACCGTCGAGTTCGACTGGCAGACGATCTACCGGCGGATCCAGGAGTACGCCTTCCTCAACAAGGCCCTGACGATCAACCTGGTCGACCGGCGTCCCGAGTACGTGGATGAGGAGGGCAAGGCCCGCGAGGTCACCTTCATGTACGAGAACGGCATCGCCGACTTCGTGCGCCACCTCAACCAGACCAAGACCCCGATCCACAAGTCCGTGATCGAGTTCGAGGCCGAGGCGAACGACGAGGGCATGGCCCTCGAGATCGCCATGCAGTGGAACGAGTCGTACGGCGAGTCGGTCTACACCTTCGCCAACACGATCAACACCCACGAGGGCGGCACCCACGAGGAGGGCTTCCGGGCCGCGCTGACGAGCATCGTCAACCGGTACGGCGCGGAGAAGAAGTTCCTCAAGGGCGACGAGAAGCTCTCCGGCGAGGACATCCGCGAGGGCCTGGCCGCGATCATCTCGGTGAAGCTGACCAACCCGCAGTTCGAGGGCCAGACCAAGACCAAGCTCGGCAACACGAACATGAAGAGCTTCGTCCAGAAGATCGCCAACGACAAGATCGCGGACTGGTTCGACCGCAACCCCGCCGACGCCAAGCAGATCATCACCAAGGCCTCGCAGGCGGCCCGCGCCCGGATCGCCGCGCAGCAGGCCCGCAAGCTGGCCCGGCGCAAGTCGCTGCTGGAGTCCGGGTCGATGCCGGGCAAGCTGGCCGACTGCCAGTCGACCGACCCGCGGGTCTCGGAGCTGTTCATCGTCGAGGGCGACTCGGCCGGCGGCTCGGCCAAGCAGGGCCGCGACAGCCAGATCCAGGCGATCCTGCCGATCCGCGGCAAGATCCTCAACGTGGAGAAGGCCCGGATCGACCGGGTGCTGAAGAACAACGAGGTCCAGTCGCTGATCACGGCCCTGGGCACCGGCATCCACGAGGAGTTCGACGTCGCCAAGCTGCGCTACCACAAGGTGGTGCTGATGGCCGACGCCGACGTGGACGGCCAGCACATCCAGACGCTGCTGCTCACCCTGCTGTTCCGCTTCATGCGGCCGCTGGTCGAGCTGGGCCACGTCTACCTGGCCGCACCGCCGCTCTACAAGATCAAGTGGAACAAGCGCGGCGACGACGCCCAGTACGCCTACTCCGACCGGGAGCGCGACGGCCTGATCGAGCTGCGCCAGCAGAAGAAGCCGAACGCCAAGCCGGACGACATCCAGCGGTTCAAGGGCCTCGGCGAGATGAACTTCCGCGAGCTGTGGGACACGACGATGGATCCGGGCTCGCGCACCCTGAAGCAGGTCACCCTCGACGACGCTGCCACCGCCGACGAGCTGTTCAGCGTCCTGATGGGTGAGGACGTCGAGGCACGGCGCTCGTTCATCCAGCGCAACGCCAAGGACGTCCGGTTCCTCGACATCTGACGTGGGGGTGAGCGACGCCACTCGGCGCCGCTCACCTCGGGTTATGCACAGCGAATCACCGCTTTCCACAACGTTATCCACAGCGAAATGCGTAGCTCGACGCTGTTTGTCGGGTTTGACTGTTAGTAAGGGTTGACTGTGACGGATACTCCCGAGACCCCCGCCGAGGAACCGCAGGACCTGCCCGCCGGCGGCGGAGTGAGCCAGCGTGTCGAGCCGGTCGGCCTCGAGGTCGAGATGCAGCGCTCGTACCTCGACTACGCGATGAGCGTCATCGTCGGGCGCGCGCTGCCCGACGTGCGGGACGGCCTCAAACCGGTGCACCGCAAGATCCTCTACGCGATGTACGACGCCGGCTTCCGCCCCGACCGCGGCTACGTCAAGTGCGCCCGGGTCGTCGGCGACGTCATGGGCAACTACCACCCGCACGGCGACTCGTCGATCTACGACGCCCTGGTCCGGATGGGCCAGCCGTGGTCGCTGCGCTACCCGCTGATCGACGGCAACGGCAACTTCGGCTCGCCGGGCAACGACCCGCCGGCCGCCATGCGATACACCGAGTCGAAGCTCTCCCAGCTCGCCATGGAGATGCTGCGCGACATCGACGAGGACACCGTCGACATGCAGGACAACTACGACGGCCGGGCCAAGGAGCCGACGATCCTGCCGGCGCGGTTCCCCAACCTGCTCGTCAACGGCTCCGAGGGCATCGCGGTCGGGATGGCCACCAAGATCCCGCCGCACAACCTGCGCGAGGTCGCGGGTGCCGTGCAGTGGTATCTGGACAACCCGGAGGCGGACGAGGCCACGACGCTCGAAGCCGCCATGGGGATCGTCAAGGGACCCGACTTCCCCACCCGCGGCCTGATCGTCGGCCAGCAGGCGATCCAGGACGCCTACCGCACCGGTCGTGGTTCGATCCGGATGCGCGCGGTGGTCGAGGTCGAGGAGGACGCCCGGGGCCGGCCGTGCCTGGTGGTCACCGAACTGCCGTACCAGGTGAACCCGGACAACCTCGCCGAGCGGGTCGCCGAGCTGGTCAAGGAAGGCAAGCTCACCGGCATCGCGGACATCCGGGACGAGTCGTCCGGGCGTACCGGAATGCGGTTGATCCTGGTCCTGAAGCGCGACGCGGTCGCGAAGGTCGTGCTGAACAACCTCTACAAGCACACCCAGCTGCAGGAGACCTTCGGCGCGAACATGCTGGCGCTGGTCGACGGGGTGCCGCGCACGCTCAACCTGGCGCAGTTCATCCGGCACTACGTCGACCACCAGATCGAGGTCATCCGCCGGCGCACGGCCTACCGGCTGCGCAAGGCGGAGGAGCGCGCGCACATCCTGCGCGGCCTGGTCAAGGCGCTGGACATGCTCGACGAGGTGATCGCCCTGATCCGGCGCTCGCCCACGGTCGAGGACTCCCGCCAGGGCCTGATGCAGCTGCTCGACGTCGACGAGATCCAGGCCACCGCGATCCTGGACATGCAGCTGCGGCGCCTGGCGGCGCTGGAGCGACAGAAGATCATCGACGAGCTCGCGCGGATCGAGATCGAGATCGCCGACCTCAAGGACATCCTCGCCAAGCCGGAGCGGCAGCGGGCGATCGTCTCGGAGGAACTGGCCGAGATCGTGGCCCGCTTCGGCGACGACCGGAAGACCGTGATCATCCCGTTCGACGGCGAGGTCTCGATGGAGGACCTCATCGCCCGCGAGGACGTTGTGGTGACCATCACACGAACTGGTTATGCCAAGCGCACGAAGGTCGACCTGTACCGCTCCCAGAAGCGCGGCGGCAAGGGCGTGAGCGGCGCATCCTTGCGGCAGGACGACATCGTCAGCCACTTCTTCGTGATCTCCACGCACTCGTGGATCCTGTTCTTCACCAACAAGGGCCGGGTCTACCGCGCCAAGGCGTACGAGCTGCCCGAGGCGAACCGGGTGGCGAAGGGTCAGCACGTCGCCAACCTGCTGGCCTTCCTGCCGGACGAGCACATCGCGCAGGTCATCCAGATCCCGGATTACCAGGTCGAGCCGTACCTTGTGCTCGCCACCAAGAATGGCCTCGTGAAGAAGACCCGGCTCGAGGAATTTGACTCCAACCGCAGCGGTGGCATCATCGCCATCAACCTGCGGGAGGATGACGAGTTGGTGGGCGCCACGCTGGCCGCGCCGGAGAACGACCTGCTCCTGGTCTCGAAGAAGGCTCAGGCCATCCGGTTCAACGCGACCGACGAGGCGCTGCGGCCGATGGGGCGGGCGACCTCCGGCGTGATCGGCATGCGCTTCAGCGAGGCCGACGAACTCCTCGCGATGGAGGTGGTTCGTGAGGGCATGGACGTTTTGGTGGCAACCAACGGCGGGTATGCCAAGCGGACGCCGATCGAGGAGTATCCGGTGCAGGGCCGG
Source organism: Actinoplanes sp. NPDC049599 (assembly GCF_044465625.1). Lineage (NCBI taxonomy): Bacteria > Bacillati > Actinomycetota > Actinomycetes > Micromonosporales > Micromonosporaceae > Actinoplanes > Actinoplanes sp. NPDC049599. The sequence goes on from NZ_JBITLX010000021.1 coordinate 24,158, forward strand.
GGCGGCAAGGGCGTGCTGACAGCCAAGATCACGGAGCGTCGTGGCGGGCTCGTCGGAGCGCTCGTGATCGACCCGGAGGATGAACTATTTGCCATCACCAGCAATGGTGGTGTGATCCGGACTCCCGTGAAGCCTGTACGGCGCACGCGGGATCGGAACACAATGGGGGTCAAGCTGATGGACCTCCCAGAAGGTGTAACCATCGTGGCGCTTGCTCGCAATGCCGACGAGCCTGACGAACAGGACTAGTTGATGCCGGAGACACAGGCGAAGTCGGGGGGCCCGGGATCCTCGGCATCTCCGGTCGATGCGGAGCCGAACAAGGACGGCGCCACACCGACCGGACGCGAGGCTGCCGGCCGCGCGGCGGTCCCCGCCGAGGCCCCGTCCCAGCCGAAGTTCACCCGTGCGCCGGGCATGACCCCGCCGCCGGGTGAGCCCGCCGCCGACGGTGATGGTCAGGCCGAGCAGAAGCGACCAGCAGCCCCCACCGGCCCCGCGGGCCCCACGGGTCCGTCGGTCGCCAAGGGCTCTGCCACGGTGCCGATCGTCACCAAGGGCAAGAGCGGCGGATCCGCCGCGGCGGGTCAGGGCACGCAGCCCGGGCGCACCGGGGTTCAGCCCCCGGTCAAGCCCGGCACGGCCCCGCAGCGACCCGCTGAGGCCCCCAAACGGCCGGCGGGCACCACCGCCGCCAGCGGCTCCGCGGCCGTGGGCGCCGCCCGGGTCTCCGAGGCGGTCCGCTCCGCGCGCTCGACGGTGACGTCGGCAGCGGCACGCGGCCCCCGCCGGGCCCGGCTGAACCTCAAGCGGATCGACCCCTGGTCCGTGATGAAGTTCGCCTTCGCGGTCTCGGTGGTCCTGTTCATCGTGGTGGTCGTGGCCACCTCGGTGCTGTACCTCTCGCTCGACGCCATGGGCGTCTGGCAGGAGGTCAACAAGAGCCTGCAGAGCCTGGTGAGCGCCAGCGGCGGCACCGAGGGTGCGAGCACCGGCGGCGGCTTCCGGATCACCGCCTGGGGCGTCATCGGCACGTCGATGCTGATCGGCGCGGTCAACGTGGTGCTGTTCACCGCACTGGCCACGCTGGGCGCCTTCATCTACAACGTCTGCGCCGACCTGGTCGGCGGCGTCGAGCTGACGCTCGCCGAGCGCGACTGAGCACAGGCAAGACGTGGTCGCGGCCGCCGTGTCCGACACGGCGGCCGCCCCCAATTTGGGGGACCGCGAGGCGGTACGGTAATCTTCGTGTCGCTGTCACGGGGCTATAGCTCAGTCGGTTAGAGCGCAGAGCTGATAACTCTGAGGTCGCTGGTTCGATTCCAGCTAGCCCCACCACGCACCTCCTCCCGCCGCGGATGTAAGGGGACCCAGCCATGCTGAAGAAGCTCCTGATCGTTGTCGGCGTCGTCGGCGCGACGGCCCTGATCGTCAAGAGGGTCAAGGCATCCAGCGACGAGCGCGCGTTGTGGCACGAGGCTACGACTGCGCCTGACCTGCGCTGAGTCCCGCGCACCGGGGGCCCTAGCTCAACTGGCAGAGCACCGCCTTTGCAAGGCGGGGGTTAGGGGTTCAAGTCCCCTGGGCTCCACACATCCCGCCCCTGATCAGGGTGAACGCCATCGCAAGACCGTTGGGATCACTTCACTGTGATCCCACTTCTTGCTGGACGCTCGCCGACCAGGGCAGTCGCCATCAGCACGCTTCCTCGATGACGAGCATGACCTGTCGATCGCCATTGCGGAACTCCGCCAGCCAGAAAGCGCTGTGAGCCGGAGCGTCGCCGGTGGCGAATCGCCCACTCGCTCCAGCAGCGTCTCGCGCTCGTGGCCGGACACCTCGCATGGATGGGCGCCGTACGCATGCAGGACTCGCAGGTCGGTGCGCTTCAGGGAGCCGGCGCAGCGCCGGACCTTCAGGTTCGATGCCCCGGCCGCGGATGTGCCAATGGACGCCGCGATCGTCGATCCGTTGGCCATCCCGGATTGGCTGGGGCCGTGCTTCAGCAGCGTGTTCTCGGTCGGAGACGCTTGAGTTCGCTGCACGGAGCAGGTCGGCGATCGACTGTGAACCTCCGGGTTGACGATCCGTGCTTCGCCTTCGCACGGCCGTCTCCTGAGCTTGTCGCGATCGACAAGCGACGAAGTTCATCGGGGACACTGTGCCCGTGAAGAGCTGCCACTCGACTTTCGCCATTTATGGATCACGGCCCCCGTGATCCAGCCCGCTGTCGGGTTCATCCGATATGCAGAGATTGCCCATCGAAGGGTCATCTCAGGAGGAAAGGGATTCGAGTGGTGGACCTTGTAGCGGTGTGGTGTGGGTGGAACGTTTTAGCTCATCAAGATCTGCGGGAAGGCTGGCGCTGAGGCTGCGACGGCACGAATGGCGAGAGTTTTGGGGTTCACCGACCCTGATCATTTGGGCGTACGGACGGCACGGACACCAGTCCTTGTTTCGCCAGTTGTTGCCTGATGCGCGCAGCGATTCTGCGTACCCGTGCCGCGTCCGCCGGCTCGCCGATCTGGTCGTCCACGACCGCGCTGTCTTCGAGTTCGGACACGACGAGAGCCCATTGGGCCACGTTCAGGGTCACCTTGTGCGGCTCACCGGGCTCCGGCAACTCCCAGGCGGACCCGATGCCGGACGGCCATTCCGTGATCTGGTCCCGGCCAGCCTGGCTGACGCTTTCGCCAAGGTCGGCGAGGGCGCTGGCGCGGGCATCCGCGGCGCGTGCCTCGGCGCCGGAGTCGGGATCCCAGCACTCGTCCCGGTAGCTCTGTATCGCGTTGTCCATCGTCCCGTCGATGAAGATCCAGTCGGCGATGCCCACGACGACCGTGTGCCTGGAGCGTTCTGCGGCTGGGGCCATACGGCGATCATCGGCGCAACGCGGTGTCCAGGCAGGCAGAGCGACCAATTTGATGCCGGGCATACTCCCTCACCATGACTGAGCCGTTCGTCCTGGGCGACGCCGATGCGGCGCGGTGGGTCGTCCATCCGCCGCGGGATCCGTAGGGGGACGGCTGTGTCTACACGGTCGCTACCGAGTTGCATGAGGACGGCATTACGGCGGCGACGATTGCCAAGGTTGACGGGATCGATGACGATCTCGCGACGACGCTGTCCGGCTTCGTGGCAAGCCTCGCGAATGACTGGCAGGGCTGGGATGGCGTCCGCACGTGGCAGTCGTTGGAGCGAGAACTCACCATCGATGCCCGGCACGATGGACGCGGTCATGCGTCGCTCGGTGTGACGTTGCAGGCCCCCGGCCCCCGACTGGGATGACACCGCTTGGTCCGCCAGGCCGGTCTTCGTGCTGGAAGCGGGGAGGGGATGGCCCGGCCCGCCGCGGATCTCATGGCCTAGGTTCTGGACGTGGGATACACGCTGGAGGCCGTCCTCGGAGCCTCGGACGCTGTGGCCGCCGGGGCTGCCCGATACCCGGACGCGGTGGTGGTGTCTCTGCGGGACGACGTGTCGCTCGTACCGATGAAGGACGAGTTGTTTGATGCCGTCACCGATCGCACGAGCGTGCGGCCGTTCGGGTTCTGGAAGTTGCCCGGTGGGTTTGATCGGATGTTGGCGCCCTGGTCGACCGTGGGGCCCGTCGGATACGTCGAGCCGAGTTCTTCGGCGGTGTGGGCAGCCAGCGGGCAGTTCTGTGGCTGCCGGAACTTCCACGGTGAGAGTGCCCGAAACATCGGAGGCATCTTGAAGCTCTTGCTCACCTCGGGCGGCGTCACGAATCCGAGCATCCATTCGGCTCTTGTGGAGCTTCTCGGCAAGCCGGTCGCCGAGTGCCGCGCCCTCTGCATCCCGACGGCGCAGTGGGGTCACCCGATGTGTGGTCCGACGTCGGTGCGGGGCTTCTTGAGCGCTGGGCCCGATTTCCGGCACCTGTCCGGCCTGGGCTGGGCTTCGCTCGGTGTTCTTGAGCTCACCGCGCTGCCCACCATCGGCGCGGAGCGATGGGTTCCCTGGGTCAGGGAGGCCGACGTGCTCCTGGTCGACGGCGGCGACGCGACGTATCTGTGTCACTGGATGCGGGAGTCCGGGCTGGCTGATCTGCTGCCCTCGCTGCCCGACCTGGTCTGGGTGGGAGTGAGCGCCGGAAGCATGGTGATGACGCCCCGGATCGGTGCGTACTTCGTCGAGTGGCCGTCCGCGCCGGACGACCGTGCCCTGGGGGTCGTCGACTTCTCGATCTTCCCGCACCTGAACGCCTTCCCGACGAACACCCTGGCCGACGCGGAGCGCTGGGCTGCCGGGATCGGCGTGCCGGCCTACGCCATCGACGAACAGACGGCCATCAAGGTCGTTGACGGCGCCGTCGAGGTGGTCTCCGAGGGGCAGTGGACCATGCTCGGGTCGTAGCCGCCCGGAGTCCGATATGGATTTTGTGGGCGGTAAGAACCATCAGCCGTTCGGTTGTTGCGTGGGGTGGGGCGGTGCCGCCAATATCCACGTGTGACGATGCGTGCACGAGAGTGGTTGACGACCGGCGAGGCGGCTGTGTTGTTGCGGTCGTCGCGGGCGCATGTGGTTGACCTCTGCCTGCGGGGGCTGCTGCCGTACGCCTTGATCGGCTCGCAGCGGCGGATGCGCCGGTGTGATGTCGAGGCGTTGATCGAGCCGCGGATGGATCGCGAGCAGCTGGAGACGCTCTGGCTGCATCGTGCCGTCGCCGGCCGGCTGGTTCGTGATCCGCGGGCCGTGCTGGCCGCGGCCGCGATCAACCTGCGGCGGCTGCGGCGTATGCACCCCGAGGGGCGGGCCTGGGAGTGGCTGGACCGCTGGGATGCCGTGCTCGAGCAGGGGGTCGAGGCGGTGCTGGAGGCGCTGACCTCCTCGGCCGCCTACGCCGTGGAGCTGCGGGTGTCCTCGCCGTTCGCCGGAATTCTGCCGGACGGTGAGCGGCGGGCGGTGGTGACGGCGTTCGCCGACAGCTGGCGGGAGCGGGCGCGGTCGATGCCGCCGGAGAAGTTCGAGCGGGTCCTGCGCAGCGTTTAGCTGACTCGTACGTCACACCGTGCTACCGGTAGAAGGTTGCCGGGAGGATATTTAGCTCACCTAAGTTCCTGCGGGCATCCCAGGGAGGGTCGATGCCTTCTTCCACCGCCGTCCAGCTGCGAGAACTGCTGGAAACCCTGCTGCAATCACCCATGCCGGTCCGGCTGCGGGCCTGGGACGGTTCCGAAACCGGGCCCACCGGTACGCCGCTTCTCATCGTCCGCACCAGACGGGCACTCCGTCGGCTCATGTGGCGACCGGACGAGCTGGGCCTGGCCCGGGCGTACGTCTCCGGCGACCTGGACGTGACGGGTGACCTCTACGACGCGCTCGGCCGGCTGGCCCCGCTGATCTTCCGTGGCGCCGACGCCCGCGGCCTGCCGAAACGGGCCGTGGCCGCACAGTTGCTGCGGCTGGGCGTCCTCGGCCCGGAGCCCAAGCCGCCGCCGGAGGAGATCGCGATGCGCGGGTCACGGCACACCCGGCACCGTGACGGCCAGGCGATCAGCCATCACTACGACGTGGGCAACAACTTCTACCGGATCGTGCTCGGCGAGAGCATGGTCTACTCCTGCGCGTACTGGACCAGTACGGACGCCGGCTACGACCTGGCCGCCGCGCAGCGCGACAAACTGGACCTGATCTGCCGCAAGCTCGCGCTGAAGCCCGGCATGCGGCTGCTCGACGTGGGCTGCGGCTGGGGCGCGCTCGCGCTGCACGCGGCCCGCGAGTACGGCGTCGACGTCGTCGGCATCACGCTCTCGGCGGAACAGGCCGACTACGCCCGCAAGCAGGTGGCCGAGGCGGGGCTGACCGCACACATGGAGATCCGGATCCAGCACTACCACGACGCGGACGACGGCCCCTACGACGCGATCTCCAGCGTGGGCATGGCCGAGCACGTGGGCTCCGGTCGGTACGCCGAGTACGCGGCAGCCCTGTTCCGGCAGCTGAAGCCGGGCGGGCGGCTGCTCAACCACCAGATCGCGGCGATCCATCCGGGAACGGCGGGCGCGAAGAAGCGGCGCTCGTTCATCGACGCGTACGTGTTCCCGGACGGCGAACTGGCGTCGCTGGGGTCGACGGTCTCGGTGCTGGAGGAGGCGGGCTTCGAGGTGCGGGACGTGCACGCGCTGCGCGAGCACTACGCGCGGACGCTGCGGGCCTGGGTCACGAACCTGGAAGCGGACTGGCCGACCGCGGTGCGGCTGGCCGGCGCGGGACGGGCGCGGGTGTGGCGGTTGTACATGGCGGCCTCGGCGATGGCGTTCGAGCAGGCGCGGATCGGGATCAACCAGGTGTTGTGCGTGAAGGCCCGGCGCGACGGCACCAGCGGCATGTCGGCGACCCGCCAGGCATGGCAGGGATGAGGAGGCACCCGGATGCCGACGGCCTGACGAGTCAAGGCCGGCGGGCAGCAACAGGTGCAGGCGCGGCTGGCCTGGCGTGTTCGGGCCGGTGGCGCGCCCGGGTGGCGACGCCGGGCGGGCCGACGCCGGTCGATGGGTGCGCGGGCGTGGCGTGGTCAGCGTGGTGTCGTGGCGTGTCCGGGGATGAGTGCACCTCTCGTCGATGTCGTCGTCGGTTCCCCGTGACCTTACGGCCACGGTCTGACAGTTAGCCTTCACTCGTGAGTGGACGGAAACGAGCTGCAGCCATCATCGTGCGGGACGGCCGGGTATTGATGGTGCACGAGCGCAGCCTGCGGGACGGTAACCGGGAGTGGTGGACCCTGCCGGGCGGTGGCATCGACCCCGGGGAGACGGCCGAGGATGCGGTTCGGCGTGAGGTGCTCGAAGAGGTCGGCCTGGTCGTCAAGGAGGCCCGGTACCTGTTGGACACGCCGTACCCGTCGGGGATGACGTCGGTGTTCGCGGTGACCGTCGCGGACGGTGAGCCGGAGCTCGGTGCGCATGTCGGCGGGCCGCTGCCGGTCGGGCTTGACTGGGTGCCGCTGCCTGACGTGCGGCCGGACGGGCCGGGGCTGCCGATTCCGCCGATGATCGTCGCGTTGCCCGTGGACTGACCGGGTCAGCCGGATTCGACCGTCGTGGCGGCTGCTTCCGTGGCCGTCGAGGTGATCGCGTGACGGCGTTCGCGGACGAAGTACGCGCAGCTCAGGGCGTACCCGAGGGTCAGCAGGAGGCCCACGGCCCGGATCCTGACCGGCGCGCCGGCCAGGACTGTCGCGGTCAGCGCGCCGCCCGCCCAGCTGGCCAGCAGCACGGTGTTGACGGTGTCCTGGGCGGCCCAGCCGCCGACCGTGCGGCGGCGCGCCTGCCGCTGGATCTCGGTCAGCAGTGCGTGGCCCATGCCGAGCGCGAGCATCCCCAGCAGGACGGTGGCGAAGACCGATTGGGCGCCGCCGGCCACCGCCGCGACGGCGGTGCCGCCCGCGAGCAGGGCGAGACCGCTGACGGTCCCGACCCGTGCGCCGCGTCTCTCCTCCACATCAACTGACAGTCGGCAAGATCTCGCCCGGCCTGAGGCGCGGGACTTTTCTGGTTAGTGGGGCCCGGTTCGGGAGAAGATGTCGGCGTGATCGGATCCCTGAAGCTCGAACCCGCGGTGTCCCGGCTCGACCTGCTCGCGCCGCCCGTCGCGGCCGCGCTGGAGGTGTGGCCGGCGGAGGCGCCCATCGACGGGGACCAGATCCTGGTCGCGCCCATCGACGCGGACCTGGCCGACACGGCGGCCTTCTGCGAGGCGTACGGCGTGACGCTGGGGGAGTCGGCCAACTGCGTGATCGTGGCGGGCCGCCGCGGTGAGGTGACCCGGTACGCGGCCTGCGTGATCCTGGCGACCACCCGAGCCGACGTGAACGGGGTCGTCCGCCGGCACCTGGACGTGCGCAAGGCGAGCTTCGCGCCGATGGACGATGCGGTCCGGCTCACCGGCATGGAGTACGGCGGCATCACGCCGATCGGGCTGCCGAAGTCCTGGCCGGTGCTGGTCGACGCCCGGGTGGCCGCGACGCCGCACGTGATCATCGGGTCGGGGGTGCGGCACAGCAAGATCGCGATTGCGGGGCCGGCGCTGGGTGCGCTGCCGGGCGCCGAGGTCATCGACGGGCTGGCCCGCGAGATCTAGCCGTTTCCGGTCACCGGTGGGCGTTCCGGGTAATTGGCTGGACGGCCGGGAGTGGGACTGGTTCGGTCGACCGGATGATCTCCATCAGGCCGGCCCGGCCCTCGGACCTTCCGATCATCCAGCAGATCGAACTGGCTGCCGGCGAGCTCTTCCGGACCATCGGCATGGCCGACATCGCCGACCACCCTGTCCCCACGATCGAGTCCCTGACCGACTATCAGCGCGCCGGCCACTCCTGGGTCGCTGTCGACGCCGGCCGGCCCGACGACGGTCGGCCCGACGACGGTCGGCCCGACGACGGTCGGCCCGACGACGGTCGGCCCGACGACGGTCGGCCCGACGACGGTCGGCCCGTGGGTTTCATTCTGGTCAAGGTCGTTGACGGCGCCGCCCACATCGAGCAGGTCAGTGTTGATCCCGCCCATGCCCACCGGCGGATCGGTCGTGACCTCATCGACCACGTCGAGGACTGGGCCGCCGCCCAGGATCTCCGCCGTGCCCTCACCCTGACGACCTTCCGCGACGTGCAATGGAACGGCCCCTACTACGAGCGCCTCGGTTTCACCGTCCTCGCGCCGGCCGACCACGGACCCGAACTGGCCTCGCTCATGGCCGACGAGGCCGCCCACGGCCTGGACCCCGCTCATCGGATCGCCATGCGCCGACCCATCCATCACCCTCGATAGCGTTCCACGTGAAACCCTGAAGAGGGACACGTGACCCCTCACCGAGTGGCGTCGACGGCCTCGCGCCGGGCGATCTCCGAAAGGGCCGACCGCAGCGCCGCCGGCTCCTGCGCCCCCTGGATCACATACCGCCGGTCCACCACGAACGTCGGCACGCTAGTGATGCCTAGCTCACGCGCCTCCGCCAGATCGGCGTTGACCGCGTCCGTCCCCGCCGGGGAAGCCAGATGGGCCAGCGCCGCCCGCCCGTCCAGCCCGATCTCCCCGGCGAGCCGGGCCAGCTCCCGGTGCGCCCCGAGGTCCACGCCGTCGATGAAATGCGCGCGCTGCAGCGTCTCGATCATGTTGAGCTGGAGCTCCTGAGCCGCGGCCCAGGCGACCAGCCGGTGCGCGTCGAACGTGTTGGCCGCGAGCGCCCGGTCGTAGTCCAGGGCCAGTCCCTCGCGGCGGGCGATCCCCGTGACGTGCTGGAACATCTGCTCCACCCGGCGCGGGTCGCCGATCTTCGCGGTCATCGCCTGCTTGATCGGCAGCGGCGCCGGGACCGGCGCGGGGTCCAGCTGGTACGCCCGGAAGGTCATCGTCACGTCGCCCGGGTAGCCCAGCAGCACCGCCTCCAGCCGGCGCTTGCCCAGGTAGCACCACGGGCAGACCAGGTCGTGCCAGATCTCGATGTTCATGACTGCTCGCGGATCTGCCGCTTGAGCCGGCCCAGGATCGCCGTGCCGCCGCGGATGCGCAGCGGGCTGATCGCCGTCGCCAGGCCCATCCGGGTGTAGAGGTCGTCGGGCACGGCCAGGATCTCGCCGGTCGAGGCACCGTCCAGACCCTCGGCGAGGATGCCCGCGAACGCCCGTGTCGTCGGCGCCTCGGGCGGGCAGTCGAAGTAGCTGACGACCGTGTCGTCGGGCTGCACCTCGGCGCGCAGGAAGAACTGGGTCTGGCACTCCGGCACCTGTTCCATGCCGTCGTGGCCCCGCAGGGCCTCGGGCAGTGGCGGTACGGCGTCGGAGAACTCCAGCAGCATCTCGAGCACGACCTCGCGCGGCGCCGAGGCGAAGTCGTCGACGATCTCGGCCAGCTTGGCAGGCATGTCGCTCACGGGTCCGACCTTACGTCCCCGCCTCAGGCCGCGGTCGAGCCCGGCAGCAGCGCCAGGTCACTCAGGCTGATGATGCCGACCAGCTTGCGGTCGGCGTCGCAGACGAGCAGCCGGCGGACGTCGCGCTCGCGCATCGCCCGGACCGCGATGTCGCGATCGGTGACCAGCCCGGACATGGTCGGGCCGTCGGTGACCACCATGTCGCCGATGGACTGGTCGCGCATCGCCTGCGCCGCCTCGTCGAGCATGGTGGCGCCGGGCAGGCAGACCACCCGCCTCGTCATGACGTCGGCCACCGCTGTCCTGGCCATGAGTGGTGACCTCCCGCTCCCCGACGACCCCGTGGTCCCAGCCGTACCCGGGTGAACCGGTCGCTACCCGCGCCGAATGTCGCCAGCGTCACGCTGCCCTCCGGCGCAGGCCGGTGCGAAACTGACGGGCACGAATGGATTCACGGGGAGGTGGCCATGACCTGGAACAATTTCGTGGCAATGGGGGACAGCTTCACCGAAGGGATGGACGATTCCTATCCCGACGGAAGTTACCGCGGGTGGGCCGATCTGGTGGCCGCCCGGCTCGCCCTCGACGCGGGGCCCGAGTTCGGCTACGCCAACCTGGCGGTCCGCGGCAAGGTGCTCAACGAGGTCCTCACCGAGCAGGTCGGCCCGGCGCTCGGCATGCGGCCCAGCCTGGTGAGCTTCGCCGCCGGCGGCAACGACATCCTGCGTCGCAAGGTCGACCCGTACGGGCTGGTGCACAAGATCGATCCGGCGGTCGAGCAGTTCCGTGCCGCCGGGGCCGACGTGATCCTGTTCCGGTTCGCCGACGTCACCGCACACCTGCCGGGCCAGCGCATCGTCGGGCCCCGGGCCGCCGCGCTCAACGACGGCGCCCGTGAGCTGGCCCAGCGGCACGGCGCCATCCTGATCGACCTCTTCGCCGACGACGCCTTCCGCAACCCGTTGCTGTGGAGCGTCGACCGGCTGCACCTGTCCGAGGCCGGGCACCGCCGGGTCGCGGCGCACGTGCTGAACGCCCTCGGCGTCGGGGTGGCGGAGGACTGGCTGCTCGTGCCGCCGATGCCGGCGCCGAGTCCCTGGCTGCTGGCCCGGGGCGCCGATCTGCGCTGGGCCGGGCAACACTTCGCGCCCTGGCTCAAGCGGCGCCTCGCCGGCGCCTCCTCCGGCGATCTTGTGCAGGCCAAGCGTCCCGAGCTGGGACCGATCGAAGCGATAGCGTGAGTGACATGTCAGTAGAGAACGATCCGGCGCCGGCCCTGCAGGCGTACGCCCATCCCGACAAGCTGGTCACCACCGAGTGGCTCGCCGCCCGCCTCGACACTCCCGGCCTGGTGGTCGTCGAGTCGGACGAGGACGTGCTGCTGTACGAGAGCGGCCACATCCCGGGCGCGGTGAAGGTCGACTGGCACCTGGAGCTGAACGACCAGCTCACCCGCGACTACCTCGACCCGGAGGCGTTCGCCGCGATGTGCGCGGCCAAGGGCATCGGCCGGGAGGACACGATCGTGTTCTACGGCGACAACTTCAACTGGTGGGCCGCGTACGCCCTCTGGGTGTTCAGCCTCTTCGGGCACCGCGACATCCGGCTGCTCGACGGCGGCCGGCAGAAGTGGGTGGCGGAGGGCCGCGAGCTGACCCGGGCGCGCACCGAGCGCCCGCCGGCCGCGTATCCGGTGCCGGCCCGCGAGGACGGCCCGCTGCGTGCGTTCCGCGATCAGGTCATGGCGCACATCGCGACCGGTCGTCCCCTGGTCGACGTGCGCTCCCCACAGGAGTACACGGGCGAGCTGACGCACATGGCGGCGTACCCGCAGGAGGGGGCGCTGCGCGGCGGGCACATCCCCGGCGCGCTCAGCAAGCCGTGGAAGTCCGCGGCCAACGAGGACGGCACCTTCAAGCCGGCCGACGAGCTCCTCAAGATCTACCGGGACGAGCTGGGGCTGGAGACAGGCGATGACGTGATCGCGTACTGCCGGATCGGCGAGCGGTCCAGCCACACCTGGTTCGTGCTGCACCACCTGCTCGGCTATCCGCAGGTCCGCAACTACGACGGCTCCTGGACGGAGTGGGGCAACCTGGTCCGCGCGCCGATCGCCAAGGGCGCCGAGCCCGGCGGCCTCTCCTGACCTGTCCCTTGGCGGCACCGACTAGCTTCGGCGGGCATGGGGGCGGCCTGGCGGGACCACAGCACCACGATCATCGTCGCGCTGCTGGTCCTGCCGCTCGCCGGCGTCGCCGCGTACCGCCGGCGGCGCCGGACCCGGTCCGTGCGGGAGGCCCTCGCCGAGGTCGGGCTGCTCTGCTGGACGGTGCCGTTCCTCGGCATGCTCTTCACCCCGCAGCGCACCCCGCGGTCGATCGATCTGGTGCCCCTGCACGACCTGCCCTCCTGGTTCTCCGGCGACCCGGGCACCGCGCTGGCGCAGCTCGTGGGCAACCTGGCGGTGCTGGCCGGGGTCGGCTTCTTCCTGCCGATCCGGTTCCGCTGGGCCGGCTCGCTGCCGCGAATGCTGGCGCTCGCCGCGGCGAGCGCGGTCGCCATCGAGGTGCTCCAGTGGGTGCTCGCGATCGGCCGGGTCTCCAGCGTCGACGACGTGCTCGTCAACACCGTCGGTGCGATCCTGGCGGCCGCCTGCTCACGCCCGTGGTGGGTCACGGAAAAGGCGGACAACGAAGGTCAGATCGTGCCGGTACCCTGAGCGCCTCACCGCCGACGGGGGAGGGCGACGAACCGACGTGAGCAACACCTTCCAGGTCGACCTGCGTGGCATCGTGGACCTGCTCAGCCATCATCTCTACGCGAGCCCGCGGGTCTACGTGCGCGAGCTGCTGCAGAACGCCGTCGACGCGATCACCGCGGTCGGCCAGGACGAGCCCGGCAGCACCGGACGGATCAGCATCCAGTCGTCCACCACCACCGGTGACGGCAGCCTGCGCATCGCCGACAACGGCATCGGCCTGACCGAGCCGCAGGTGCACGAGCTGCTGGCCACCATCGGCCGCAGCTCCAAGCGTGACGAGCTCGGCTTCGCCCGGCACGAGTTCCTCGGCCAGTTCGGCATCGGCCTGCTCTCCTGTTTCCTGGTCGCCGACGAGATCCGGGTGCACACCCGCCGGGCCGGCGCCGCCCCGGTGCTCTGGACCGGGTATGCGGACGGGCGCTACGAGGTCAGCCCCGGCCCGGAGCGCGAGCCCGGCACGTCGGTGACCCTGATCCCGCGCCGCGGCTCGGAGATGTTCCTGGTCGGGCCGACGGTCACCCAGCTCGCCACCCTCTACGGCTCGCTGCTCCCGGTCGACGTCGAGGTCGACGGCAGCACGGTCACGGTCGGCGAGGTGCCCTGGGAGGCCGGCCGCCGGGCCGCGATCAGCTACGCCGAGCGCACCCTCGGGTTCACCCCGTTCGACGTGATCGAGCTGGACGTGCCCGAGGCGGGGCTCACCGGGGCCGCGTTCGTGCTGCCCACCCCGGTCAACCCGGCCACCCGCGGCGGGCACCGGGTCTACCTCAAGCGGATGCTGCTGGCCGAGGCCGTCGAGGGGCTGCTGCCCGAGTGGGCCTTCTTCGCGCGGTGCGTGGTCGACAGCACCGAGCTGCGGCCCACCGCGAGCCGCGAGGCCCTCTACGACGACAGCCTGCTGGTCGCCACCCGCGAGGCCGTCGCCGACCAGCTGCGCGGCTGGCTGGTCCGGCTCGCCTCGACCGACCCGCGCCGGCTGGCCGAGTTCCTGCGCATCCACCACCTCGGGGTCAAGGCGCTCGCGCTGCACGACGACGAGATGCTGCGCCTGGTCGAGCAGTGGTGGCCGATGGAGACCAACACCGGCCAGATGACCCTCGCCGAGTTCCGCACCCGGCACGGCCTGATCCGGTATGCGGCCACCACCGACGAGTTCCGCCAGCTCGCGGCCGTCGCCGCCGCCCAGGACGTGGGGCTGATCAACGGCGGCTACACCTACGACACCGAGATCATCGAGCGGTTGCCGCAGCTCGACCGGGCCATCAAGGTCGAACGGCTGGAGCCGACCGACCTGGCGACCCGCTTCGACGCCGTGGAGGCGGCGGTGGAGCTGCGGCTGCGCCCGTTCCTGTCGGCGGCGCAGCGCCGGCTGGACCGGCTCGGCTGCGAGGTGGTCGTCCGCACCTTCGAGCCGGCCAGCCTGCCGGCGCTCTACCTGGTCAGCCGCGCCGCGCACTTCCACGAGGAGTTCACCGCCACCCGGGAGAAGGCCGACGAGCTGTGGGGCGGGGTGCTGGACGCGCTCGCCGACAGCGACCCGCCGGACCGCCCGCAACTGGTCCTCAACCACCGCAACCCGCTGGTCCGCCGGGTCACCGCGATCGGCGACCCGGACCTGACCGCGCTGGCCGTCGAGGCCCTGTACGGCCAGGCGCTGCTGCTCGGTTACCACCCGATCCGGCCCGCGGACGCGGCGCTGCTCAACACGTCGTTCCTCGGCCTGCTGGGTCGGGCGGTACCGGGGGAGGCGTCGTGAGCCGGTCCGCCGAGGAGCTGTGGGGGCTGCTCCAGGAGGCACACCGGATGCCGTACGGCGCCGCGCAGATCGCCGTCATCGAGCAGGTCATCCGGCACGCGGACGCGCTCGGCGACCGCGAGCTGGGCTACCAGGCGCGCATCCTGGCCACGACGGCGTACACGTACGGCGGCGAGGTCGCCAAGTCCTTCGTCACGTTCTCCTGGTGCCTGAGCGACTTCGACCGTGACCCGGCGCCGTTCCACGCCCGCACCGAGCGGGACCTGCTCTGGCACTTCAAGTACATGGTGTCGGCGCTGACGAAGTTCCCCGAGGTGCCGCTCGCGCGCACGTACGCGGTGCTGGACGACATGGAACGCCGATACCTGCGGGCCGGTCGCAGCCTGCAGGCCGTGCACAAGCACCGGTACGTGGTGGCCCGGCACGTGGGCCTGACCGACGAGGCCGACCGGCTCTACGAGCGGTGGAACACCACCCCCCGCGACGATCTCTCCGACTGCGCGGGCTGCGACCCGTCGGCCCAGGTCACGTACCTGTCCAGCCGGGGCCGCGACGAGGAGGCGGTGGCCCTCGCCGAGCCGGTGCTGGCCGGCCGGCTGAGCTGCACCGAGCAGCCGCAGACGATCCTGAGCGGCCTGATGGTCCCGTACCTGCGCACCGGCCGGCTGGAGGAGGCCGCGGACGCGCACCGGCGGTCCTACCGGTTGATGCGCGGCAACCTCGCCGACCTCTGGGAGATCGGCGATCACGTGGCGTTCTGCGCGCGGACCGGCAACGAGAACCGCGGGCTGGAGATCCTCCAGCGGCACATCGACTGGCTGGACCGGGCGCCGTCGCCGGCCGCGGGCATGAACTTCGCCGCGTCCGCCGCGCTGCTGCTGCGCCGGCTGGTCGCGCTGGGTCACGGCAAGACGATCGTGCGCCGGCGGGACAAGGCGGACGTCACGGCCGCGGAGCTCGCCGACGAGCTGGCGGCCTACGCGACCGCGCTGTCGCTGCGCTTCGACGCGCGCAACGGCACGACTGAGCAGAGCCGGCAGATCGCGGCGGAGCTCACCGCGGAGCCGTACGACGTGGTCCTGCCGCTGTCGGCGTCGGCCCGGCGCCGCCCGGCGCCGCAGCCGCCGCCCGCGCCGGAGCCCGCCGAGCCGATCGAGATCCCGGCCGATGCGGACGCCGACACCCTGCTCGGCCTGGCCGAGGAGCACGAGCTGCAGGACCGGGACGACGCCGCCGACGCGGTCCTGGTGGTCTACGACGACCGCTTCGGCCCGGGCACCGACGTGGCGGCGACGCCGGAGGGCGACCCCGTGCTGATGCGGCGGGCCGCCCGCCGGGCGATGTTGTACGGCAGCCAGCTCTGGCGCGCCGACGACCAGGACGGCACGGCGGTCGTCTGGCGCCGGGCGATCGACCTGTTCGCCGCGGCCGGCTGCCCCGGCGAGGCGTCGGTGGCCCGGGGCCGGCTCGGGGTCTCGGTGGCGCTGGCCGGTCGGGCCGACGAGGGCCGGGCGCTGATCGAGCCGGACACCGCATACCAGCAGGAGCACGGCGACGCCCGGCAGCGGGCGGCTGCCTGGTCGCGGCTGGCGCTCATCAACCTCGTCCAGGATCGCCCGGAGGAGGCCAACGAGGCGCACGACCGGTCGGAGCTGGCCGCCGCCGAGACCGACGACCCCCGGCTGCGGGCCTTCTACCTGGCGCGCCGCGCGTCGAACCGGGCCGCGGCGGGCCGGCACGAGGAGGCGCTGGCCGCGGCGGCCGAGGCCCGCGCGTACTTCCAGCAGCACGGTCCCGCGCTGCGGCTGGCCGACGCCGCCGCCCTGTTCGGCCAGCTCACCTCGGATCCGGAGGCCGCCGCCGAGGCGTTCGGCGAGGTGCTCGCCGCGGGCGAGCCGGCCGCCGCGCTCACCGCCCGGCTCGGCCGGGGCCGGGCCCTTGTCCACCTCGAGCGGCACGGCGAGGCGATCGAGGATCTGGTCGAGGCCGTGGCGCTCTGCGCCGAGCAGGAGCTGGACGAGGGCGGCGCCTTCATCCGGCAGGAGCTGGCGGAGGCATACCGGCAGAGCGGGCGGATCGTGGAGGCCGCCGAGGTGGCCGAGGAGGCGTTGTCCGGCCTGGAACGGCTGGGCCACGACGAGGCGGCCGACAACACCCGCTTCCTGCTGGCCGGCCTCTACCGGCAGCTCGGCGACAACACCGGCTCGCTGGCGCTCTACGAGGAGCTGGTCGCGCGGCTGGCGGACAACCCGGCGGGCCGGGGCCAGATCCGGGAGAACGCCGGTGACCTGCTGTTCCGGCTGGACCGCGACGCCGAGGCGGCGGAGTGGTTCGGGGCCGGCGCCGAGGATCTGCGGGTGGCCGGCGATCCGCTCGGTGAGCTGCGGTTGCTGCGCCGCCGGGTGATGGCGCTGCACTGGGCCGACGACGTGCCGGCCGCCGAGGAGACCTTCCGGCTCGCCGAGCGCAAGCACGCCGGCCTGTCCGGCGAGGTGGCCGACGATCCGGGCGTGGTCTGGGAGCAGGCGATGCGCGGCTTCGAGATGGGCCGGCTGCTGCTGGCCCGGGGCCGGGCCGAGGAAGCTGTGCCGTACGTCACCGGAATGCCCGAGCGGCTGCGCGAGATCGGCGCCGGCGGCGAGGCGGATCAGGTTGTGACGCTGCTCGGCGAGGCGCTGCTGCGCGCTGGCCGGCCGCAGGAGGCCGAGGATCTGCTCTGGCCGGTGCTCGGGGAGATGGCCCAGGACGCGCCGCAACGCGAGGTAACGGCCCGGGTGCTGGCCGAGGCGCTGGAGGCGGGCGGTCACCTCGAGCAGGCGGCCCGGCTGCGCCGGACCGAAGGTGTGGAGGAGGACTAATCGGCTGAACGGCCGTTAAGGCATCGGCTTGACAGCAGGTTAGAGTTGCCGGGTGACGGTAGATCAGCAGCAGCGTCCCGGACCGCCGGCCCCCCGCCGCCGCTCGCGCCGGGACGAGATCCTCGAGATCGCGGTCGGCCTCTTCGCCGCGCGTGGATATCACGGTGTCTCGATGGATGACATCGGCTCGGCCGCGGGCGTGACCGGCCCGGCGCTCTATCACCACTTCGCCGGCAAGGAAGCCATGCTGGTGGCCGCCCTCATCCCGGTCAGCGACGGCCTGCTGCACGGCGGCAAGGAACGTGTCGCCCGGCACCCGGAGGACGCCCAGGCGGCGCTCATCGACCTGATCGATTTCCACGTGGAGTTCGCGCTGGCGAACCCGGCCGTGATCGCGCTGCACCTGCACGAGCTGGACCGGCTGCCCGACGAGCCGCGCCGGCAGATCCGCCGGCTGCAGCGGCTCTACGTCGAGGAGTGGGTCGGCGTGCTGGCCACGCTGCGCCCCGAGCTGGAACCGGGCGAGGCCCGGGTGCTCGCCCACTCCGCGTTCGGCCTGATGAACTCGACGCCGTTCCTCGGCGGCGAGGTGGACCGCCGGCGCCGCGCCGCGCTGCTGCGCACGGCGACGCTGCACGCCCTCATCGGTCACTGAGCCCACCCGCGGCGGACACCCCGCGCCGGGAAGCACGAGGGGAAAGAGCGAAATGATCGAGTCGCTGCTCATCGCCAACCGGGGCGAGATCGCCCGCCGGATCATCCGAACCGCCAGGCGGCTGGGGATCCGGTCGATCGCGATCCACTCCGAGGCGGACGTGGGCATGCCGTTCGTCACCGAGGCGGACGAGGCGGTGTGCGTGGGACCGGCCAACCCGGCCCAGAGCTACCGCAACACCGAGGCGATCCTGAAGGCGGCCAAGGCGACGGGTGCGCAGGCCGTCCACCCCGGCTACGGCTTCCTGAGCGAGAACGCCGAGTTCGCCCGTACCGTCGAAGCCAACGGCCTGGTGTGGGTCGGCCCGCCGGCCGACGCGATCACCGCGATGGGCGACAAGATCAATGCTCGGAACCTGATGGCGGCGGCCGGCGTGCCGGTCGCGCCCGGCACGGCCGATCCGGCCGCGACCGTGGCGGCCGCGATCGAGGCCGCCGAGGGCATCGGTTACCCGGTGATGGTCAAGGCCGCCGCGGGCGGCGGCGGCATGGGCATGGCGGTCGCCGCAGACGAGGACGCCCTGCGGACCGAGTACGACAAGGTCCGCGCGTTCGCCGAGCGGATGTTCGGCGACGGCTCGGTGCTGATCGAGCGCTACTTCCCCCGGGTACGCCACGTCGAGGTGCAGATCCTCGGCCTCGCCGACGGCCGGGTGGTGGCCCTGAGCGAGCGCGAGTGCTCGGTGCAGCGCCGCAACCAGAAGCTGGCCGAGGAGGCGCCCTCCCCGGCCGTGACGCCGCAGCTGCGGGAACGCCTGCTGGCGGCCGCGGTGCAGGCGGGCGAGGCGGTCGGCTATCGCAACGCCGGCACGGTCGAGTGCCTGCTCGACCCGGCCACCGGCGAGTTCTTCTTCCTGGAGATGAACACCCGGCTGCAGGTCGAGCACCCGATCACCGAGCTGATCCACGGCATCGACCTGGTCGAGGAGCAGCTGCGGATCGCGTCGGGGCTGGCGCCGACCTTCGACCCGGCGACCGTCCACGCCACCGCCGGGCACGCGATCGAGCTGCGGATCAACGCCGAGGACCCGAAGCGCTTCCTGCCCGGCCCCGGCAAGGTCGAGACCTGGGTGGAGCCGACCGGCGACGGGGTGCGCGTCGACTCCGGCTACGGTCCGGACACGACCGTCACGCCGTTCTACGACTCGCTGATGGCCAAGCTGATCCTGCTCGGCGCGGACCGCGCGGACGCGCTGGCCAAGGCCCGCGCCGCGGTGGCCGGCTTCGAGATCGCCGGGCCCAAGCACAACCTGCCGTTCTTCGCCGAGCTGCTGGAGAACGACGAGTTCCTCTCCGGCGACTACGACACCGGCATCGTCGCCCGGATGCGCCCGGCCAAGGTCAAGAAGGGCTAGCGCCATGGACACCGTCTCGATCCGCGAGGTCGCACCGCGCGACGGCCTGCAGAACGAGGAGCCGCTGCCGACCGACGACAAGGTCCGGTTGATCGACGCGCTCTCCGGCACCGGGGTCCGCCGGATCGAGGCGGTGTCGTTCGTGCACCCGAAGGCGATCCCGCAGATGGCCGACGCCGACGAGGTGTGGGCCCGGGCCTGGCACAACCCCGAGGTCCGGTATTCGGCGCTGATCCCGAACACCCGCGGCGCGCAGCGGGCGCTGGCCGCCGGCTTCCGGGAGATCGAGGTGGTGCTGTCGGCCAGCGACACCCACAACCGGCGCAACCTCAACCGGTCCACCGACGAGTCGCTCGACGACATCGCCGGCCTGATCCCGCTGATCCACGAGGCCGGCGCGAAGGTCGAGGTCATCGTCGCGACGAGCTTCGGCTGCCCGTTCGAGGGTGACATCGCCCCCGAGCGGGTGGCGTCCATCGTGGAGCGGGTCCGCGCGGACGGCGCGGACCGCATCGCCTTCGGCGACACCACCGGCATGGCGACCCCGCGCCGGGTCCGTGACCTGCTCTCCGCGGTACGCCCGGACCTGCTGCACTTCCACAACACCAGGGGTACGGGGCTGGCGAACGTGCTGACCGCGCTGGAACTGGGCATCACCGAGTTCGACGCGAGCGTGGGCGGGGTCGGCGGGTGCCCGTACGCGCCGGGCGCCTCGGGCAACATCGCCACCGAGGAACTCGTGCACATGCTCGAGGACATGGGACTGCGGACGGGCATCAACCTGGAACGGCTCATCGCAGCCGCGCAACTCGCCGAGACTCTGCTCGGGCGCACACTCCCGTCGGGTGTTCTTCGGGCCGGACCGCGCACCAGATTGGTCTGAATCGCATTCTCCTGTGGTCGTTTACCGCAAAGTGCGACGCGATCATTTTTCCGGAATGCCCGCGTGACCCCGGCTGTGTCGCTTCGTTACCAATACCGAGTGGCCGATATCGCCTGGTTCCTTCGGCGGGCAGTCGGTCGCCGGACACGAGCCGACGAACAGGGGCAGGACAATGACGGGACGGATGGTCGAGCGCACTGCGCCTACGGCGTACCGCTCCGCGCCGGTCCTGCCCATCGGTGTCTCCCCGCTCATGCCGCCCCACAGCCAGGGGGCGGAGCGGCGCCAGGAGCACCGCGCAGGCCGCACCGGATCGCGGTGGAGCCTGCGGGTACTGGTCATCGGCGGTCTGGCCGGCGCGGCCTGGCTGCTCACCGGCGCTGCCGCGCAAGCCGCGGACCGTGACCCGGCGGGTGGGGGACTCTCCCTCGGCTCGTCGCTGATCGGTGCCGTGGTGCACGGTGACGACCACAGCGCCCCGGTGGTGGGCCGGGTCCTCAAGGCGGCCGTCAAGCCGCTGGCACCCGAGCGCCACCGAGGTTCCGGGTCCGCGGTAGCGGCACCGGACAAGGCCGCACACAGCAGCAGCGACGCGGATTCCGCCCTGGGCGGGGTTGTCGGCGTCGTCCGGGGGTTGACCGCCCCACTTCACCTTTCCGGTGACGCGGTGGACACCCGGAAGCTCGTCCCGGTCACCGACGTGCGGGAACCCGAGCCGCCGCAGGCGGCGAAAGTTCCGGCGACAGCTCCGGCGGCGCCGGAGCGGCCGATCGCCCACGAACCGGCCGACCCGAAGTCCGATGTGGACCAGGCCGATGCCGTCGTCGTGGACGAGGACGAGGACGAGAGGGTGTCGGCAGCCGCGCCTGAGCGCGACCGGTGGCACCCGGTGGGAAAGACCGTCGCACGGCAGCACTCGATCGCTGCCGACCGGCACCCGGCCGCCGCTACGGCAGCCAAGCCGGAAACGGTCAGCGACACACCCGGCGGTGACGGACCCGCGCCTGAGCGGGTACACCTCGGGCCAGCGAGCGGCGTTCCGGCTTCTGGGCCGGGAACCGCGACGGAGGGTGGCGCTGCCGCCTTCCTGCCCGCCAAGGTCACGGACAGCACGGTGGCCTGCCACCGGCTGCCGATCGCGACCGATGTCGGAGTCCGGCGCCATGACGCCGAGGCGCCGACCGTCTCACCTGACTAGTACCGGCACCGGCCGGCACGCACGATCCGCTGTCCTGAAGGGATCGGCTGTGCCCGCACCACGGGCCTGATTCCCCACCCGCTTGCGAACAGGCGGCGAATCACCGCAAGCCCACGGTCGGTACGTCACCGCACTGCGCGTCACCTGCAATGGGCGCACGTCGACAGGCGGGGTCAGGGCATTCGAAACAGCGCCAGGGCACCGCTGCGCCCGAAAGCACCGAGCAATCGAATACGCGTCTCACCATTTGCAGACAATTCCGAAAGGCATCTTCTTTTCATGAGGACTTGGGTTCGTAAGACTCTCAGCGTCGGCGTTCTGGCCGCCGGCGCCCTGCTGTTCGCCCCGGGCGCTGCCCAGGCCGACGTCTCCCAGGACAGCTCCGGCAACGTCGGGATCCTGAACGGCACACAGGTGTTCGCGCCGATCGCCGTGCCGCTGAACGTGGTCGGCAACTCGATCGGCGTGGCGGGCGAGGCCAACTCGGCCGGCTCCGGCATCAACTTCGTCGAGAGCGGCAAGAAGGGCGACCGCGACTGGAAGCGGGGCCGTGGCCGCAACGTGTCGCAGAACTCCTCGGGCAACTTCGGCATCGCCAACGGGACCCAGGCGTACCTGCCGATCTCCGTGCCGGTGAACGTGGTCGGCAACTCCGCCGCCGTGCTCGGCCTGGCGAACGCGTCCGGTGCCGGCGTCAACCACGTCGAGAGCGCCAAGAACGAGCGTCGCCGCGGTGGCGACCAGGACACCTCCGGCAACTTCGGGGTCCTGAACGGCACCCAGGTCTACGCGCCGATCGACGTGCCGATCAACCTGTGCGGCAACGCGCTCAGCATCCTGGGCCTGGCCCAGTCGCAGGCCGCCTGCGTCAACGGCGGCAGCGGCCGGCGCGAGTCCGCCACGCAGGACACCTCGGGCAACTACGGGATCGCCAACGGCACCCAGGTCTACGCTCCGATCTCGGCGCCGCTGAACATCGCCGGCAACTCGATCGGTGTCGCCGGCGAGGCCAACTCGGCCGCCGCCGCCAAGAACGAGTCGGCCCGTGGCCACAAGGTCTCGCAGGACTCCTCGGGCAACGTCGGCATCCTGAACGGCACCCAGCTCGCGGCGCCGATCAGCATCCCGATCAACGTGTGCGGCAACTCGCTCGCGGTGCTCGGCCTGGCGAACTCGGCGGCGGCGTGCGCCAACGACGTCGACGGTGACCGGGGCCACGGCCACGGCGGCAACGGCAACGGTGGCGACAACGGTCACGGCCACGACGGCAACGGTGGCGACAACGGCACCAACGACGACGATGACGACTACGTCGGCGGCGACCACGGCGACCAGGGCTACGGCAACGACGACGACGTGGCCGGCGACGGCGATGTGGCCGGCGACGACGACGCCCCCTACGGCAAGCCGGCTCGCAAGGGTCACGCCAAGTCCGCCACCGAGGCGGGCGGCGTCGACGGCCTCACCCAGAACCTGAGCAACGCGGGTGGCCTGAACGTCGGCGGCCTGAACGTCCTGGACAAGCTCGGCAAGTGAGCTAGTCCGCTGATGCCCGGGTCACACCGGTCCCGGGTGTGACCCGAGCGACGCCCCTGGGCGTCGAGCAGTAAGCCGGCGCTCCTCCACAGCGCCGGTCGCACCACCCGGACGGGAGTCCTCGCTGCCAGCGAGGGCTCCCGTTCGGCGTCTCTGGTCTCCGCCTGACGAATGGGCTACCCTAACGATCGTTCAGGGACGAGCGAAGGGGACCAGGTGGCATTCGACGCAGAGGCGCTCGCGCAGGCGCGCAAGCGGGCACTGGCCGGCGGTGCGGAGCGCTATCACGCTGCCAACGCCGCGAAGGGCAAGCTCTTCGCCCGCGAGCGGATCGCGCTGCTGGTCGACGACGGCTCGTTCGTCGAGGACGGGCTCTATGCCAACAGCCTGGCCGAAGGACTGCCCGCGGACGGCGTGATCACCGGAAACGCCCGGATCGACGGGCGCGAGGTGTGCGTGATGGCGAACGACTCGACCGTCAAGGCCGGCTCCTGGGGCGCGCGTACGGTCGAGAAGATCATCAGGATCATCGAGCGGGCGTACGCGACCGGCGTACCGATGGTCTACCTGGTGGATTCCGCGGGTGCGCGGATCACCGACCAGGTCGACCTGTTCCCCGGCCCGCGCGGGGCCGGCAAGATCTTCCACACCCAGGTCCGCGCCTCCGGCTCGATCCCGCAGGTCTGCGCGCTGTTCGGGCCGTCCGCCGCGGGCGGCGCCTACATTCCCGCCTTCTGCGACGTGGTCGCGATGGTCGAGGGCAACGCCAGCATGTACCTGGGCTCCGACCGGATGGTCGAGATGGTCACCGGGGAGAAGACGACGCTCGAGGCGATGGGCGGCGCGCGGGTGCACTGCGCCGAGTCCGGCGTCGGGCACTTCCTCTGCAAGACCGAGCAGGACGCGCTCGACGTGGTCCGCTCGTACCTGTCCTATCTGCCGGCCAACTGGACCCAGCAGCCGCCGGTGGCCGAGCCGCAGGAGCCCGCCGCGGTTGACCTCGCCGCGCTGGTCCCGGTCAGCGAGCGCCAGGCCTTCGACATGCGGCGGTACGTCAAGGGCATCGTCGACAAGGGTTCGTTCTTCGAGATCCACGCGCTCTGGGCCCGGGAGCTCACGGTCGGCTTCGCCCGGCTCGACGGCCAGGCCGTCGGGGTGGTCGGCAACAACTCGATGTTCAAGGGCGGCGTGCTGTTCGTCGACTCGGCCGACAAGGCGAGCCGCTTCGTGCAGCTCTGCGACGCCTTCAACGTGCCGCTGATCTTCCTCTCCGACGTGCCCGGGTTCATGGTCGGCAGCGTGGTGGAGAAGCAGGGCATCATCCGGCACGGCGCCAAGATGATCAGCGCGATCTCCGAGGCCACGGTGCCCAAGATCTGCGTGGTCGTCCGCAAGGCGTACGGCGCCGGGCTGTACGCGATGGCCGGCCCCGGCTTCGACCCCGAGGCGACCATCGCCCTGCCCACCGCCAAGATCGCGGTGATGGGCGCGGAGGCAGCCGTGAACGCCGTCTACGCCAACAAGATCGCCGCGCTGCCGGCGGACGAGCGCCCGGCCTTCGTGGCCGAGCGCCGGGCCGAGTACGAGCGCGACATCGACATCCTCCGGCTGGCCGGCGAGCTGGTCATCGACACCATCGTGGAGCCCGCCGACCTGCGCGGCGAGCTCATCCGCCGGTTCGCCGCCGCACGCGGCAAGGACCGTGCGTTCTCCCGGCGCCGGCACGGCGTCACTCCGGTCTAGAAAGGAACCGTCATGGTCGACTTCCGGCTCAGTGAGGAGCAGGAGGCGCTCGTCGCCAGCGTGCGGGAGTTCGCCCGCGAGCAGGTCGCGCCGGTGATCGCCGAGCACTACGAGAAGAAGACCTTCCCGTACGACGTGGTGCGGCAGATGGGCAAGATGGGCCTGTTCGGCCTGCCCTTCGCCGAGGAGCACGGCGGCATGGGCGGTGACTACTTCGCGCTCTGCCTGGCCCTGGAGGAACTGGCCCGGGTGGACAGCAGCGTGGCCATCACCCTGGAGGCGGGTGTCTCGCTGGGTGCCATGCCGATCTACCGCTTCGGTACGGACGCCCAGAAGGCCGCGTGGCTGCCCCGGCTGACCAGCGGCGAGGCGCTCGCGGCGTTCGGTCTCACCGAGCCGGGTACGGGTTCCGACGCCGCCGCCACCACCACCCGCGCGGTGCTCGACGAGCAGACCAACGAGTGGGTGATCAACGGCTCCAAGGCGTTCATCACCAACTCGGGCACCGACATCACCTGTCTGGTCACCGTGATGGCGGTGACCGGCCCCAAGGAGCTCTCGACGATCATCGTGCCGTCGGGCACCCCGGGCTTCACCGTCGCGCCCGGCTACTCGAAGGTCGGCTGGTGCGCCTCCGATACCCACGAGCTGGCCTTCGACGACGTCCGGGTGCCGGCGGCGAACCTGCTCGGCGAGCGGGGCCGCGGCTTCGCGCAGTTCCTGCGCATCCTCGACGAGGGCCGGATCGCCATCGCCGCGCTCGCGGTCGGCCTGGCCCAGGGCTGCGTGGACGAGTCGGTCAAGTACGCCAAGGAACGCCAGGCGTTCGGCCGGCCGATCGGCAACTACCAGGCCGTCCAGTTCATGATCGCGGACATGGAGATGCGCGCGCACACGGCGCGGCTCGCCTACTACGAGGCGGCCTCCCGGATGCTCGCTGGCGAGGACTTCAAGCACCAGGCGGCGCTGGCCAAGCTCTACGCGAGCGAGGCCGCGATGGACAACGCCCGGTACGCGACCCAGGTGCACGGCGGCTACGGCTTCATGAACGAGTCCGCGGTGGGCCGCTTCTACCGGGACGCGAAGATCCTGGAGATCGGCGAGGGTACGTCCGAAGTGCAGCGAATGATCATCGCGCGCGGCCTCGGTTTGTAGATCTTGGACGCGCGGGCGGTTTCTGCGGCAAATCCGACGGCGCCAGCGTCGGTTACTCGACAAAAAGCCTGCTGAACTCGGCATTCATCGACATGGGTGCCTAGGTTCGAGGAATGACGTCCGATCACGGGGCGGACCAGGGTGGTCCGGGATTCGACGCCGTGCTGCGCACCTACCGGCTGCGGGCCAAGCTGACCCAGGACGAGCTGGCGGCCCGGGCCGGCATCGGGGTGCGCACGGTGCGCGACCTCGAGCGGGGTCGCGCGTCCCGGCCGCAACGCACCACGGTGGAGCTGCTCGCCGCCGCGCTGGGCCTGGCGGGCGCGGACCGGCTGGCGTTTCTCGCCGCCGCCCGGGGTCAGCAGGCCGGCGCCGCGGCGCCGCCGCGCTACGTCCGCCTGCCACCGGCCGGTGATCTGATCGGCCGCGACGGTGACGTCGCCGAGCTGGTCGCCCGGCTCTCCCCGGCCCGGGAGGAAGGCCCGCGCGGGATCACGCTGGTCGGCCTGGCCGGGGTCGGCAAGACCAGCCTCGCGCTCACCGTGGCCCACCGGGTCGCGCCCGCCTATGCCGGCGGCGTCGCCGGGATCGTCGTCACCGACGGGTCCACCGCCGGCGAGGTGCTCGGTGGCGTCGCGGCCGTCTTCGGGGTGGGCCGGCCCGACGACCTCGCGCCCCGGTTCGCCGGCCGCTCCGCGCTGCTGCTCGTCGACGCGGTCGAGCGCGCGTCGGAGGCCGTCGCCGAGGCGCTGAGCCGGTTGCTGCGCCAGCACCCGACCCTGCGCTTCCTGGCCACCGGCCGGCACCCGGTCGGCCTGCCCACCGAACGGGTCTGGCCGGTCGCACCGCTGGTCGCCCCGCCGGAGCACGCCGGCCCCGGGCTGGCCGACGTGGCCGGCTATCCGGCGGTCGCGCTCTTCCTCGACCGGCTGGCCCGGGTCCGCGGCGGCCCGGTCGAGCCCGACGAGGTGGCCCCGCTGTCCGCACTGGTCCGGCGGCTCGGCGGGCTGCCGATCGCGCTGGAGCTGGCGGCCGCCCGCGGCCGGGTGCTCACCGTCGCGGAGATCCTCGACCGGTACGGCGACCGGGTGCTCGACCTGTCCGGGCGTCCCGCCCCCGGCGCTGTCGTCTCGGTGCGCGAGGCGGTCGCCGCCAGCTACCGCCTGCTGGCGCCCGACGAGCAACGCGCCCTGCACCGGCTCGCCACCTTCCGCAACCGCTGGTCGCTCGACCTGGCCGAGGCGGTGCTCGAGGACGGGTCCGCCACCGACGCGGTGCACCTGCTCGACCGGCTGCTGGAGCTGGGCCTGCTCAGCGCCCGCGGCGCCCGCGCCTTCCGGTTCCGCCTGCTGGACGTGGTCGGCGACTTCGCGCTCGAACGGGCCGCCGCCGACGGTGACCTGCCCGCCGCCCGGCACCGGCACGCGCAGGTGCTGGCCGACCTGGCCCAGGGCATCGCCCCGGACCTCAAGGGCGGCCGCCTGGCCGAGGCCGCCGCCCGGCTCGACGACGTCGCGGGCGACCTGGGCGCCGCGCTGACCTTCGCCGCCCGCGAGGATCCGCACGTCGCCCTGCGCCTCGCCGCGGCCCTGCCGAGGTGGTGGCGGTTCCGGGGTCGCGACGTCACCGGTCGGCAGTGGCTGCGCCGGCTGCTGGCCGACCCGCGTACCGCCGACGCCGACCCGCTGGTCCGGGCCTGGGCCAAGGTCGGGCTGGCCCAGCTCGCCCTGGAGCACGGCTCGGGCGGCGAGGAGATCGGCTCGGCCGAGGCGGCGCTGGCCGAGTTCGCCGCGCTGGGCGACGTGCCGGGCCAGCTCACCGCGCACACCCAGCTGGCCGCGCTGTGGATGACGGCCGGCGGCTACGAGCGGGCCCGCGGGCACGGTGCCGCGGCGCTGGAGCTGGCCCGCGGCAGCGCCCGCATCCGCGACATGGCGGTCGCCGAGAACAACCTCACCTGGCACGAGATCCGCGAGGGCGACCTGAACGCGGCACGGAACCGGCTGGCCGAGGTGGACCGGCTGGCCAGCCGCTGCGGTGAGCACCGGCTGCGCGCGGTGGCGGTGGCGAACCTTGCCGAGGTGGAGCGGCTCGACGGCCGGTTCGACGAGGCCGCCCGGCTGGGCCGGGACGCGATCGCCGAGCTGGAGGATGTCGGTGACCCCGGCCATCGGCGCCGGGTGCTCGCCACGGTCGGGCTGGCGCTGGCCGAGAGCGGGCGGGTGACCGAGGCGGCGGCGGTGCTGGCCGAGCTGCGCGCGCCGGATCCGCAGGTGCCCCCCGACGGGCCGGCGGCGGTCGTCGAGGCGACGATCGCGCTGTGCCAGGGCGAGGAGAAGCGGGCGGCGGAGCTGTTCACGGCCGCGGTGGAGGCGTACGCGGGTGGCCACGATCCGCGGGACACCGTGGAGGCCCTGGTCGGCGTGGTGCGGAGCACTCCCGACGCGGAGCGCCGGCAGGCGGCGCTGGACCAGCTCGCCGAGCTATGCCGTACGGGTGGGATCACCTTGCTGCGACGGGAGCGGGAGCTGCTCGGGGCGTGGACGACCGGCGCTTGATGTGCCCCCCACACGCCGGCCGTCACAACGCCCCGGTAACGCGGCGAGACGAAGGCACGCCCCCGTAGCCCCGCCTCGGCCTCGGCCACGCCGCGTCCCCCTGCGGAGATCACTTTAGCCGGGGCTCTCGGGCGATTTGTGGAGATAGGCGGGTTTCGACCATGGTGCGTGGAGCTTCTGCCGGTACTTCTGCCGGTTACCGTTCCGTTCGGCTCAGCTCGCCTGCGCGGCCGGGAGGTCGTCCGCCGTGCTGCCGGCGGTTGCGCACGGGTTGACCGCGTCGCGGACGGTCCGCAGCGCCTCCAGCATCTGCGCGAGCTGGTCGGGGCGGAGCTGGTCGATGAACCACCGTTGCACCAACTCCAGATGCCCGGGCAGGATCTCGTCGAGCCGGGCCAGGCCCGCCTCGGTGATCACCGCGTAGGAGCTGCGGCGGTCGCTCGGGCAGGCCTCCCGGCGGATCAGGCCGCCCCGGTCCATCCGGTCGACGACCCGGGTCACCCCGCTGGTGGACAGCGAGGTCTGGCCGGCGAGGTCGGTCATCCGCAGCCGGTTCTGCGGTGAGCGGGCGAGCCGCATCAGCACCTCGAACTCGACCGGCGAGACCCGGTGCTGCTCCAGCTGTGCGGCGAATCGGCTGTGCAGCCCCGTGTACGCCTCGGAGAGCAGGCCGATGGCGGTGAAGCGGGGGTCATCGAAGTCGGTAGCCACGGGAGCCATGTTAGCGCGTTCTCTTGACAAGGGGAATATTGCTTGGCATATAGTTGCTCCGTCAGACAACAACCTGGCTCTGCCATCGAGAGGAACCTGTCATGACCGACTCCGTTGCCAGCACCCGCGAGTTCGAGGGTCTCCAGATCCCGGCCGCCGGCACCTACAAGCTGGACGCCGCTCACAAGCGGGTCGGCTTCGTGGTGCGCCACCTGATGGTCAGCAAGGTCCGCGGCGACTTCGCCGAGGCCGACGCGACCATCACCATCGCCGAGGACCCGCTGCAGTCGTCCGTCGTCGCCTCGATCACCACGGCCAGCGTGCAGACCGGCACCGCGGACCGCGACAACCACCTGCGCACCGGCGACTTCTTCGAGGCGGAGAAGTACCCGCAGATGACCTTCCGCAGCACCGGCATCAAGTCGCACTCCGGCGCCGAGTTCGTCCTCGACGGTGAGCTCACCATCAAGGACGTCACCAAGCCGGTTGAGCTGGTCGTCGAGTTCGAGGGCGCGACCACCAGCCCGTACGGGCAGGCCGTCTTCGGTTTCAGTGCGACCACCGAGATCGACCGCGAGGACTGGGGCCTGACCTACAACATGGCGCTCGAGTCCGGCGGCGTCATGATCGGCAAGAAGGTCAAGATCGAGATCGAGGGCGAGGCCATCCGCCAGGCCTGATCCCTCCGGCTACCGCAGCAGAGCGTCGTCCCGAACGGGCGGCGCTCTGCGGCTTTTCCGCCCCGAGTAGCGGCCGGGCCCGGCGAGTGCGAGGGTAGACGGTGCGCTGCCGCCTGCTTACGCAGAGCTGATCTGGGTCCGTTTCGTCCCTGGCCTTGGTTATCGGGTCCGCATAACGTGAGAGCTTCACGCGGAAGCGCCGGGAGGAACGATGGGTAAGGACCTCTACGGGGTCGTCTTCACGCAAGAGGACCGGGCCCGCTATCGGCAGAAGGTCCGGCGCTGCCTCGACGTCCTGGCGCTGATGCTGGACGACTTCGCGTTCGACACCGAACGCCCGATGACCGGGCTCGAGATCGAGCTCAACCTGATGGACGGCGACGGCGAGCCGGCCATGCGCAACGCCGAGATCCTGGCCAACCTCGCCGACCCCTGTTTCCAGACCGAGCTGGGCCAGTTCAACCTCGAGCTGAACGCGCGACCCCGACTGATCAGCGGGGCCGGCTTCGCCGAATACGAGCAGGACATCATCGAGAGCCTGGGCCGCGCCGAGGACCGGGCGAAGAAGTCGGACAGCACCATCGTGCTGATCGGCAGCCTGCCCACCCTGCGGCCGAGCCACCTGGTGCTGGCGAACCTGTCCGCCAACGACCGGTACCGCGCCCTCAACGACCAGCTCGCCGGCGCCCGCGGCGAACAGTTCAGTCTGGACATCCGCGGCGTCGAACGGCTCCAGACGGCGAACGACTCGATCGCGCCCGAGGCCGCGTGCACCAGCGTGCAGTTCCACCTCCAGGTGACACCGGAACAGTTCCCCGCCTACTGGAACGCGGCGCAGGCGGTGGCCGGGGTCCAGGTGGCGTTGGGGGCGAACTCGCCGTACCTGCATGGCCGGCAGCTCTGGGCGGAGACCCGGATCGCGCTGTTCGAGCAGGCCACCGACACCCGGCCGGACGAGCTCAAAGCCCAGGGGGTACGCCCCAGGGTGTGGTTCGGCGAGCGCTGGATCGCCTCGGTGTTCGACCTGTTCGAGGAGAACGTGCGGTACTTCCCGCCGCTGCTGCCGGTCTTGGACGAGGAGGACCCGATCGCGGTCGTGGCAGCCGGCGGGATTCCCCACCTCGGCGAGCTGCGCCTGCACAACGGCACGGTCTACCGCTGGAACCGCCCGGTCTACGACGTGATGGACGGCCGCCCCCACCTGCGGGTGGAGAACAGGGTGCTGCCGTCCGGCCCGACGGTGGTCGACATGCTGGCGAACGCCGCGTTCTACTTCGGCCTGACCCGGCAACTGGCTGAGGAGGGCCGGCCGATCTGGTCCCGGCTCAGCTTCGGCGCAGCCGAGGACAACTTCCACGAGGCCGCCCGGCGCGGCATCGAAGCCACGATGCACTGGCCCGGCCACGGCGAGATCGCGGTGACCGAGCTGGTCCGGGACACGTTGCTGGCCAAGGCCCACGCGGGGCTGGACTCGTTCGGCGTGGAACCGGCATACCGGGACCGGCTGCTGGGCGTCATCGAGGAGCGCTGCCGGACCGGCCGCAACGGAGCGACCTGGCAGACCCAAGCGGTGTGGGCCGCCGAGCACCGTCGCGGGCTGAACAGGCAGGAGGCGCTGCGCGACATGGTGCTTCGATACAACTCGCTGCAACAGACGAACGAGCCGGTGCACACCTGGCCGGTGGACTAGCGGGTCTCGCCGCGCCGCTTCGGGTCCTGCACCGGGAGCTCGGCGGTGTCGTCCTCGGCGGAGCTGGTCGACCGGGCCGGGGGCTTTGTCGCCTTCGCGGGGGTCTTCCGCGCGGCGGGCGTTTTATCGGAACCCACGGCATCTGTCGGGCCGGGCGTCGAATTGCCGGCCGGCCGGGCGGGGGACTTCCGTGGCGCCGGCGGCTTTTCACCCGATCGAGCGTCGTTGATCTTCGCGATCGGGGGAGAGTCGGGCGGCGGCGCGACGGTCGAGCGAGTGTCGGACCGGCCGGGCGCGGAAGAAGAAGCCGGTCGCGCACCGCCGTCAACCGAGGACACACCGGACTCCGAGCCCGGTGACGCGGCGGTCCGGGCCGGGGACGCGGCGGTCCGGGCCGGGGACGCGCCGGTCCGGCCGGTTGCTGCACCGGACTTGGGCCCGGCCGCCTGTGCGCCGGGGCGGGCTGCTGCGCCGGACCCGGTCGAGGCTGCGCCAGCTCCGGCGGTCTGTGCGCCGGAACTGGCCGAGGGCGCGTCTGGGCCTGTCGACTGGGGCCGCGCGGAGGGCGACCTTCCGGGCACGGTGTCGGAGCCGGTGGGTGCCGGCGAGATCGCAGCGGACTGTGCCTTGGCGCTTCCCTTGGCGGTCGCCGGAGCGTCGTCCTGATCCCCGCCCTTGCGGCGGAAACGGTCCATGAAGGACTTCCGGGGGCGGGGCTCGGCGGCGGGAGAGTCCGAGTCGGCGCGGGTGTCGGCCTTCGGTTCGTCGGCCGGTGCCAACCGCGGCGACGGGACCACCGCGGTTGCCTTCCCGGCATTTCCCCTGCTCACGGACCCGGTGGCCCGGCCGCTCGCCGTCTTGGCCCGCTCATCGGCGGTCGCTCCGGCAGATCGCCCGCCGGCCCCACGCGCGGCCCGGCCGCTTGCCGCCCCGGTTTGCCGATCGCCGTCGCGTTCATCGCTCGCCGATCCGGCGCGCTTGCCGCTCACCGCTCCGGCGGATCGCCGGTCGGCCTGGCCGCTCACCGCTGCGGTGTTTGTCGCTCCTGCGCGGCCGGTGCCTGTCGCGTCGGGCTCGTCGCCGGGAGTGCCGGCTCGCTCGCCGTCGTCCGGTCCGGCGAGTTCCCTGGCGGGGCGTCGTGCCGTCCGTCCGTTCTCGGCTTCCGCACTCACCGCGCCGGCCTCCGAGCGCCCACCGGCCGACCGGCGGGCCGACCGGCGCTGCCCGAGGGCGACCACCAACGCCGAGCCCGCCAGCCCGGCCAGCACCGCGTACGGCGCGATCAGATAGGCCGACTGCAAGGGTCCCGGGTTGCCGGTCAGCTGCGGCGCCAGCACGAAGAACGCCGCCGCCACCAGCAGCGGCCCCACCGCACCCGAGGCTGCCGCGCCCACGCCCAGGTCGCCGCGGCGGCTTGCGGGCAGGACGCCGATGACGCCCACCGCGAACGCCGCCAGCAGGGTCAGCAGCGCGCTCGGCCAGACGATGATGCCGTACTGCGCCTCGGCGGTGTCCGGGGAGAAGAACTGCCAGCTGGACAGGTACGTCGCGGAGGGGCGGTGCCAGAAGATCGTGGTCACCACCGCCGCCACGGCCAGTGACCAGAGCCAGGCCGCGGTCGCGATCAGGTTTGCCGCCGCCGGTCTGGAGACCACCGCCCAGTAGGCGATCAGCAGGCCCACCAGCACGCCGATCACCGCATACCCGCCGGCGATCGTCTGGGGCGCGAACGTCTCCGTGCGTACCGCTGCTCGGGCCGGGAGCGCGATCAGCGCGACCGTCAGCAGGGCGCCGACCGCCGCGGACACCGCGAGCGCGAAGCGCCAGGGTCCGCCCACCGCGCGGCCGAGCCGGCCCGCGATGACCGCGCCGAACACCGTGGAGCTCGCCGCGATCCAGGTCGCCCAGCCCAGGCTGCCCAGCCAGACGCTGTCGTCGGCCGGCACGGCCGGCCATTCCACCACGCCCAGGCCGTAGCCGAGGCCGAGTTGGGCGGCGCCCGTCCCCGCGGCTACTCCGGCCGCGGCTGCCACCTGCGCTGTCCAGCCCTTCTCGGCCATGCCGGGCACTGTAGCCGTAGGTGACGATGCCTGCGAATCGATGAGTTGATGCACCAAGATTGGTTAGGTTGGCGGCAGAGGGACGCCCGAGCGGAGAGGACCCCGGCGATGTCCGACGACGACCAGCGCCGCCGCCTTGACGAGACAGGTGAGTTCTTCCCGTTCGCCGACGAGCAGGAGAATCCCCCGATCGGCGGTCCCCGAAAGGAGGACCGGACCGAGCAGCTGCCCCGCGCGGACGCGGATGCGGACAGCACCGAGCTGCTCCCGGCCGCGGACGACGACGCGACCCAGCTGACCCCGCGGGGCGACGCGACCTCCGTGCTTCCCGCCGCGCCGTCCGACGGTACGCACACAGAGCGTTACCCCCGCAGCACCGACAACTGGGCCGACGACACGGAGTCGGTGTGGTCCGCCCGCGCCGGGGTGCGGCCGCGCTACGGGGACGACTTCGCCGGCACCGACTGGTCGGCGGTGCCGGTCGAGGAGCCGCCCGGCAAGTGGTGGACGCCGATCGCGGTCGGCATCGTCGGGTTGCTGCTGCTGGGCCTGCTGGGCTGGGGCGTCTACCTGATCGTGCAGGCCGGCGGGGAGGACACGAGCACGCCGGGGGTGACCGCCTCGCCCGCGGCACCCGCCACCACCGCGACGACCGAGCCGACCACCGCCCCGCCGTCCACGCCGCCGGCAACAACGCCGCCGGCCACCACGCCGACCGCGGTGCCGAACGACATCGTGGTGCCGGCGCTGAAGGGTCTGTCCTCGGAAGAGGCGCGCGCGGCGCTGGACCGGAAGGGCCTGAACTACCGGCTGCGCTATGTGACCAGCGATTCTCCGCCCGGCACGGTGATCGACAGCGACCCGGCCGAGGGCCAGCAGGTGCCGGCGGACACGGTCATCGCGCTGATCATCGCGGCGGCGCCGACGGAGCCGGCACCGCCCACGCAGCCGACGACAACCACGCCGACCGGACAGCAGGAAGAGGACTGACCTCACCCACGGCTGTCACCCCGGGCGAGGTCGCTGCCGGGTCCACCGGTGGTGAACCCGGGCGAGGCCGCTGACGGGGTCCGGGTCAGCGGTTGGCGCGCAGCGACCGGGCCTGGACGGCGCCCGTGGTGAGACCTGGCTGCCGGCCGTTGCGGGTCCGCGGGTCGGGCGCCTTGCCGATCTGCCGAAGGCCGTTGACCTGCACGAAGATGGAGCGGCGCTCGACGGCGTCACCGGACGCGTTGAGCTCGTAGCCGTCCAGCCAGATCCAACCCTCGTAGGTCGGCCAGTCGTGCACCCGGATGACGCGGAAAAGCATCGGCGCCGCGAATTGGACGCTGGCCGCCTTCGTCACATGTATGACATCGCCGGACCGAGGAAGCACGTCATCTCCTGTCCTGAACCCAGTAGGGGCAAATATCACTTTGCCGCACAGTGAACGCCGATGGTCCAGTGTGCCCGGCTCGTGCATCTTTGCACCATAACGATTGTGCCATTCATCGTCGGTGGTGCGGTTGCGCCGTTGCCGGCCCGCCGGTGCTCCCTGGACTCGGTCAAGTCCTTCGAGGACAGTCGGTCGGGGTCGGTCCCCCAGTGAACGACGTGGCTTTTCAGTGCATTGCTGACTGGTCGGCGCGGTATCTCAGAGCCCGCCAAGAACACTAAGTGACGCGCGCCATACGGAAAGATTGCACCACGAGGCTAGTCGATGCAAGTTGCAGGTCAGCCGAAAGTGACTAAACGATCACTGTGGACGCTTGAAGGATCAAGAGATCAACAGAGAGACTGAAGCCGACAACGCCGTACGGCGGACCCCTGTGCCGTCCGG
Organism: Actinoplanes sp. NPDC049599; assembly: GCF_044465625.1. Classification (NCBI taxonomy): domain Bacteria; kingdom Bacillati; phylum Actinomycetota; class Actinomycetes; order Micromonosporales; family Micromonosporaceae; genus Actinoplanes; species Actinoplanes sp. NPDC049599. The sequence goes on from NZ_JBITLX010000021.1 coordinate 59,526, forward strand.
TCGCATGATGCCACGCAGCCCGGAGGTGAGCGTGAATCCGCGCCGCAGCCCCACCATCCGCCGCCGCCGACTCGGTGCTGAGCTCCGCAGATACCGCGACGCAGCCGGCGTGACCATCGACGTGGTGGCCGAGCGTCTCGGCTGTTCACCGTCCAAGGTGTCCAGAATCGAGACCGGCCACACGAGCGCCACGCCCCGCGACGTAAAGGACATGCTGGACGTTTACGGCATCAATGGCATCGAATCAGAAGAACTCGTGCAGATATCCCGCGAAGCTCGGCAAAAAGGATGGTGGCACCCATTCAGCCCGGTCCTCACCGGCGCGTACGTCGGGCTGGAAGCGGCTGCCCGGTCCATCCGGGCCTACGAGCAGCAGGTAATTCCGGGTCTGCTTCAGACCGATAAGTACGCAATAGCGATGATCAGGGCCGCTCGACTGGGTGACACCGACCGAGAAATAGAGCAACGGGTACGCGTCCGAATGGCTCGCCAAGCGTTATTGATTCAGGACGATCCGATCGATCTTCAGGTGGTGCTCGATGAAGCGGTGGTAAGTCGCCCGGTCGGCGGCGACGCGGTCATGCGAGATCAATTGCTCCGATTGATCGAGGCGACCCGGCTGCCGAACGTGACCCTGCAGATCCTGCCGTTCGCGGCGGGTGCCCACGCCGGCATGGACGGCACATTCGCGATCCTCGACTTCCCTGATGCTGAAGATCCCAATGTGGTGTTCGCCGAGAACGCGACCGGCGGGCTCTTTCTGGAGAAGAGCGATGAACTCCGCAAGTACAACTCGATCTTCGACACCATCCGATCGTCGGCCCTCTCACCCGAGGAGTCCAGAGACATGATCGTTATGCTGGCAGAGGAGCCATTGTGGAAGTTGAGACCAAAGGTTTCCGGATCGACCTGAACCGCGCCCAGTGGTTCAAGAGCACGCGCAGCGGTCCGAACTGCGACAACTGCGTCGAGGTGGCCTTCGTTGACGAGGCCATCGCGGTCCGGGATTCCAAGAACCCCAGCGGGCCCGCGCTGATCTTCACGAGTGCCGAGTGGGACGCCTTCGTCGGAGGCGCCAAGGACGGCGAGTTCGACCGGTAGCGCCTGACACCCTGAGACCGCCCCCGCCGCAAACGTGGGGGCGGTCGTCGCATTTGGCCACCTTTGCGCCGTCGCCCATTCGGGGGCCGCCTCGTTGAACGCTCTAAGCGCGGACCGGACCGCGCGCCCCGAACACCGTCGGCCCGTACGGCTGACCGTCCCCCTCGCGTGACGGTGCGGGCAGGCCATCCTTACGAGCGAGGCAAGGCGAGCAGATGACGATTGGTTCCGACAACCTCAGCAACGGATCCGCGACCGCGCAGGACCGCTTCAGTGGGGGCGTGAGCGCGTACCGGCAGACCCGGCGGGATGCGGCCCTGGCCGCGGAGCACGGCGACGGTGAGCTGGTCTCGCGGGGCAGCGGCGGATCGAGTCTGTCCGGCCTGCCGACCCGCACGCCGATCGAGCCGACCAGCGCGCTGGACCGGGCGGCCAAGCTGCCCTCGCTGGATCTCCAGGGGCTGACCGAGCCGGTGTTCCCGACCAGCGGCGCCTGGGTCGACGCGGGCAGCTCCCAGTCGATGGCGGATCACCCACTGCTGCGCGGGTTGCTGCTGGAGCTGCCGGTCCGCGGCACGATGCCGGACTCGGGGTGGCTGGACCGCTGGTTCGAGGCCGCGCGGTCCATCCTGGAACTGCTCTATGTGCAGGAAGCCAAGCGCAAGTAGCGGGACCTGCCGCCGGGCGGGGGTGAAGCAGTCAGGCGGCTCGGTGGCCGGTGGTGGCGTAGGGCTGCTCTGCCGGGTCGCTCTCGAGCGGCAGTGCGGTGTAGGACTCCGCCGAGCTCGGGCGGGACGGCACGGCCCGGAGCCGGACCTTGCCGATCGGCGCGAAGACCGTGACGTTCAGCCGGCTGTGCCGGATCGCGTGCCGGATGCCGAGGGCCAGCACCGCCACCCCGACGACGGTCAGCACGATCCCCGCGACCTGGGTGCCCGGCACGTCGATCACGCCGGCCGCGATCGGCAGCCCGGCCAGCGCGGCCAGTCCGGTGATCTGCAGCGGCGTCGCGACCAGCGGGTGCGCGGCGGCGGCCCGCAGCGCCGGCGGCGCCGGTGTCAGCGGCGCGGTGGCGAACGCGCCCGCGCCGCGCCGGACCTGGGCGAGGCGACGCGCGGTCACCAGCACCACGACCAACGCGGGTACGGCGGGCAGCACAGCGGCCGCGGGAGCCGCCGAGGTGCCGGGCAGGATGCCGGTGACCAGCGGCACGGCGATGAACACCGCGACCCCGCCACCGACCAGCATGGACAGTGTGCGGGCGCGCCGGCGCAACTCACGAGCCGTGCGAGCGCCCGGCAGGGCGTCCGCGAGCAGCCCGGCGGTGAGCCAGACGCCGGCGAGTGCGCCGATCAGGACGAGATCCGTTGCGGTGTTCACATTCACAGACTTCACCTGTGCCGCAACGAGCAAAACCGGGATATGCCCGGACCGGGAACCCGTAGGGGTTGACCGGTTACCTTGCGTGGTCGCGTTCTTACGCAGCGACCTCATCCCATTGGGCGAAGGGGACATTGCCCCCTGTTGCGGCCGTGACCTGTGTCCTAGTGTCGGGTGCCAGACGGCACCGATGCATCGGTGCGTCGCACGGACCCGACCTGGGGAGGTCGGCCGGGGTTTCCGGTGGTGACGCCGCGAGACCCCGGCACCGTCCCGGCGGCGGGGTCAGACCGCGAAGGTGGTCACCGGCTCGGTCGCCGGTGCCGGCGGCGTCGCCTTCCACAGCCCGGCCTTCTGCACGGCCAGCCGGGACACGTACGCCGGGTTCAGCAGGATGTACCGCTTCCAGAGCCGCTTGGGCTCCAACCCGAGACGCCACAGCCACTCGAGGCTGTACTTCTGCATCCACGCGGGCGGGTTCTTCAGCAGGCCGGCGTGGTAGTCGAAGGCGGCACCGACCGCGAGCAGCGGCATGTCGAGCAGCGGGCGCATCGCGTAGGTGAAGATCTCCTGGCGGGGGCAGCCGAGCCCGACCAGCACGACCCGCGCGCCGGACGCCTTGATCCGGTCGGCGATCTCCACGTCCTCGCCGGGCCGGGCGCTGCGGAACTTCGACGCCTCGACGCCGGCGATCTTCAGCGCCGGGAACAACCGCTCCAGCGCCGGCACCAGCTTTTCCAGGGTCGGCTCGGTGGAGCCGTACAGGTAGACCGGCAGACCCTCGGCCGCGGCCTGGCGCACGACGCGCAGGGTGAGCTCGGGGCCGTAGACGCGGTCGGTCAGGCCCGCGTGGTGCAGCAGGTTGAGCGCGCCGCGGACCGGCTGGCCGTCGGGGGTGACCAGGTCGAAGGAGTTGAGCCGGGCGTTGTGCGCCGGGTCCTGCACGCCGGTCATCACGCCGTGCACGGCCAGGGCGGTCACCGCGAAGTGCCGGCGCTCGCGGGCGGCCTCGATGATCTGGGCCGTCGCCGTCTCGTAGTCGGTGGCGTCGACGAGCACGCCGAGGACGTTCTGCTTACCCCCGGTGGTCACGACTGCGGCACCCACTTGTCGACGTTGGCCTCGTAGATCTCCTGGAGGATCATCGGGACGTCGTAGACCTGCTTCCACTGCGGGTAGTCGGCCTGGAACGCCGCCATCGAGCCGATCCACCACTGGTGGTCGCCGATCCGGTTGTCGTCGACGTACTCGGTGACCATCTCGGTGCCGCTGATCTTCTCGGCCATCGCGAAGGCCTCGAGGTTGGAACAGTTCGAGTGCCGGCCGCCGCCGAGGTTGTAGACGGCCGCCGAGCGCGGGGCACGGAAGAAGGCCTCGAACGCGCTGAGCACGTCGTGGCTGTGGATGGCGTCGCGGACCTGCTTGCCCTTGTAGCCGAAGATCCGGTAGAGCCGCCGCTCCATGTTCGCCCGCATCACGTACCCGAGGAAGCCGTGCAGTTCGGTGGCCGAGTGGGCCGGGCCGGTGAGCGTGCCGCCCCGGAAGATCGCCGTCTTCATCCCGAAGTAGCGGCCGTACTCCTGGGCCATCACGTCGGCGGCGACCTTCGACGCGCCGAACACCGAGTGCAGGCAGTGGTCGATCGACATGTCCTCGGTGATGCCGTCCGCGTACGGGTGCGCCGGGTCGATCTCCCAGCGGGTCTCCTGCTCGATCAGCGGGAGCCGGTTGGGGGTGTCGCCGTACACCTTGTTGGTGGAGCAGTGGATGAACGGCGCCTCGATGCAGTGCTCGCGGGTGTTCTGCAGCAGGTTGAGGGTGCCGCCGGCGTTCACGTCGAAGTCGGTGAACGGGTCGCGTACGGCCCAGTCGTGCGACGGCTGCGCCGCGGTGTGGATGACCACCGCGATGTCCTTGCCGTACTTCTTGAAGATCTTGCCCAGCGAGTCCCGATCCCGGATGTCGACCCCGTGGTGCGAGTACGCCGACCCGAGGTCCGCGGTGAGCTGCTGCACGTTCCAGGCCGTCGACGCCTCGGCGCCGAAGAACTCCTGCCGCATGTCGTTGTCGATCCCGACGACCTCCAGGCCGAGCCCGGCGAAGTGCCGAACCGCCTCGGAGCCGATGAGACCACCTGATCCGGTTACCAGGGCGACGGCCACGAGCAAACTCTCCAGTGGGTCTCGGGGGCAAAACCAGTCGAGAGCATAACGCGACCACCCTCACGCTCCGCTGTCACCCGAGGAGTAAGGCACAAACCCGGGAGAGCCACGGAGGAGGAACAACAGAGGACGCAATTGCGTACCGATGCGGTAACGCTCTGCGCAACCAAAGCGCAGCCAAAAGCGCAACCGAAGCGGCCGCCGCGCCCACCGCAACGCGGGGCTTCCGGGGGCTCGGCCCCGGAGCAGACATGACGAGACGCCCCCGGCCCGCGCTGTCCGCGGGCAGAGGGCGCCTAGGCGTCTCGTGGGGATGGGGGGAGTTGAACCCCCACGTCCTTTCGGACACACGGACCTGAACCGTGCGCGTCTGCCATTCCGCCACATCCCCGTGGCATTCAGTTAGCCGGAACAGACTACGCTGTCCCTCGTTGCACCACGAGCAGATACTGCCCTTGACGCCAGGGAAGACTAGCACGGCGTCAGGGGACGCAATACGAGGGTCAGGAGCGACCGGCGGCTCTTCGCAGAGATGCGGAAGCGGCGGCCGGATACCATCATGTCCTCGGAACCCGAGGAGGAGCCGGTGAGCGTGCTGCAGCGCTTTGAGAAGCGGTTGGAAGGCCTGGTCGAGGGTGCCTTCGCGAAGGTGTTCAAGGGTGTCGTGCACCCGGTGGAGATTCTTAATGCCATGCAGCGGGAGGCCGAGGCGCACAAGGCTATCCTCGCTGGTGGTCGCACCTTGGTGCCGAACCGCTACGTGATCGATCTCTCGCCGTACGACCACAGCAGGCTGGCGCCGTACGCCGCTGCACTGGCCCAGGAACTGGCCCAGTCGCAGGCGGAGTTCATCGGCGAGCAGGCCTGGACGGTTTACGGCGACGTCATAGTCGAGATCGAGCGCGGTGACGGGCTCGATACCGGCATGTTCCGGGTCACGGCGGAGGTGTACACCGGCGGCGAGGTCGCCCCGGTGCAACAGCCCGCCTATGACGCGGCGCCGGCGTATTCGCCGTACGAGCAGCAGCAGGGTGGCTACCCGCCGCACGGAGGGCACAACGGGCGCAACGTCGGCCTGGTCTCCGGCGACGGTCGCACATACCCGCTGCAGATGGGTTCCACGGTGATCGGCCGTGGGGACCAGGCGAACCTGAGGCTGCCGGATGTCGGCATCTCGCGTCGCCACGCCCGGCTGGACTACGACGGCAGTCAGGTCGTGCTGACCGACCTGGGCTCGACGAACGGCACGATGGTCAACGGCCAGCGCGTGTCGGCCGTGGCGCTCAACCCGGGCGACATGATCCAGTTGGGGACGACCACCCTGACGTTCCGAGTGGACGGCTAGGCACCTTGCCAGAATTTGTCCTCACCGTCGCCCGCTTCGGCTTCCTGATACTGCTGTGGATCTTCGTGTTCACGGTGGTGGGAGTCATCCGGAAGGACCTCTTTGCCGGGGTCCGGTCCAAGAGTCTCGTCGCCGCGCCGCGAGGTGTGGGCGGCGTGGTGCCGCAGGGCCGCCCGGCGAAGGCGAAGCGGGGCAAGGCTGCCCGGCAGCTGGTGGTGACGGCCGGCCAGCTGGCCGGCACCCGAATCACTCTCGGTGAGGCTCAGATCACTATTGGACGGGCGGAGGACTCGACGCTGGTCATCACGGACGACTTCGCGTCGGCTCGGCACGCCCGGCTCGTGCCGCGGGACGGTCAGTGGTTCGTCGAGGACCTCGGCTCGACGAACGGCACCTATCTCGATCGCGGTAAGGTCTCCGGACCTACTCCCGTCCCCCTTGGCGTGCCGATCCGGATCGGCCGCACTTCACTCGAGTTACGGCCATGACCCTGACCCTGCGCTACGCCGCCCAGAGCGACCGCGGTCTGATCCGAGACGGAAATCAAGACTCCGTCTACGCCGGACCGCGGCTCCTTGCCGTCGCCGACGGCATGGGCGGCATGGCCGCCGGTGACGTCGCCAGCAACATCGTCATCGCGGCCATGGCTCCGCTCGACGAGGACGTCCCCGGCGATGCGCTGGTGGACGCCCTCCGGCATGCCGTGGGCACGGCCAACCAGACCCTGCGCGACACCGTCGACGCCAATCCGCATCTGGAGGGGATGGGCACCACGCTGACCGCGGTGCTCTTCTCCGGCAGCAAGATCGGCATGGTGCACATCGGCGACTCGCGCGCCTACATGCTCCGCCAGGGTGAGTTCGCCCAGATCACCAAGGACGACACCTACGTACAGATGCTGGTCGACGAGGGCCGGATCAGTCCGGAGGAGGCGAGCAGCCACCCGCAGCGCTCGCTGCTCACCCGCGCGCTCGACGGCCGGGACATCGACCCGGAGTATTCGGTCCGCCAGGTCCTCAAGGGCGACCGCTACCTCATCTGCAGCGACGGCCTCTCCGGCGTCGTCAGCGCCGAGACCATCGGCGAGAGCATGCGGGACATCCACGACCCGCAGGCGTGCGTCGAGCGGCTCGTGCAGCTCGCGCTGCGCGGCGGCGGGCCGGACAACATCACCGTGGTGGTGGCCGACGCGACCGACGCGGACATCGTCGAGCAGGCCCCGATCGTCGGCGGCGCGGCCGCCCGGGACCGGGGCAACTCCACTGTCGCGGATGCTTCCAGCGCGGCTGCTCGCGCGGCCGCCCTGCAGGCGCCGCCACGGCCCGCGCAGCCCGGCCCGGCGTACGACCGCGAGGAGCCGGAGCAGCAGCCCAAGCGGCATCCGGTACGGACCAGCCTGTTGCTGCTCCTGCTGCTGAGCGTGCTCGGCGGCGGTCTGTACCTGGGCTGGCAGTACACCCAGGACCAGTACTACGTCGGCGCCACCGAGCAGGGCCAGCTCGCGATCTTCCGCGGGGTGCCCGGCCAGATCGCCGGCCTCGACCTCTCCAGCGTGCACGAGGTCAGCCCGGCTCGCCTGGACGACCTCACGTCGGTCGCGCAGGACCGGGTCAAGCAGGGCATCCATGCCGACAGCCAGCCCGACGCCCAGCGGAGGCTGCAGGAGCTGACCAGCGACGAGCCGTCCAACCCCAACCTGAAGCCGATCTGCGTGGCCGGCAGCGCCGCGCCGTCGGTGTCGGCGCCGGTGTCACCGTCCGGCGCGCCGTCCGCGGCCAAATCGTCGGCCCCGGGACGGCTCACCACCACGTCGGCGTCGGCGCCCACGCCCGCCATCACGCCGGACGCCCCGCCCTCGGAGTCTGCCCCGCCGGTCGTCGACCCGGTCGGGTGCCGGCCCGTCGACTGAGCGTCCGCTCACCGAAGTCTGGGGACTCCTTCTTGACCGCGCCCGCCCTTCCGGCTCCCACACCCGCGACCACGGGTGAGATGCCGCGTGTCCCGGGCACGAAGACCGGGCGCAACGCGGAACTGGGACTGCTCGCGCTGGCGATGATCATCGTGGCGGCGTACGGCGCCACGGTCGAGGCCAACCAGTTCGACCGGATCACGCCGACCTTCTGGGTGCCCGCCGCGCTGCTGAGTGTCCTGTTCGTCGCCCTGCACCTGGTCGTGCGCTTCATCGCGCCGTACGCCGACCCGGTGCTGATCCCGACGGTGGCGCTGATCAACGGCCTCGGCGTCGGCTTCCTGCGCCGGCTGGACCTGGCCAAGTCCATCGCGGACAAGCAGCCCGAACCGGGCATCTTCGCCGGCGTCGGCGGCCGTCAGCTGGCCTGGACGCTGGCCGCCCTGGTGCTGGCGGCGGTGCTGCTGCTGGTCGTCCGCGACCACAAGGCCGTCTCGCGGTACGCGTACACACTCGGCCTGGTCGGCATCGTCCTGGTGATGATCCCGGCGGTGCTGCCGGGCCGGTTCTCCGAGATCAACGGCGCGAAGCTGTGGATCAAGGTGGGCGGGTTCTCCATCCAGCCCGGTGAGTTCGCCAAGCTGGCGCTGGTCTCGTTCTTCGCCTACTACCTGGTCCGCAAGCGCGAGGTGCTGTCGCTGGCCAGCCGCCGCTTCCTCGGCATCGACTTCCCGCGCGGCCGCGACCTCGGCCCGGTCATCACCGTGTGGCTGCTCTCCCTGCTGGTCCTCGTCTTCGAGAAGGACCTCGGCACCGCGCTGCTCTACTTCGGCCTGTTCGTGGTGACGCTCTACGTCGCCACCGAACGGGTCAGCTGGCTGCTCATCGGCCTGGTGATGTTCTTCGGCGGCGTCTACGTGGCCTATCTGCTGGGCGCGTCGGTCGGCGGCCCGTTCGCCAACTTCTACGACCGGGCCACGGTCTGGCTCGACCCGTTCGCGTCGGAGAACTACGACCGGATCGGCGGCAGTTACCAGCTGGTCCAGGGCCTGCTCGGGCTCGGCACCGGCGGCCTGTTCGGCACCGGCCCGGGCGCCGGCTCACCCGGGTTCGTGCCCGAGGTGCGCAACGACTTCATCTTCGCCGGCATGGGCGAGGAGATCGGCCTGTTCGGCCTCTCCGCGCTGCTGGTCTGCTACCTGCTGATCGTCGAGCGCGGCCTGCGCGCGGCGCTCGGCGTCCGGGACTCCTTCGGCAAGCTGGTCGCCGGCGGCCTCGCGTTCACGCTGGGCTTGCAGGTCTTCGTCATCCTTGGTGGCATCACCGGGCTGATCCCGCTGACCGGTCAGACCACGCCGTTCCTGTCCTCCGGCGGTTCGTCGCTCATGGCGAACTGGCTGCTCGTCGCGATGCTGCTGCGGATCTCCGACGCCGCGCGCAGACCCGCGGCGGCAGGTCCGGCGGCACATGCCGGTGCACCGAAGCAACCACCCGCCCAGCTGCACGGCGCCATGACGGAGGTGATCAAGCCGTGAACGCACCCCTGCGCAAGGCCGGCGTGGTCATCCTCGTCCTGTTCGGCCTGCTCTTCGCCAACCTGAACTGGGTGCAGGGCTACAAGGCCGACGCCTACCGCACCAGCGACTACAACGGCCGCGTCACCGTGGCCGAATATGAAGTGCCGCGCGGGATCATCGAGGCGGACGGCCAGGCCCTCGCGCAGAACAAACTGACCGACGACACGCTGAAGTACCTGCGGCAGTATCCGGAGAAGCAGGTCTACGCGCCGATCGTCGGCTACAAGCCGGTCAACATCGCCGAGGTCGGCATCGAGCGCACCGAGAACGAGTTCCTCTCCGGCGCCAGCGACAAGCTCTTCGCCGACCGGGTCAGCGCCATGTTCACCGGCGACCAGGCCGGCGGCGGCAACATCGTGCTGTCGATCAAGCGCAAGGCCCAGGAAACGGCCTGGAAGCAGCTCACCAACAACGAGCGCGGCGCCAAGAAGGGCTCCGCGATCGCCATCGACCCGCGGACCGGCGCGGTGCAGGCGATGGCGTCGTTCCCCAGCTTCGACCCGAACCCGATGGCGAGCCACGACACCAAGGCCGCCGCCGCGGCGTACAACGAGCTGAACAAGGACAAGGACAAGCCGCTGCTCAACCGCGCGGTGGCCGAGACCTACCCGCCCGGCTCCACGTTCAAGGTGATCGTCTCCGCCGCCGCGCTGCAGAACGGCTACGACCAGACCACCGAGATCCCGGCCGGCCGGCTCTACACCGCACCCGGCTCCGGCGCGCCGATCAAGAACTCCGAGGACCAGACCTGCCCCGGCGAGCGGGTCACCCTCAAGGAGGCGCTGACCGACAGCTGCAACACCGGCTACGCCCAGCTCGGCGTCAAGCTGGGCCGCGACAAGATCAAGAAGGCGGCGCAGGACTGGGGCTTCGAGCAGGAGGACCTCACGGTCGGCAACCTCAAGGGCGCGGGCATCCCGGTCGCGGCGAGCCGGATGGGTGACATCGCCAACCCGGACGGCAGCGCCGACCTGGCCGGGCTGGCCCAGTCGTCGATCGGGCAGAAGGACGTCCGGATGACGACCATGCAGGGCGCGCTGATCGCGGCCACGGTCGCCAACGGTGGCAAGCAGATGCGGCCGTACCTGGTCCAGCAGCAGCTCAGCCCCGACCGCCGGCCGATCTACAACGCCAGCCCGCAGACGCTGCGCACGCCGATCAGCGGCCAGGTCGCCAACGACCTGCGCGAGATGATGGTGAGCGTGGTCGAGAACGGCACCGGCCAGCGTGCCCAGATCAACGGTTTTGAGGTCGGCGGCAAGACCGGAACGGCGCAGAACGATCCGAACGCCGACGACCACGGCTGGTTCGTCGGGTTCGCGTACAACGACAAGGGTGAGGCAGTCTCGGCGGTCTGCGTCATGCTGGAGAACGTGCCCGGCGGACATGCCAGTGCCGAGGCGGCCCGGATCGCCGGGCTCATCATGAAGGCCGCGGCGGGCCGGGGAGGGGACTGACATGATCAGCCCTGGGGTCACCCTCGGCGGCCGGTACCGCCTCGACGAGCGGATCGCCGGTGGCGGGATGGGCGACGTGTGGCGCGGCACCGACGAGGTGCTGGGCCGGACGGTCGCCGTGAAGATCCTGCTCCCGGCCCTGCTGGACGAGCCCGGCTTCGCCGAGCGGTTCCGCGGCGAGGCCCGGACCATGGCGACGATCAACCACCCCGGCGTGGTCGACGTCTACGACTACGGCAGCGACCAGCAGCTCGCCTTCCTGGTGATGGAGTACGTCGAGGGCGACGCGCTGTCGCGCACCCTGAGCCGGGTCGGCCGGCTGACCCCGGCCCGCACCATGGCGCTGGTGGCGCAGGCCGCCGACGCGCTGCAGGCCGCGCACGCGAACGGCATCGTGCACCGCGACGTCAAGCCCGGCAACCTGCTGGTGCGCCCGAACGGCACGCTGGTGCTCACCGACTTCGGCATCGCCCGGTCCGCGCTGGTCGGGCAGCTCACCGTGGCCGGCTCGGTGCTGGGCACGGCCTCCTACATCTCGCCGGAGCAGGCCTCGGGCGCGGTCGCCACGGCCGCCTCCGACGTGTACGCGCTCGGCGTGGTCGCGTACCAGTGCCTCTCCGGGCACCGGCCGTTCGACGGCGCCACGCCGATCGAGATCGCCATGAAGCACGTCCGGGACACCCCGCGGCCGCTGCCCTCCGACATCCCGCCGGCGGTCCGCGCCATTGTGGACCGGGCGCTGGCCAAGGACCCGGGCGCCCGCTGGCCGACCGCCTCGGCGATGGCCGCGGTGGCCCGGCAGGCCGCCTCGTCGCTGACCACCCAGGTGCACCAGCCGGCTGTCAACGGCTCCGCGCAGGCCGGGCGCGCCCAGTCGCCCGGCCCGGCGATGAACCGGCCGCAGTCCGGTGGTCCCGCGGTGGCGAACCGGCCGTACTCCGGGGCGCCCTCGTCCGGCCCGCCCGGACATCCGGTCTCGGGTCAGGCTCGGCCGCCGTACCCGCCGGTGCCCCGGCCGGTCTCCGGTGCGCAGGCGCGGGGTGCCGCGTCCGTGCCGTCCGGTCAGCCGCCGTACCGGCATCCGTCGGCGCCGCCGATGCAGCAGCAGCCGATGCAGGGTGGCAAACAGCCGGACGGCTCCGGCGGCCGGCAGGTGCTGATCGTCCTGGCCGTGGTGCTCGCGCTGCTGGTGCTGCTCTGCGCCGGGGTCATCTCGTTCCTGCTCAAGCAGGGGAACGCCGCGATGGGCGAGGGCGGCCCGCCTGCCACGACCGTGCAAGCGGGCTCGATCGAGCCACGGGCGCCGGTGGCGTCGTACCGTCTTACGAAGCAGGCTGCGGCTCCGCTCAGCCTGAACCACGCGACCGAAGGACGACAGACGCTATGACGGCGCAGGCCCGCCTGCTCGGTGGCAGGTACCAGGTCGGCGAGCTGCTCGGCTACGGCGGCATGGCTGAGGTGCACAAGGGCCGGGACCTGCGCCTCGGCCGGGACGTCGCGATCAAGATGCTGCGCACCGACCTGGCCCGGGACGCCACCTTCCAGGAGCGCTTCCGCCGCGAGGCGCAGAACTCGGCGGCGCTGAACCACCCGGCGATCGTGGCCGTCTACGACACCGGCGAGGAGGTGTCGTCGACCGGCGAGAAGCTGCCCTTCATCGTCATGGAGTTCGTCAACGGCCGTACCCTCAAGGAGGTTCTCGCCGCCGAGCAGCGGCTCCAGCCGCGCCGCGCGCTCGAGATCATCGCTGACATCTGCGCCGCGCTGGAGTTCAGCCACCGGCACGGGATCATCCACCGGGACATCAAGCCCGGCAACGTGATGATCACCCAGAACGGCCAGGTCAAGGTCATGGACTTCGGCATCGCGCGGGCCCTGGCCAGCGGTGCCACCACGATGACGCAGACCAGCGCGGTCATCGGCACGGCCCAGTACCTGTCACCCGAGCAGGCCCGCGGTGAGTCCGTGGACGCCCGCTCGGACGTGTACGCCGCCGGTTGTGTGCTGTTCGAGCTCATGGTCGGGCACCCGCCGTTCGTCGGGGACAGCCCGGTCAGCGTCGCCTACCAGCACGTCCGCGAGGACCCCAAGGCGCCGAGCGACATCAACCGCGACGTCCCGCCGGACGTCGACGCGATCGTGCTGAAGGCGCTGGCCAAGAACCCGCTCAACCGCTACCAGAGCGCGCAGGAGATGCGCGCCGACGCCCTGCGCGCGGTCGCCGGCCGGCCGGTCCTGGCCACCCCGGTGATGTCCGAGGCCGAGACGATGGCGATGTCCGGCCCGCCGATGCACCAGCAGACGGCGATGACCCGGCCGATCCCGGCCGGCGTCGGCCCGCGGGGCCCGCGGCCGCCGGAACGCAAGACGTCGTCCTGGGTGATGGCGGTGCTGGCCGCGCTCGGCGTGCTCGCCGTCGTGGCCCTGGGCATCGGGCTGATGCTGTCGCAGCAGGACAAGGAACCCGACCCGGTGGCGAACGCCGCGGTGCCGAAGGTGACCAACCTGTCGGAGAGCGAAGCCCGGGACAAGCTCACCAAGGCGGGCTTCCAGGACATCACGGTCGGCGACTCGATCGAGACGGACGACTGCAAGAACAAGGTCGAGAGGCAGACGCCGGAGCCGAACGCGACGCTGCCGGTCAACACCCCCGTCGTCCTGAACATGTGCAGCAGCCCGGCGCTCACCAGGGTGCCCAGCAACCTGGTCGGCAGCACCCGGGACAACGCCGAGTCCGCCCTGCGCGACGCCAAACTGGACCCGAAGTTCGTCGAGGAGAGCAGCGACCAGCCGGCCGGTCGGGTCATCGACGTCGAGAAGGAAGGCCAGCAGGTCAAGCCGGGCACCGAGATCACCGTCAAGATCTCCCGGGGCAACCTGATCGAGGTGCCGAACGTGGTCGGCAAGTCCGAGGAACTGGCCCGGGCGCTGCTGCAGAACGCGGGCTTCACCAACATCGTGACCGAGCAGTCGGACGAGCAGGGCACGCCCGGACAGGTGGTCTCGCAGACCCCGGACGCCAAGCAGAAGCGCTCCAAGGGCACCAAGATCACCCTGACCGTCATCAGCGAGCAGATCCCGGATCCCGACGGCTCCGGCTCGCCGGACCCGACCGTCCCCGACCCGCCGGGCGGCGACGGCGGCGGCACCGGCGACCAGGGCACGCTGGGCGGCCTGATCAACCGCTGAGACCACAAGCACGGAAGAGCCCGGACGCGAGCTGCGTCCGGGCTTTCTCGTCGGCGGGTGCGGGATCAGGCGGTGGCGAACGCCGAACGTCGGCGGGTCTCCACCTCGGCGGCGAGCTCCGGCGCGCGTTCCAGCGCCGCCGGCAGGCCGCACGCCGCCAGCCAGTTCGCCAGCATGGTGTGGCCGCCCTCGGTCAGCACCGACTCGGGGTGGAACTGCACGCCCTCGATCGGCAGGGTGCGGTGCCGCATCGCCATGACCACGCCGGACTCCGTCCAGCCGGTCACCTCGATCTCCTCCGGCAGGGTCTCCGGCAGGACGGCGAGCGAGTGGTAGCGGGTCGCGGTGAACGGGTCGGGGAGGCCGGCCAGCACGCCGACACCCTTGTGCTGCACCGTGGAGGTCTTGCCGTGCAGCAGCTCGGGGGCGCGGGTGACGGTGCCACCGAACGCCGCCCCGATCGCCTGGTGGCCGAGGCAGACGCCGAACATGGGCAGCTTGCCCGCGTACTCCTTGATGACGTCCATCATGATGCCGGCGCGTTCCGGCGTACCCGGTCCGGGGGAGAGCAGCACCCCGGCGGCGCCGAAATCGGCGACCTCGGCCACCGTGATCTCGTCGTTGCGCCGGACCTCGCACTCCGCACCCAGCTGGCCCAGGTACTGCACCAGGTTGAAGACGAATGAGTCGTAGTTGTCGATCACGAGAATGCGCACGGCTGCACCTAGCTGGCAGAAGGATGGGGTTCGTTCGATTGCACGTCGTACGGGATCTCGTCCGGCCCGAGCAGCGAGTCGTCGCCGGGCACCGCGTTCGGGTCCTGCTGCGCCGGGCCACTCTGCTCGGTGCCCGTCCCCACCTGCACGTCGTCGAACGGCAGCAGCGGCGTCGCCCACGGGAAGACCACGTACCAGAGCAGCGCGCCGACCATCGTGGCCAGCGCGAGCGAACCGGTCAGCTTGCCCCACAGGCCGAAGGGCAGCTTGCGCCAGATCCAGGCATACATCGCTAACCCCCAGCCTTCGTCTTGCCGATGTCCGCGGGCCGGCCGGCGTTGGGCAGCGAGGCGTCCCGCTTGACCGTGTCGACCAGCTCGGCGTGCACCACGAGCCGCTCGTAGTTGTTGAACTTCGGATTGCACGTGGTGAGCGTGAGCATCGCCTTGGTGGCCTTGGCCCGCGGGCGGCCGGGCACCGGCGCCACCACCTCGACGGCGCTGGGCTTGACCACCAGGCTCTCGCTGACCTTGTAGACGTACCAGTTGCTCCGGGTCTCGACGCCGATCACGTCACCGGGCTTGAGCTCGTCGAGCCGCCAGAAGATCTTCCGGATCCGGTGGCCGGCCACCGAGAAGTTGCCGACCTTGCCGGGCGCCGCGGTGTCCGGATAGTGGCCGGGCGCGTACCGGATGTCCTGCGGCCGCACCCCGTCGACGACGACCCAATGCATGCCCAGCTTGGGGATGTAGAGCCGCCCGACCAGGTCCTTGCCCGGCGCGGCCGGCGCGGCCTTGGTGGGCGTGCTCGGCGCGACCGTGGGATCGTTCCACTGGTCGTCGAGCTCGGTGGCGAGGTTGTCCTGCTCGTTGTCGACCTTGGCCGAGTTGCCGAACACCTCGTACCCGGCGAAGAGCAGCACGATCAACCCGAAGGTGATCATCAGCTCGCCGGCGACCCGGACCCCGGACCGGATACGCGAGCCCAGCGTCGGGCGGGTCAGCTCGGAGTACACGCTCTTGTAACCCTCGTCGGTCTGCTCGGGCCGCAACTTGACGACCTTCTCACCCCGTCGGGGCTTGGTCTCCTCCGCCGCGCCGTCCGCGACGCCGGCATCCGGATCCGCGGCGACGGCGGCCGCGGCGGCCGCGACGGAAGCGGCGCCGACATCGCCGGACCCACCGGGCAGCGGGGTACGCACCGAGGCGTTCACGTTCGGCGCCGACGAGGAACCCACCTTGGGCCGCACCGAGGGCAGCAGACCGGTCGGCGCGTCCGCGGTACGGATGATCGCGGTGGCCGACGGATCGGCGCCGGGGTTCCAGTCGCCGGCGGGGGCGCGCCGGTCCGCCCGGGACCTGAACGCGTCAGCCACCGATTGCGTGCCGGGCGGCACCGGCCGGCCCGACGCCGGGGTGCCCGCTCGTCCGTCCCTGGCCGCCGCGGGTTGATCCACGTCGCGGGCGTCTGGCCTGCGTTCTTCCGGCCGGGCTTCGGCGGCGGTGAAGGCGTCCTGGGGCGCGGCGGGGCGACGGCCGAAGTTGTTGGCGGCCTCGGCGTGGCGGTAGTCGGCTCCCTGGCCCTCCGCCCGGCCGAAGCCCTCGGGGCGGCGCGGCGTGAAATCCTCCGCGGGGGCGCGGCGGGCCGAGGGTGTCGCGGTCTCGCCGAACCGGGCCGGGGGCTGCGGCGTGGACTGGCTGCCGTAGGTGCCGGTCGGGGTGGGGTAGACGTCGTTGTCCTGGCCGGTGGCCTGCCGCCGGACCGGGCCGCGCGGCCGGCCGAGGCCGTCGGCGGCTGGGTAGGGGTCTGCGGAGCCGGGCTGGGCGACGCCGGCTGAAGCGCTGGCCGAGCCGGCCGGCCGGGACGCGCCGGGCTCCGGCGCGTAGCCGAAGCCGGTCCCCGGCCGCGTGAAGTCGCTCGCGTCGTTCCCTGGCCGCGTGAAGTCACCCGCGTCGGGCTGGGCATAACCGGCCGGGGTCCGGCCGTTGCTGGGTTGGCCGTGGTCGGACAGGGCTCGGCCGTTGCTCGCGGCCGGTGCGCCGCTGCTGGGCCGGGCGTCATCGTCGGCAGCCCGGCCGTTGCTCGCCGGGCGCGCGAAGTCGCTCGCGGTCGGAGCTCCGCTGCCGGCCCGGGCGAACCCGGCCGCCGGCGGCGCGTCAGGCCGCGTGTAGTCGCCCTGGACGGCCGCAACACCGCCCAGCCGAGCGAAGTCATCCCCTGCCGCACCACCGTTGCTCAGCGGCGCGACGCCGGGCCGCGAATAGTCACTCGGCGCGGCAGAGCCAGGCCGCGCGAAGTCGCCCGCCGCCGGCTGATCACCCGGCACCCGGGGCCGGTCGAGGTCGCCGGACCACTCGGCACCCTGCTCAGTCGTCGCAGGACGGCCCACCGCGGCGTTCGCCTCCGACGGCCGGGCGAAGGCGCTCGACGCGCTCTGTGCCGGGGCAGAGCCGTTCTCCGCCGACTTCCGCGCCCGAGCCTCCTCGGCCGCAGCCGCGAAGAAGTCGAAGTCGCCTTTGGCAGTGGCCGCCGGGCGAGGCGCGGCCACGGAAGGTGGCGGAGGCACAGCGGCTGCCGGGCGAGGCGCGGCCGCGGGAGGTGGCGGAGGCACAGCGGCTGCCGGGCGAGGCGGAGGCACCGCGGCCGCGGTGCGGGGCGCAGGCACGGGAAGCGGCGGGGGCACAGCGGCCGCCACCGGAGTGCCCTCGGTCCGGGCCCGGGCAGCCGCGGCGGCCCGCGCCACGACCGGATCAACGGTGCCTGCAGGACCATCTGTCTGGATGACGGCAGTGTCGGCGGCGGAGACCGGGGCAACCGGAGCCGGGACCGCCGGGCCGGGCGATGCGGGCCACGGAGCCGTCCCGCCCAGGCTCGCCGGTGGGTCCAGCGGTCCGCCCGGCACGCCGTCCGGGGACGCGTCCGTGATCCGGGGGATGAATGCCGTCTGGGCGTCGCCGTCGGGTGCGCGGTGCCGACCGGAGTTCGCCGCGCCCTCCTGGGCGTCCGACGCTTCCATCAGTCCGTGACCTCGGCGGATCGGAGGTCACTCGACCCGTCGTACGCCCGCACAGTCACGTTCCTCTCGACGGTTTCCTGATAGCCGAGGCCGAAATCGGCCACCGCGACACGGAATTGCTGGACTCCCTCTGCGGACTCCAACGCGCGGTGCATCGCTGTGGGTTCGCCGATCGCCGTGATCTTGAATGGCGGCGAGAAGACCTGACCGTGGAGCAGCAGCGTGTTGCCGACACAGCGTACCGCGCTCGTGGAGATGACGCGGACATCCATGATCGCCATTGCCTCGGCACCGCCTGCCCAGAGGGCGTTCACCACCGCCTGGACGTCACCCTGGTGGACGACCAGATCGTCGTTCTCCGGGGCGTCGGTGCCGGTGCCGGTGGTGCGCTGGGGCGAGTCGTTGAGGCTGACCGTCAGGCCCGGACCGCGCAGGGCGGTGAAGCCCGCACCCGCGCGCATCGCGTCCGCGCGCTCGCGTGCCTGCTTGACCGGCTCGTCGACGTCGGCCAGCCGGGCCGCGTCCTGATCGACCGCCCGGCGCAGGTCAGCGGCCTTCTGCTCGCGGTCCTCGAGCCGGCTCCGCTTGTCGGCGATGAGCTCGGCGAGCTGCGGGCGGCGGTCGTCGCGCAGGGCCGTGCCGTCGGCGGTTGTCGCCGATGTGGTGAACAGCAGGCCGGCTGCCAAGCCGATCAGCGGGACCGCGACCGACCAGCCGCGCTGCCGTTGACCCTTGCGGCGGGGGCGCAGTCCACCCAGGGCTCGTCGCAGGACAAGTCGCCACGAGGGCGCCCCCGTGGTGTACTCCACGTCGGTTGTCCTCCCTGGCTCGGCCGAAAAACCCACCGGCGGGTGCCTGTGCGCGCGCCGCCTTGACTACGCTAGCTATCGAACAGTATTCGCCACGGGCAGCTTTCGGGGTCCCCGGAGCCGCTCAGGGGTGGGTTGTTCACCACTTGTTGCCCTCAGGAGAGCGCCGTGCCGAAGTCACAGGTTCGCAAGAAGAAGGTCTACACGCCGCCGACGGACATTCGTCCGGCCGCGACGGCGGCGTCCAAGAAGCCGAGTCCGGTCTGGCTGCCGATCACGGCGGTCGCGTTGATCGTCTTCGGCATCTCCTGGCTGGTGGTCTACTACCTCTCGGAGCAGCAGTATCCGGTCGAGGCGTGGCGCTACTGGAACCTGCTGGTCGGTTTCGGCTGCATGGTCGCCTCGCTGGGCATTCTGTCCCGCTGGCGCTAGCGCCGACGCAGCCGCGCGGCCCTCGGTTACGCGGTAACGTGATCTTCGTCTGATTTGTCTGGCAGCGCACCCTGCCGTCCGAGTGTGGGGTGCGCTTTCGACTGCGACCTGACGGACGGACACCCGCCTGGACTGTCGCTCGCCTTTTGATTACTCATGGGTAACATGGGCCGGCGAGCCAGCCGACCGAGGAGGCACCACCACATGGGCACCGTGCAGATCGTCGCCACTGTCCTGGCGGGCGCCGTCACCCTCGTCGCCGTTGTGCTCGCCGTCCGCGCGGTGATGCAGATGACCGCGGTCATCCGGCAGGGCCGGCCCGACCCGGAGCGCTTCGTCGGCAAGGGCAAGCGGACCCGCACGATGCTGACCGAGACGCTGGGTCACACCCGGATGCTCAAGTGGGGCGTGGTCGGGGCGGCGCACTGGTTCGTCATGGTCTCGTTCATGATCTTGTTCCTGCTGGTCGTCGAGGCATACTTCGAGGTGGTCGACCCGGCCGGCGGGCTGCCGATCATCGGCCACTGGACGATCTACGGCCTGGGCACCGAGATCATCGGCGTGCTCGGCCTGGCCGGCATCCTGGTGCTGATCGGCATCCGGCAGCGCGACAAGCGCAAGAAGGTCTCCCGCTTCACCGGCTCGACGATGTGGCAGGCCTACTTCGTCGAGGCGGTCATCGTCGGCGTGCTGGTCTGCGGCTTCCTCATCCGCGGCTTCAAGGTCGCCAACGACACCTTCGAGTACGCCGCCTGGGCCACCCCGGTCAGCCACGCCGTCGGCGCGCTGCTGCCGGCCGCGGCGAACGGCCCCACCTGGGTCGCCGTCGTCAAGATCTTCATCTCGATGGGCTGGCTCATCACCATCGCGCTGAACGTGACGATGGGCGTGGCCTGGCACCGCTTCCTGGCGTTCTTCAACATCTTCTTCAAGCGCAGCCCGGAGAAGCCGGCCGGCTCCGGCCTGGGCGCGCTCAAGCCGATGATGAGCGACGGCAAGCCGCTGGACTTCGAGGAGGCCGACCCGGAGAAGGACCAGTTCGGCGTCGCCCAGGTCGAGCAGTTCACCTGGAAGGGTCTGTTGGACTTCTCCACCTGCACCGAGTGCGGCCGCTGCCAGTCGCAGTGCCCGGCGTGGAACACCGCCAAGCCGCTCTCGCCCAAACTGCTCGTCCTCTCGCTCCGGGATCACGCGTACGCGAAGGCGCCGTACCTGCTCGGCGGCGGTGGCAAGGACCTGACCGGCGAGGAGAAGGCCACCGCGGCCCAGCTGGCGCACATGGACGTGCTGGCGCTCGCCGAGGGCAACCGCCCGCTGATCGGCACCGAGGCCGAGGGCGGCGTGATCGACCCGGACGTGCTCTGGTCGTGCACCACCTGCGGCGCCTGCGTCGAGCAGTGCCCGGTGGACATCGAGCACGTCGACCACATCGTCGACATGCGCCGCTACCAGGTGCTGATCGAGTCGAGCTTCCCGGCCGAGGCCGGCGTCATGCTGCGCAACCTGGAGAACAAGGGCAACCCCTGGGGCGCGCCGCAGAACACCCGCGAGGACTGGACCAAGGGCCTGGACTTCGAGGTGCCCCGGGTCGGCGAGACCGAGGACTTCGACTACCTGTTCTGGGTGGGCTGCGCCGGCGCCTTCGAGGACCGGGCGAAGAAGACCACCCGCGCGGTCGCCACGCTGCTGCACGAGGCCGGCGTCAAGTACGCGATCCTCGGCGAGGGCGAGACCTGCACCGGCGACCCGGCCCGCCGGATCGGCAACGAGTTCGTCTTCCAGATGCTGGCCCAGCAGAACGTCGAGACGCTCCAGGAAGCCAACGTCAAGCGGATCGTCGCGACCTGCCCGCACTGCTTCAACACCCTGGGCAACGAATACAGCCAGCTGGGCCTCGAGGTCGAGGTCGTGCACCACACCCAGCTGCTGGCGCACCTGGTGGCCGAGGGCAAGCTGACGCCGGTCCAGCCGGTCGACGGTGGGGTCACCTATCACGACCCGTGTTACCTCGGGCGGCACAACCGGGTCTTCGACGCCCCCCGCGAGGTCCTCGGGTCAGCGATTGAGGGCGGTCTGACCGAGATGCCGCGCAACTCCGAGCGGTCCTTCTGCTGCGGCGCCGGCGGCGCCCGCATGTGGATGGAGGAGAAGATCGGCAAGCGGATCAACGTGGAGCGCACCGAGGAGGCCCTGGCCACCGGCGCGAAGACGATCGCCGTGGGCTGCCCGTTCTGCTACACGATGATCGGCGACGGGGTCACCGGCAAGGGCGAGCAGGAGAACGTCGAGGTCATCGACGTGGCGACCGTACTGCTCCGTTCGATCAAGGGAGACAAGGCGCCCGCGTAGCCGGCGCCGGGTCAGGAGGTCGACGCGCTCACGGTCGACGCGGCCAGGACCGCGACGATGACCGCGGTCTGGATCTCCTCGATGGTCTTGCGGACCGCGGTGGCCGCCCAGTCGCCCGCCGAGATCTCCTGGAGCCGGGCCTTGGCCCGCTTGCGGTCCAGCGTGCGGAAGACCTTGCGGTCCAGGTTGGTCGCGGCCACCAGGGCGCAGAGCGCGGCGGTGCGCGGCTCGACCGGCCCGGTCCCCGAGACGGCGGCGGTCAGCCGCTGCCGCGCCTCGGTCTCGGGCACCGGCTCGACCCCGTGCGGGGCCGGGTAGCGGGTCCGGGGGAAGACCAGCAGCACCTTGTCCTGCTCCCGGGTCAGCACCTGCTGCTCGACGAGCCGGTCCAGGGTCTGCTTGCGGGCGTCCTTGGCGAACTTCTTGACCCAGTAGCCGGGCAGGCGGCGCTTGTCGTCGGCCCCGATCCGGGCGAGCGCCTGATCCACCAGCGGGTCACCGGTCGGCGTGCCGTCCCGGACGACGACCTTCTTGTCCTCGACGTCGAGCCGTCCGGAGAGCGTCAGCTCCAGCAGTAGCGCGCCGCCCAGGCCGTGATCGAGACGGACGTTGTCGGTATCGGGCGCGCCATCGTTGCCGTAGGCGAGCAGCGCGAACTCTTCGGCGAGGTTCATAACCCGACGGTAACCGGCGGACGGGCGCATCGTGAGCACCCAGGTGTCGCATCGACCACGAGCACACGGCCGCCCCGGCATTCCGGCACAATGAGGGCCGAGGTGAACCGATCATGGACGGCCTGCTCCTGACCGCGGTGCTCCCGTTGGCTGCCTTCGTGCTGCTGACGGCGGGCAACGCCTTCTTCGTGGCCGCCGAGTTCGGGCTGGTCACCGTCGACCGGGTGGAGATCGGCAAGCGCGCCGACAGGGGCGAACGGCAGGCGATCACGGTCCGGCACGCCCTGCGCGAGCTGTCCTTCCAGCTCTCCGGCACGCAGCTCGGCATCACCCTGACCGCCCTGCTGACCGGCTACCTGGCCGAGCCCGCTTTGTCCCGGCTCTTCCGGCCGGCCGTCGAGCCGATCGCCGGCGGCGCCACCGGCACGGTCACGCACGCGCTGGCGCTGGTGCTCGCCACCATCCTGTCCATGCTCTTCGGCGAGCTGGTGCCCAAGAACGCGGCCCTGGCCCGGCCGATGCGGGTCGCGCTGGCCACCGCGGCCCCGCTGCGGGCGTTCTCCAAGCTCTTCAAGTGGCTGATCGGCGCGCTCAACGGCTCGGCGAACTGGCTGGTCCGCCGCCTCGGCATCGAGCCGCAGGAGGAGCTGGCCAGCGCCCGTTCGCCCGAGGAGCTCGGCCTGCTGGCCGCGATCAGCGCCCGGGCCGGCGCGCTGCCCACGGAGACGGCGACGCTGCTGCGCCGCACGATCCGCTTCGGCGAGAAGCGTGCGGCGAAGGCGATGACCCCGCGCGTCGACGTGGTCGGGCTCAAAACCACCGCGAGTGTCGCGGATCTCATCGTGGCGGCCCGCGAGACCGGCCACACGCGTTTTCCCGTGTACGAGTCGACGCTCGACCTGGTCGTCGGCGTGGTCGGGGTCTCCGACGCCCTCGGTGTCCCACCCGAACGCCGCGCCAGCACTCCAGTGTCGACGGTCGCGCGCGAGCCCGTGCTGGTGCCGGAGAGCCTCGGGCTGGACAAGGTGCTGGCCGCGTTGCGGGCCGCGGACGCGGACATGGCGATCGTGGTCGACGAGTACGGCGGCACCGACGGCGTGGTCACGGTCGAGGACCTGATCGAGGAGCTGGTCGGCGAGATCGCCGACGAGTACGACGTGGCCGGCATCCAGTCGTCGACCGCCCCCGGTGAGGATCAGAAGTTCCTGGTCGACGGGCTCTTGCGGGAGGACGAGGTCGCCGAGCAGACGGGGTTCCGGCTGCCCGAGGGCCCGTACGAGACGCTCGCCGGCTTCCTGCTCGCCCGGCTCGGCCACATCCCGGTCGTCAGCGAGACCCTGGAGTACGAGGGCTGGGGATTCACCGTGGTGGAGGTCGACCGGCACCGCATCGAGCAGGTCAGCGTCGTCGCGCCGGCGGAGCCCGCCGATGACTGAGCTGCTGGTCACCGTCGTGCTGCTGCTGGGCAACGCGCTCTTCGTGGGTGGCGAGTTCGCGCTGATCGCGTCCCGGCGCACCGCGCTGGAGCCGCTCGCCGCCACCTCCCGGCGGGCCCGCTGGGCGCTGTCGGCGATGAACCAGATCCCGCTGATGATCGCCGGCGCGCAGCTCGGCATCACGATCTGCTCGCTGGGGCTGGGCGCGATCGCCGAGCCGGCCCTGGCGCACCTGCTGGAGGGCCCGTTCGCCGCGATCGGGATGCCCGAGGAGGCGATCCACCCGGTGGCGTTCGTGCTGGCCCTGGGCGTGGTGGTCTTCCTGCACACGGTCGTCGGCGAGATGGTCCCGAAGAACATCACGCTGGCCGGCCCGGAACGCTCGGCGCTGGTGCTCGGCCCGTTCATGCTGGCGTTCTGCACGGCGACCAAGCCGGTGCTGACCGCGATGCGCTGGGCTGCCAAGGTTGTGCTGTCGCTGTGGAAGATCGAGGCCACCGACGCGGTCAAGACGGTGTTCACCGCCGAGGAACTGGCCGGCATGGTCACCCAGGCCCGAGCCGAGGGCCTGCTCGGCACCGAGCAGTACGCCCGCATCCACGCCGCGCTCGGCCTCCACGACCGCACCGCAGCGGACACCCTGCAGCCCTGGGCGGGCGTCACCACGGTCGCCGACGACGCAACCCCGGCGACCATCGAGGCGGTCGCGACCCGCAGCGGCCGCTCCCGCCTGCCGGTCGTCCAGCGCGAAACCCAGCGCGTCCTGGGCTTCGTGCACGTCAAGGACATCCTCCGGTACGAGGGTGAGCAGCGCAGCCTCCCGATTCCGGCCGAGATCGTCCGTCCGCTGGCCGTGGTCGCGCCCGACCGGACGCTCGCCGATCTCCTGCTGACCATGCGGCGCGACCGGCGGCACATCGTGCTCGTGAGCAGCGGCCGCCAACCGCTCGGCGTGATCGCCCTCGACGACGTCCTCCACGCGGTCGTCGGGGAGCCATCCGTCCGGCCGACCCCTTGATGTGCGCCGGCCGAGCCGCTCAGCACCTTCGCGGTGTGAGCGGCTCGGCCGGTCCGGATCAGTACTTGGCGGTGCAGCGCCAGAGCGGGGACCCGCCGGTCTGGCCGTCGATGCACGCCTTGTACGTGTAACCAGCGTCGTTCAGCATCGCCGTGTACCGGGAGACGCCCTGCTGGTGGGCGCTCGGGCCGGTCACCCGCTCGCGCTCGGTGCCGTTCGACTTGTAGCTGAAGCCGGCCAGCAGCGAGTAGTAGCCGCCCCGGGTCCACGCCGTGCGGCACCGAGGGCTGTAACGCAGCTCGGCGTAGGTGCTGTTGTCGACGGTCTTGGTGTGGATCGTCGTGGCGTCCGCGGAGCAGTAGTACCAGTTGGACTGGCCGCCGGGGGGCTTCACGAGGTAGCTCGCCGGGTCCTCGCCGTCGCAGGAGTTGCCGCACGCGTCGGAAGCCGCGGCGGCCGAGACCAGTGCGTCCACGGCCGCCTTGTCGGCGATCACTTCGACGCTGCCGTCGCTGTTGTGGGTGACCCGGTGGGGAAGGGTGACGGGCGCCGGCCCGTCGGTCGAGCTGACCTCGATGGCCCGCAGAGCGGCCGCGGCCGGCGGCACGTCCGTGGGGAACCCGGCCGGAAGAGAATCGGCCGGAGGCGGCGTCGGCTGGGCGAACGCCGGTCCGCCGACGCCGAGCGCCAGGGCGCTGACGGCGGTCAGGACGAGAGCACGAGCTTGGAGTCGCACGGTGTTTCCTGTTCTGTCGGAGGGTTACGAGGGCAGCTGTCATCGCCGCGCCGGCTTCGCCGGTGCGGTGGAGCAGCTGAGAAACGGTGGTGCGGAGGGTTGAGCGGGTGCCTAGCGGCGTTGCCGGCGGGCCAGGTTGTCCGCGCGGGTACGCCGGGAGCGGGACAGCACGTCCACACCGATCCCCGCGCCTTCGCTGGGCGACGCCTCCCATCCGCGGAGCTTGTCGCCGATGGCGTTCACCCGCTCGTCGAGAGGGCCGGCCGCGAGGTAGAACAGCGACTCGTCCACCTCACTGTCGTCGCCGCCCCAGCGCACCAGACCTTCGCAGTCGGCGAGGACGTCCCGCAGCACCAGCTCCTGCAAGGGGAAGAAGCCGCCCCGGGCACGCGCGCCGGGCCGGATCCGTACCGCGGTGCCGGAGGCCAGATTGGACTCGGGACTGCGCTTGCGGACCTTCTTCGCCGGGGTCCAGCCGACCAGGTCGTTCGGCCGGATCTCCTCGATCTCGTAGTGGAACCGGCGAATCGTGTGCAGCAGGATCGCCTCGACGTCCCCGATCCACACCGGCACGCTCAGCCCGGTGCCGGCCACCGTACGGGTCCACACCTGCGAATCGACATCCGCGTTGGCCTGGATGGTCCACCCGTTCTGCGAGGTCGCCGGCCGCTTCGGCTTGCGGGCCTCCCGGGCCGACGCGGGGGCGGCGGGCAGGACGGAACTGGCGGCCGCGGCCGCGCCCGTGACGGCGGCGGTGCGGAGAACGGTTCGCCGAGTCAGCCGGTGATTCATGATCTCGCCTTCCGGGTCATCGAAGCAGAATGAGGCAGAACGGGACCAGGGACGCAGCCACGCAGGCGGGCCAGTAGCGGGACCCCGGGACGGCCACCCGGCGGCGGATCCACACGTTGACCAGGCCCCAGAGCGAGGCGAACCCGCCGAACGCGACGGCGGCCAGGAGCCACCAGAACAGCATCCCGTCGTTCTCGGTCGGTTCCCCCCGCGTCCAGCCGAGGGCGGCCAGGGGCCCGTTGGACAGCGCGTACCAGATCAGGAACAACGGCACGACGGCAAGGACCCCCAGGAGAAGGTTCACGGCGACCGCTACGAGGAGTCTTCGCATGTGCCCGATTCTTCGTCATCGGTTTCCCGCTACGCGCCACGGGAGAGCCTGTTGTAGTTCTCGAGGACGTTGTACAGGCCGGTCAGCTCGCGTCCGTACTGCTCGATCTTGTCCTTGTTGCTCACGGCCTTGTCACCGTTGTAGCGCTCCAGGATGAGCTGGACGTCGGTCATGCTCGTGGTGAGCGACGGGCGGGCGAGCCCGACCTGATGCGCGTTGTAGATCGTCAGGTAGGCCGCCGTCGCGATGTTGTAGTGCGGGTCCTGGAGGCGGTCCCACACCGCACGCCGGTCGGTGCTCAGGGTCAACGGGGTGCCGTTGGTGATGCCCTGTTGGATGCAGTAGTTGCGGGCTTCGATGGCGACCCAGGCGTAGATCTGTCCGTAGCCGGTGGTGGAATCCTCCCGCAGCCCGTTCCGGACGAGGTCGTCGACCATCGGGTCGGTCGGGTTCAGCTTGCGCAGCTCCCACAGGACCGGCGCCTGGACGAGCGCCTTGCGAACCTTCAGGGTCCGGGCCAGGTTCGTGAACAGCCAGTCGGCCTCCATGACCCGCTCGAACGCGTTGGTCGTGGAGATCACGTTCCAGGTGACCCAGTCCCCGTCGAGCGTCCAGCCCTCGCCACCGGTCTCCGGGACGCCGATCGACGTCAGGTAGGTCTGGACGTCCCTGAGCAGCGCCGCCTGGTATCGCCCCTTGTCGAGGTCCACATCAAGATCGTCGGTGTTGGGCCGCGGCGGGTCGAAGTCGCCCTGACCGGTGTCGCGACCCGAGGCGATGTTGTTGTCGATCTCGATCCGGCCGCTGCCGGAGCCGATCGTCGTGGTGACGATCTGGTCGTACGCCCAGTTGGTCGGCAGCGGGTACCCGAGATTGCCCGAGAACCCGGACGACATGTCGGACACGAACGAGGTGATCGCGTAGCCCGTGTCCGAGACCCGCTGGCAGACGTTGCGGGGACCGTAGATGCCCACCCGATAGCCGGAGAGCTCGCTGACGGTGCCGTGCACGCCCCGGAAGTACGGCAGGATGAAGTCGGTGACCTCGGCGTCCATCGCGTCGTAGTCGACCGCGAAGTAGATGGTCGACCCCGCCTTGAAGCCGTGGATCCGGGCCCACTCGATGGCGTTCGTCGCGTCGACGCAGCCGCTGGCGTAACTGAAGTTGGTCGCGTCCCGGGCCCAGGTCTGATAGATCGGGAAACAGCGCAGCCCGTACTGCTTGATCGTGGCTAGCTCGCCGGGCTGGATCGCCTTCTCCGGCAGGCTCGTCGAGGACGGGTTGTAGAGGTACCGGCCGATGTACTTGTACCCCGCCGCCTTCAGCGCCACCGCGCGATCCGGCGTGATCTTCGTGATGCCGTCGCAGGCCTCGCCCTTGCGGGTCTGGTCGCCGTAGGAGACCAGCAGCGACGCCCACGTCTGGAAGTCCCCGGTCCCGGTCACGGGTAGCTTCGCGAACGACTGGAACTCGCGCACCGCGGCCTGCACCTCGGAGGTGAAGGCGCCGAACGAGACGGGCCGCTTGTTGAGCAGCATCGCCGCGGTGAACATCTCGGCCCAGGTGCCGGCCGTGCCGACCGACACCGGATGGGATCGCAGCCCGGCCTGCGTGCCCGGCCCGAACACGCCGTTCGCCGTGCCGTCGGCCATGCCCAGCTCGTACTGGATGGCCAGCAACATCGACTTCGCGACATCACGGGAGTGGTGGCCGTCGCACGGAATGACGAAGTAGTCACGGCGGTTGACGTACCGGCCGTTCAGCCACTGCTGGACAGAGCGAATCTGGCTCGACCCGTTGTTGACGGTGACGTACGCGTCCATGTTGAGGAGCGCCTTGACCACCTTGGGCTCGAGGGAGCCACCCGGGTAGGCATAGGCGAGCCCCATGTCCTGCTTCAGCTGGCTGACCGACTCCTGGACCCGGGCGCTGTAGACGCCGTCGATGCCGCCGCCGTCGTAGCCCTTGCAGTACAGGGCCGACTGAAGGATGCAACCGAAGATCCACGACGGAACGGTGGACGCGTTCAGGCTCGGAAACTTGCTCTGCAGCGTCGCCAGCGTCGTGGGACCGAAGGTGTCCGACAAAGAGGTGATGCCCATCTCGTACTGCAGCGCCCGGGTCAGGGCGTACATCGTGGGCCATCCGGTGCGGCCGTTCTCCTCCAGCTTCGATATGCCGAGCTTCGCGCCGTTGCTGTAGGTGCTGTTGATGAAGCGCTGTGCCCGAAGGACCATCTCGTCAACGTCTGCCATCTGCATCCTTCTTCGAGGGGTGCGCGACAGCGTCCGGCCACAGTGGAGCCAGGGACGAATCGAGTGATTTCGCTGCCGCGATCGGGACTCTACAACGGAAGATCGTTTCGCGTTGTCCCGTCAGTCGAGCCCGGCCGCGGCGGTGGAGACCCCTCCTGGATGGTCGCGAGGAGAGATCATCAGCACGAAGGCGAAGCCCTTTCGGCGCCCGGATCCGGACGCCCGGCCCGTTCACGCCGCGGAGTTCAAGGCGCGGATCCTGGACGAGTACGACCCGGCAACTTGACCTGTTGACCATGCGCCGGGACCGGCGGCACCTCGTGCCGGCGAGCTCAGGCCGCTGGGCGTGATCGCCCGAGACGACGTGCGGCACGCGGCAGTGGGGGAGCCGCCCGTTCGACCGACCACGTAGGGGTGCTTTACCCCACATTTGCCGATAAATGGAGTTTGAACAAGCTAGTCAAAGCGGCGTTCCGGACAATAGCCGTATGTTCTACTCCCGACGGTCCCCGCGAGGCGCACGCCGGCGCGTCAGTCCCCTCGGCGCGCTGGTAGCGACCGCCGCCCTCGGCTCCGGCCTGTTCGCCGCGCAACTCGTGCAGCCCGGCACCACCGACCGGATCAGCCCGCAGTACGTGGCCCTCCAGCCACGCCCCTCCGGCGGCGGCGTGCTCACCAGCATCGACCCCGGCCTCGGCGGGCTGACGCCGGCCGGCCGGGTGGGCGTGGCGAAGACCCCGGTCAACGTGCGCTACACGTTCGACGGCGGCGTACGCGCACCGATCACCGACACCCACGGCGCATTCGCCCTGCGCCCGCTCGCCCAGAACGGCGGCACCCTGAGCCTGGTCCCGCAAGGCAACGGCCTCGCGGTGAAGTACCCGACCCGCTGCACCCTGGCCCGCGAACGACAGTGCCCGCGGGCGATCCTGGAAGGCCTCCGCGAGGACGCCCTCAACCCGGGCACCCGCCCGATGCGGTACGGCGCGTCGATCAAAATGACCCACCGCGACCTGGCAGACGGCGCGAACGTGTTCCAGAAGGGCTACTCGGTCGGCGGAGTCAGCCAGTTCAAGCTCCAGGTCGACCACCGGCAGGGCCACCCCAGCTGCGTCATCGCCAGCCGCGCCCGTATCTACCGCGCAGAACCGCACCTGGACGTGGCCGACGGCGCCTGGCACAACCTGATGTGCGCCCGCACCCGCGACCGCCTGACCCTGACGATCGACGGTGTCGAACGCGCACGGGTACCCCTGCCCCGAAACCTGTCAATCGCAAACGCCGAGCCGCTGCGGGTGGGCGGCAAGGGCGCGGGCCGGGGCAACGACCAGTTCTCCGGCCAGATCGACAACGTCTTCCTGACAATCAGCTGACCGCGTACGCGGACTCGTGAGGGTGGCCGGTCACGAACCGCAAGGTGATCGGTCACCCTCATCTCGGGCCGGGGTGGAAGGACCGGCGCCCCGGCCACTGCTGGTCAGCGACGCCTCCGATCGAGGAAGAGGCCAGCTGACAGCGCGCCCGAGATGACGAACGCCTGGCCCGGCAGTTGCCGCGACCAGGCGCCTCGTTGGTGTTGGAGCGGGTGACGGGAATCGAACCCGCACTGTCAGCTTGGGAACTCGCGTAGGAGTTCGAATCCGCGCACGTCAACGCGCTGCGCCCCAGGTCGGAGAGGTCTGCGCTCCCCGCGGCTCCCCGTGGTTATCCACCGCTACGGGCACGAGGAGGGCACGACGGCGACCGGACACGGAGACACACCGCGCAGGGTGACCCGCTGACTCGGTGGCAAGCCGGCGGAGCCGGTGCGGCAGTCGATCGCCGGTAGTCGAGCTGCGGACGACCACTGATGCGATCGTCACGGCCTCTGGTCCTGGCGCGGTCTCCGGCGGGTGTCGGCGGCTTCCCGCCCCGGTGCCGAAGGCTGACCGGGGCGGCTTGCCGCCGGCCGGCTCGCCGCGCCCGCACCGCGCGCAGCGCGGTGCCTTGATCCATAAAAGAGCAATTCGGCAATATCGCCGAAGACAAGCCGAAGACAAGCCAGCCTCCATCGACTGACGTGCGACGCTAATCCGCCAGGCGACGTGCGCGGAGGGAGCAGGTCTTGTCGATGGCCCGATTGTGCGCAACTCGCTGAACGTCCCGACTCCCGGCTGGTAGGCGGCTGGCTGATGGAGTGCGCGGCCATTGGTTGAGCTGACAGAGATTCGAGGCTGTCGCTAGAGCGGCTGGCGGTATCGCAACATCACGGCGCAACGAGCAAGGTTGCCTCAGCGGTCGGAGTTACCTCCGACCTGCTGGCCAAGTCTGTCGTTCACTTGCCCCGCCCTGGCATAATGCGATGGTGAGCTTTCTGATATCGCCCACCGGTAACGATCCCGACGAGGCGCACACAGAAGAGGTCTCTGGCTTTCATCGCATTATTGAGGGTCCTTCCGTTCAAATCTCGGCCGGGTCGCTTCTAGCACTTCCGGCGCGTGTCGCTTCGGCGCACGAACTGGTGCATCAATTCCTGACCCGCAACACCACCTTCGGCAACTTGATGCAGATTTGTTCCGTTTTGGAACGCGCGGCGCCAGCGGATGTCAAACACGCTGTGAACTTGCGCTGGCTGGCGGCGCAATGCCGGACAACCCACGAATCAGCAGCCACGTTCGAGAGTGTCTGGATGGTGGCGGACGGAGACCTATCCGTCCTCGCAGGCTCCCGCGAATACCTGAGCTGGTATAGGGACGCGAGCGAGGTGGTACCGTTCGCCGATCACACGAGACTCAAATTGTTGGCCGTTCAACGTGTCGTACATGCATGCATGTCCTCGCCGGTACTGGAACACCTTGTGCGTCTAGGACCGGATGAACCTGCGGCATGGCGGATGCCTTCGTTTGACCGACCTGACCGTCGACTGAGGTTCTTCCACCAGGACCTTCCATCTGACTTTTGGCCGGAGACCTTGCAGGGATGCCGCAAGTTGCTCGGTGATGATCTCTGGTCCATGTTCGTCCCCCAGGATCCCTCTGCCGAGCGGTTGACTGCGACGTTCGCGGAGGACCTCGACCCAGTGGTTTCCCGGCTCGCCTCCTACCTGGACCAACGCATCGAGGGACTGGCGAGTCGATGGGGTTTCCTCGTGGCTGAGCCGTCGGGCGCGACCCTTCAAGCCGCCATGGAGGCAGTCGCGGAGGCTGTGCCGGACAGCTACCAACGCATGCGACTACAAGACGATTCGACCGTACTAGAGGAAACGCTTACGCACGTCTTCAGCGAGAGAGTCCTGTTGTCTGCCGAACGTCGTCCGGCCCGGCTGATGCCCCTGGCGGGTAACCTTGACATCCCGATCGTGTACCCGGCGGACGCGCATCGACCGCGCTTCGTATACGTAGTCGTGAGAAGCGCCAGCAGATTGATCGATCAGTACAAGTTCTCACCTACCGACCATGAGCGACTTTTGCAGTATGGCGACACCGTGCTGACCTGTGTCACCGCCCGGTCCAAGGTGGAGGGGGAGTGGTTTTTACTCCAGATTTGCCGGTCTGAGGAAGTCGCTTTGCTCGCCACCCGGCTTGCCGGCCGCGCTGATTTACATGTCAACTGGTCATTGGCCGCCATGGCAGCGGCAACTAGGCGAGACGTAGCCGGACGTGATCTGGCGTTGACGGTAGCGGCATCCACCATTGCCCAAGCAGGGGTGCGCCTGGCGCTGGTGGATGCCCCGATTCTCCCAATGATTCAAGGCTGGAGAAAACAGCACCTGACCCTACGTTTCCTCTCCACAGTCCTTCAGGTTTCCGGCAAGAGCCGACTGCACTTGGTCGCATTCCGGGTTGACGATAAGGAGGACCTCGTGGTGGTCCTCTGCGGCGAACCCCAGGCACGAACACTGGAAACGTTCCTCGACTCCTACTATCCGGGCGCCACCCGGGACACTGCGGTACTCCCGATCGAAGTCGGAAAGTCGGCTATGCGATCCATTGCCCTACTACTGGAGTCAGAACACGTTATCGACTATCGGGCGCTGATCAAGCCCTGAACAAGGAGGCACGTCAATGCTTGACCTCTCTGCCGTCCTGACCGGCGAAAGGGAAAACGAGGACGGCGGCAGCGTCGTCCTCTCCAGCGCAGATTTGGAGGAATGGTGGCTCGACCTGACCGGCGACAAATTCGCAAGCCGCCAGGGACTCCAGATCCTTCTCGACGTGGTCAAGAACTCCCAATCGGCGGGCGAGCCGGCCGCCGACTTCCACTTCACTCCTGCAGGCTGGGAGGTTCGGCTGAGTCGTGCGACGGCGAAAGGGCTGATGACGTCCGCGATCCTCGCAGGGCTCCTCGCCATCGTCGGCGCCGACCAACTGCCAGCCGAGGTCTTAGCCGTCGCCATCCCGCTGCTTTTCGACGTGGAGAAGGTGGAACTCTCCAGGGGTGAGCGCTACCTGCTCGCTCGACTGGTGGAAGTGCCAGGAGCGGTGGGAAAGACGATGGAGCAGAAGGAGCTGTATGCCCTCCTCCCAGACGACATTCGCGAGCAGACCTCCTTCATCGATTTCGTCGAGTTCCTGGACGCGTTCCACAAGGCCGGGCAGGCGGACCTAGATAACGAAGGCGGTGTGCTCCTGCGTGAACTCAGCCAGCGCCGCTTTCGGCTCACCTTCCGCTAGAGTGACGAGCCGACCCGGAGGGATCCCACATCCGGGCGGTCGGTGATGCAGCTCAGACTGTGCGGACAGTAGCGTGCGGGTCTAGTCCCGGCCGCTCCGCTTCGGGATGCGGCCAAATCGGGGAGGAAGTAGGTCTACCCCGAGTTGGGCGGTAGAAGGGCTTCGTCACCCTTCGGGTGGCTGACGGTGACAGGGCCGCGCGGCCAGCGACGACGCCAGGAGCGCAGCGGCGAGGCGCTAGCCAGAGCTGCGCTTCGGTAAGAGCAGAAAGTTGGAACGCCGTCGATGAGGGCGACGGTTCGCCTCAATGCTCGGACGGTATAGCGTCAGCCATGAGGGCAAGGATTGATGGCAGGAGTGCCGGGTTAGCAGCGATGGTCGCGTGGGCATCGAAGCTGTGTGCAGTTCCATCGCGGTCGGCCGCCAGCGCGCCGGCCTCCCTCGCAATGACGACCCCGGCCGCGGTATCCCAAGGCTTGTTGGCCAGCATGACCACTGCGTCGATCTTTCCGGCAGCAAGCCACGCCAAATCGATAGCCGCCGAACCGTGCATGCGAATACGCTGAACCTGCGCTGCGAGTCGACTCGTCAACGCGAACCTGAGCTGGTTCTTCTCCTCAGCGCGGGCTCCAACGGCGTAGTCACCGATCGCCACAACGGCTTCGCTGACATCTCCGACGACGCCGGCCCTGATGCGCTGACCGTTGGACTCTGCGCCGTGGCCTTCGGCTGCGGAGTAGCGGCTGCGGAGAAAGGGCAGATCGATGACGCCGAGGACCGATTGCTTCTCGCTGATCAAGCCGAGGGAGACAGCGCAGAGGGGCGACCCATGGACGAAGTTGACCGTGCCGTCGACAGGGTCCAGCGCCCACATCAGCCCGTCCGTATTGCCGCTCGACCCGTTCTCCTCACCCAGAAACGCGATGTCCGGTGTTCGCTCGGCCAGGAAGGCGCGCACCTGCTTCTCGATGGCGAAGTCGACTTCGGATGCCATGTCTCGGTCACCCTTAGCGGTCAGAACTCCCGGCTGCATGCTCCGCATGATGCTGCTCGCGAGGTCAACCGCCTGGTGTGCGATAGGCAGGAGATCGGCATAGTCGGTCATCGGGGCTGTCCACCGTCCCAGAGCTCGTCGAAGGTGCGCTCGAAGACGGAGTACAACCCTGCCGAGGGCCACCGCTTCTTGATCACCATTGTGGGGGACTCGACGCCTCGCGCGTGCGGGAGATACGGCTGGGCGATGCACAGCTCGTCGTTAATCAGAGTGATGTTGATGCGGATCGTCTGGTCGTACGTGGCGACCTCGATGCGGTCACGAGCCTCGGCCGGGAGCCGGTCCCGTACCCGAAGCACTCCTTGCAGGTTGAGCGACGTGAGCGCGCCCAGCTGGCCGGCGATCTGACCCTCTTCGATCTCTCGCTGTCGGATGGCAGCACCGGCAGGATCCAGGAACAGCAGGCGTAGCCGAGCACCGTCTGTCGCAAGTTGGGCGAGGCGGGTGTCGGCGTACTGCTGGCAGATCAGGTTGAGTGACAACCCGACCGCCCGGATGTCGGTCGCACAGTCGAACAGCGCGTGCGCCGGCATCTTGGACGTGAACTCGGAGCGGCTCGGGTAGATCGCTTCGAGATCGGAGAACTGCTCCGTCAGAGCCTCGTCGGCCTGCTCGCGCACTGTCTGAGACGCTGGCCAGGACTGCGTCGGCACATGGCCGGCCGGGCCGCGGGAACCGTGCCGACCCCAACGCCTTGGGTGCGGTCGCCCAGCAGGAGGACGACTCTGGCCTCGGTGGGCATGCACAGCCCTGTGGAAATTCGGGTCAGTACGTCGATGCTGCTCACTCGTCGGGTGCCGCCGATGATCTCACTCACTTGCGCCTGGCTCAGCCCGGTGGCGACTCCCAGGTGAGTTTGACTGACTCGCGTCTCCCGCTGGACCAGCCGGAATACCTGAGCGACATCCCGCGCCGCCAGGGCGTCGAGCATGTCGTCCGACTTCCACACAGGCGCTGGAACGGTGAAGGCGGTCGCTGAGCGAGGGCTCACGGGCGGTCCTCCCGATCGGGCGGAGTCGATGTCGCTATCCGAGCGTCGGATATCCGGGGTCACTTGATATCCGGTCGCCGGATAGAACTTACTCCCCGATGGACTACGGCACGTGATGGGTTGGCGGCTCTGCGCCGACAACGATCTATGTATGGCGCTTTCAACGGGGGATTGCAGGTCCTGTGAGGGACGCGGCTGGCGGCTGGCTTCGCCGCGCCGTGCTGTCAGGGCCGAAGAGGTTGTCGTGCGACTCGTGCGGCGGGCCTGTCCTGACTGCACTTCTGCGCCTGTACGAGTGCAGCGGACGGCCTGATCCCATGCCATCCGATCGCGCACCGACGTCATGCGCTCGCCGCTCTTCGTGGTTCGAACTGCTGCGCTGGGGCGTCCGCTCGTCGAATCGACACCGAGCGAACGAGGTTGAGATGAGGCACTATCCCAGGTACCGATGGCTTCGGTTGCTCAGTCGACGGCGCTGCGTCTGCGGCCTGCGCTGGCCATGCCCGGACGCAACCCCACGCTCGCTGGGGGCTCCGCTCCCGGACGGCGAGCAGCGCACTCTCTTGAGTCGTCCTACCTGGGATGGCCCCACTGCTCTGCTTGACCAGCCCGGCCGCGCGGGGAAGCTGACCCCGGCTCAGGCGTACCGGTCAGGGGACGGTGGCCGCTGATGCCCACCCCGCTCTTACCCCAGACCCATCACCTACCAATCCGCCCTGGCTGGGAGTGTTGGGACTGCGAGCGTCCCTGGCCCTGCGCTCCTGCGAAGGGTGACCTCGGCGCCGAGTTCGTGGGCCATCCGGCGCTGCTCTTCTACTACATGGCGGCTCAGATGGTGGCGTTCGTCGAAGACCTCAGCAGGCGGGGCGAGTTTCCGACGCCGGACAGCATGTATCCCCGCTTCGTCGGCTGGATTCGGCTCGCGACGGCGAGGATCGCGTGATGCTCGTCCCGCGCACCGAGCACGTTGGAGAGCGCCCGTCGTGGGACTGCCGTGTGTGCGGTGAGCCTTGGCCGTGCGCCCCAGCGAAGGTTGAGCTCGGCGAGCAGTACGACGGCTGGCCGACGGGGCTGTCTCTCTACGTGTCGTCGTGCCTGCTCGAGGCGATCGAAGACATGAGGACGACCGTCGATGGATCACCGACTCGGTTGTTCGACCGATTCGTGTCCTGGACTCACATCCCGCCGGCGGCCACCTGACGGATGTCGACCACGCCTAGGCTCTGACATCGACCTGGAGCGGTCAACGCACGCATGTGGACCGATATCGGCGGCGACACACCCGACCCATGGACGCAGCGCATGGTGACGGCGTCTGACTGAGGGCATTTCTGCGCGAGTGGATCATCCCGCGAGTGCCGGCAAGATCAACGCGCTTGTCGTGTGGTCGACTGACAGATCGACGACATTCGCTCTGGAAGCTTCCGTCGGCTCTGCTTGCCGCTCATCATGGACGTCGTGCCCAAGCGATTCTGGACTGCGTCAGTATCCATTCTGATCATCGTTGCCTCGCTGATCATGGCCTTCAGCGGAAGCCTTGACGGTGCCGCAGCATGGGCAAACATCATTGCGCTTCCGGTAGCAATGATCGGCGTGTACCTCGCGCTTCGAGGGTCAGCACGCGTGTCCAGTACGCAAGATCAGGAGGCCAATAGTGGGGGCACTCCGGGTAGCGGAGTCCCGTCTGTGACCCAAACCGGTTACACCGCCGACGGAGACGTGATCCAGGTCGCACGCGACTACAACGTTCACGGCCGGCCCGACTCGGACGGTAGGTAAATACGTGGTCAATCAAACCGGCCACACTGACCACGGAGATGTGATCCAGCCCGCGCGCGACAGTAACCACTACGGCGACCGCATAACGCAGAATTACTATGGCTCGACGCCTGGCCCCGATGATCAGAGCATCGATGAAGAGTCGGCGGAGTCAAGTTCCGCTAGTGGATCGGCGGCTGCCCTGGGCGGTAGCGGACTTGGCCTATTGGCGTTTTTTGGCCTTTTGGGCTACTTCATATTCGGAGGTGACGAGCCATTCCCGACGCAGTCAGATCCATGGCCGGTGGGTGTCGAGCGAGTAGCTGTGATCGCGGCCGCAGGTAGTTGGTTTGAAAAGTGTCAAAAATCAGAGTCTGCGAGTCCTATCAACTGTCCGCAATCTCTGATCGAGACCTCAGGCAAGGTCTCAAAGGCCCATTGGGCATTCTATGGAAGTTACCTCGAAGCCCCGGTCATTCAATACAGCGAGGGGGAGAGTCGCTTCGACATGCTCGGGACCGTGGTGGTGTCGGCGGACTACACGGTCTCCAAAAAGGCGCGGCGCGTAGTGACACCCATGAAGTATTGGGCGAAGGTGAACTGGATAGACGGCCAGCTCGAAGTCCAGGAGATCAAAGAGCACTCGGCCGTGGGAGATCCCGAAGTGGTGAAGGTGGAGCCTCGTCAACCCTGGGGACCCGTCGAGACCAGGCTTAAGAACGAATTCGATCGGTGTTTGCGCGGCGCCACCTCGGCCATGCCGGCCGGATGTCCGGATTGGCAACTGCCGGCGGACGCCAAGAAGGTCAAGTGGTCCTTGACGGAAGATCCCTTGCTGACCGCTCGCGCCTCGTTCGATTCAAAATTCGGCGTCTTCCGCGTAAAGGGCACCTATGGAGTTGCCGTGGACTACACATCACGCGATTCCATGAGAAGCGAGGTTCGTAACACCAACTACGAAGCTCTGGTGACGACGTCCGAAGCGGGGCCAGTTGTCCTCCAAATCAAGGACTTGGTCTGAGCCCTGGAGCGCTGGACCATCGTTCAATCGCGAGAACCTGGATCTTCGCACTCACGTAGAAACTTCGTACGACAGACCTCTTGGCTACATCCCACCCACCTCGGCGGTCGGGACGCTGCTCGTCGGGCCGACATCGTCCACGCGTCCCACGCGGGCCTGCGCTCCATGGCTTATACCCGCGAACACCTCCGCGTGTGGTGTGGCTGGCACGTAGCTCGGTTCCCTCCCGGCTCCATTTGCTTTAAGGTGTTGACAAGTCAAGTTGTTGTCCCATTGAGTAGGCGGAGGGTCGCGTGGCCATCGAAGTCTCGCCGCCGAAGTACGCGGTCCTCGTCAACGCGCTCCAGCAGCGCATCGAGGACGGGACCTACCCGCCAGGAGCGGGGATCCCCAGCGAGACCCAACTGATGGCCGAGTTCAAGGCGTCGCGCCCGATCATCGTGCGAGCCCTCGGCATCCTCCAGCAGGACGGCTGGATCGAGTCGCAGCAGGGCAAAGGCCGATTCGTCAAAGGCCGGCCGACCCCGGCGTCTCGCCAGACCCCGGATCGGGCGGCCGAGCTGCTCGACCAGGGCGAAGCGGCTGGCGTGACGCTGCTCCGGGTTGGGGCCATCATGCCGACCAACCGAGCTGCGGCCGCACTACAGCTTGAAGCAGACACCCCAGTCATCATGCGTCGCCGCTTGGTAGAGGCAGAGGTGGGGCCGGTGGAACTGAGTTCCACCTTCGTGCCGGTTGAGCTGTCTGCCGGCACCGCTGTGGGCCAGTCCGAGCCTCTCACCGGTGGCATTCTCCGCCACCTGGCCGACCGAAAGGGCGTGGAGTTCGACCACGCCACCGAGCGGATTTCGGCCCGGCTGCCCACCGCCGAGGAAGTCGAGCTACTCAAGGTCGGCGAACAGGACGCTGTCCTTACGCTGCTGGTCACGGTCTTTGACCGCGCCGGCCGGCCTCAGCTCGTGGTAGATGCCGTCATCCCGGCGAACCGGCACGAGCTTGAGGGCTCCTTCCCGCTTCGCTGATCTTTTTTCATCGATGCCCTTGACGATGGACCTTGGCGAGCTAAACTCGCAATCACATAACAAGTCAAGTTGTTGACTTGATGTCTAGGTGGAGGTTCGCGTGGTTCCCAACTCGATCAAGATCCCGGTGCCGTTCACGTACGTGTTCCCGAACGGGGCGCTGTTCCTGAGCGTCGACAAGCTCGTCGACTTCGACCGGATCCGGGAGGACGACAACCAGGCACGCGACGAGAACGGCGTACGGATGTGGGTCGTCAAGGTGATGGATCAGGACCCGGAGGCGGGCAAGTTCGGCCGGACCACCGAGGTCAAGGTGAAGATCGCCGCCGCTCAGCAGCCGGTGCCGCCCACCGGCGTGAAGCTGCCGGGTGGCATCACCGTCACCCGGTGGAGTTCACCGAACTCACGGTGACTCCGTACACCGACGGCATGGCGTGCAAGGGCGAGCGCAAGCCGCACAAGTGCCGTGCCCGGCTGGCCTGGTCGATCAGGGCCAGCGCGCTCGTCGCTCCCGGCACCGCTGACGAGAAGCCATCGGACGCTGCGGTGGCTGCGTGACCGGACGTAAGGCGGGCGGGGCTGACTCATCTTGGCGGATCGCAGCCCCGCCCTCTGTCTCCCCTAGCTCACCTGGAGAAAGGTTCGACATGTCCCAGGGTAGGCGGCAGGCTGCCGCGACCTCTTCTCGATGCCCCATTGGCTGGACGTCCCTCGCCGGCGGTGCGCGATGAGGCGACCCCGCGGCGAAGTAGTGATGACCACGGCCGGCGACCTGGTCATGGTCCGACCGAAGCGGTTCGAGCTTCCGCTGTGGGCGGTCGTCCTTGGCATGTTGGCGCGCTGGACCTGGCGCGGACTCTGGTGGTGCTTGCGCCACCCCGGCACGTGCGCCCTTGTCGCGGTGGCGGCCGTTCTGTACCGCCGGTACGACTGGCCCGGGCCGGTAGTTCCACTTCTGATCGTTGGAGTCGCGGCGGCGGTGTGGCGGTGGCGGCACCCGTCGTCCTGGTGGACGTGGTTCGGCGGACCCTTGCTCGGCCGCGCCCGTCGGCTGATCGTCTATCGCCGGGTCTGGCGTGAGGCGATCACGCTGTGCGGCCTGTCCAAGACCTATGACCGTCGCGTCGTACTCCCCCGGCTGCTGCGAGTGCGCTGCGACGAGGCTCTCGACGTACTGACTATCCGGATGCTGCGGGGGCAGAGCCCGGCAGACTTCCAGAAGGCAACGGCAAACCTGGCGTACGCGTTCGGTCGCCGGTACGCCCGGGTCTACACCGAGCACCCTGACGACCCGCCGGTGCGGACGGGTCGAGCAGCGTAGCTGTTCTCGGCCGTCGATCGGGTGCGGTTCCGGGATCGTCCGACCGTCGTCTACCTGGTGCTCGTGCGGACGGACGCGCTGCGCAAGCTGGTACCGCCGTTCCCCGTTCCGACTGTTCCGGACTTCACCGCGTTGGCGCTCGCCCGGCGGGAGGACCTGCGGACCTGGTCCCTGCACCTGCTTGCCACTCACGTGCTGATCGGCGGCGCCACCCGGCGGGGCAAGGGCTCGGTGTTGTGGTCGATGGTCCGCGCGCTGGCCGGCGGTGTCTCATCCGGTCTCGTGCGACTGTGGGTGATCGATCCCAAGGGCGGCATGGAGTTCGCCATGGGCCGGCCGATGTTCGCCCGGTTCGCCTGTAAGTCGTTCGAGGCGATGGCCGACCTGCTCGACGAGGCGGTCACCGTGATGCGGGAACGCCAGACGCGCCTGGCCGGCGTCGTCCGAGTGCACACCCCGACCGTGGACGACCCGCTGGTGGTCGTGGTCATCGACGAGATGGCGGCGCTGACCGCGTACCTCCAGGACAGCGAGCTGAAGAAGCGCATCGCCAACTCCCTGGGTCTGCTGCTGTCGCAGGGTGCCGGTGTCGGCGTCCTCGTCGTGGCGGCACTCCAGGATCCACGCAAGGACGTGCTGCCGTTCCGGGACCTGTTCCCCACCCGGATCGCCCTGGGGCTCACCGAGGAGTCGCAGGTGGACATGGTCCTCGGCGACGGCGCACGGAACCGGGGTGCCCTGGCCGATCAGATGCCCCGGTGGGCCAAGGGCGTCGGCTACGTGATCCTCGACGGCACCCCCGACCCCATGCGGGTCCGCTTCTCCTACCTCAGCGACGACCACATCCGGGCGATGGCCGAGGAGCACCCGGCTCCCGCCCATGCGGCCGACATCCTCGCTCAGGTCGGGCGCGAGACCACCCCCGAACCGGAGCGCGCCTCGGTGCCGCGTCAGGTCGCCCGTCCGCTGCTGCCCAAGTCTCTGCTCGACGCGCTCAACCCGAAGTCGGACACACCCGAGGAGGACGCGTGACCGCTGACCCTTCTGGACGCCGCTTCTACCGGCTCCGTGCTCCCAGTCCCACCGGATCGGCAACGGCGGTGTCCGTTCGCGTCGATGTCGAGCGTCCCGATCCGTTCCCGGTCTACCTCGCCGTCGGGGCCGGCCGTCGCCGGATGTACCTCACCGACACCGAGGCGTGGGCGCTGTGGCGCTGCCTCTCCGAGGCGGTCGCTTCCCTCGGCGCACCACCCGACTACATCCGCACCGACATCCGCCCGACCGGGAGGTGACCGCCATGACCCGGATCCGGATGGAGTCGGCGGCCCGGCTCCTCATCCTGCTCGCCATCGGTGGCATGGCCGGCGCTGCTGCCTTCACCCACGTTCATGACCTCACCGTGGCGCACGGGCAGCCGAACTGGATCGGCTGGGCCAACGCCGTCGCGGTGGAACTGATGGCCATCTACCTGGGGTTGGAGATCCGTGCTCGCCGTCGCGCCGGACGCCCGGTCGGTTTCGTGGCGGCGCTGCTGACCGGCTTCGCACTGCTGTCGCTGGCGGCGCAGGTGGCCGAGGCCGAGGCGTCGGTGTGGGGATGGACTGTCGCGGCGGTGCCATCGCTGGCCTTCCTCGCCCTGGTCAAGGTGGTGCTGTCCACCCCCTCGACCGGGCCGGCGCAGGAGTCACCGGTTCCGGCGCCCGAGGAGCCTGCTCCAACCTCCTCCGACACGGAGCCGGAGCAGATGGTCTTCGTCCCGGTGCCGGAGACGACGCCTACCGCACCGGAACGGCCGGCGCTTCGCACGCTCCAGCTCGCCAGGGTCGACGTTGCAGGTGATCGCGTATGACGGCTCCCACCCTGCCGGGCCTCGCGCCCACCGCCGAACCGGTCACCACCACGCGGCCCCGGGCCGGATCGCGAGCAGCCCGGATGATGCTGCCGCGATCGGTCGACGTGCTCAAGGAACTCGCCACCGACTACGGCGTATGCCTGCGACCGCTCGCCATGCGCCGCACCGACCTCGACACCGGCCACACTGAGGTGATCGACCTGCCCTGCGGCGCGACCCGCGAGGACAAGTGCCTCCCCTGTGCCCGACGCAACCGTCGACTGCGCCAGGCTCAGATCCGCGAGGGTTGGCACCGCACCGACGAGCCTCTTCCCGGCCCCGAGCCGGCTACCGAGGCGCAGAAGTCCATGATCGTGCTGCGGGCACACCTCGAGTTCGAGCGTGACGCGGCTGCCCGGGACGCCAAGTGGGATCAGGTCTCCGACCTGGACGACGGCATCCGCGAGCTGGAGGAGGCGATCACCACCGAAGGTCTTCGCGGCCGGGTCGCGCCACCGCACCACACCCCCGACGAGGACCAGGCCGACGAGGAGGACGGGCCGCGGCGCAAACGCTCCACGCGCCGGCGCCAGGACGCGCCTGAGCTACCTCGCCGCAAGGTCGACAGTCGTACGGTCGGCAAGGTCTACACCGCCACGGACGGCAGTTCCTACCAGCCGTCGATGTGGCTGACCCTCACCCTCGGCTCCTACGGCCCGGTGCGCGACGACGGCACGCCGGTCAATCCCAGTCGGTACGACTACCGGCGCGCGGCCTTCGACGCCGTGCACCTCCCCCGGCTGCTGGACCGGTTCTGGCAGAACCTGCGCCGCTGCGAAGGCTGGAACGTCCAGTACGCCGGATGCGTGGAGCCGCAACGGCGGCTTGCCCCGCACGCGCACTTCGCCATCCGGGGCACCATTCCCCGGGAGGTGCTGCGCACCGTCGCGGCAGCGACCTACCACCAGGTGTGGTGGCCGTCGGTGGACAACCAGCGCTACACCCGGAGCCGGCCTCCGGTCTGGGATGAGCAGGCAGAGGCGTGGGTCGACCCTGAATCTCGCGTACCGCTGGCCACCTGGGGCGAGGCGCTCGACGCCATCGACGACGATCCGGACGCCGAACCGGTGCACGTAGTCCGCTTCGGTGCCCAGGTCGACGCACGCGGCGTCATGCCCGGTTCCGAGGACGCGGAGCGGACGCTCCGCTACATCACGAAATACATCACCAAGCACGCCGCTGACTGCCACCCGATCGGGACCGACCGGCAGCGGGCGCACCTCGAACGGTTCTGGCAGCAGCTCCAGGTCACGCCCTGCACCGACCGGTGCGCCAACTGGCTCCTCTACGGCGTCCAGCCGAAGAGGGCCACCGCCAAGCTGAAGCCTGGACGGTGCAAGGGCAAGGTGCACCAGCGAGCCACCCTCGGTATCGGCGGCCGGCGGATCCTCATCTCCCGCGACTGGTCCGGCAAGACGCTCTCGGATCACAAGGCGGACGCCCGCGAATGGGTGCGGGCACTGCTCGGCGTCACCACGGATCTTGCTGGCGCGGACGCCGAAGAGGGCGCCGCTGGCACGGCACCGCTGCGGCACGCCTGGGAGATGGCGCAGCCGACCGACCGCGACGTGCCGCCAATGGCGCATCGGCTCCTGCGCTCCATCTCCGAACGCGCCCGGTGGCGCTCTCAACTGCTGGCAGCCAAGGACCGGGCGGCGGCCGGGGACTCACCCAGCCTTTCGGCAACTGACCGGCAGACCACAGTCACGGGGGAAGGGAATAGATGACCGCACTCGACGTCCTGCTCACCATCGATGAAACCGCGGAACGTCTGCGCACCTCGGAGCGCTTCGTGCGGCGACTGATCGAGGAACGGCGCATCGCCTACGTCAAGCTCGGCACGCATGTCCGCATCGAGGAGGGCGTGCTGTCCGCCTACATTGCGGCCCATCGGGTCGCGCCATCAACTCTGCGGAGGGCAGCCTGATGGCGGCGAAGCGGCGACACTTCGGCAGGGTCCGCAAGCTGCCGTCCGGCAGGTGGCAGGCTCGTTACCCCGGCCCGGATGGCGATCTGCGTCCGGCGGACACCACTTTCGAACGAAAGCGGGACGCGGAACTCTGGCTTTCTGCAAAGGAATCGGAGATCGCCCGGGGCGACTGGCTCGATCCCTCCGCAGGCAAGGTCACGCTGCACGACTACGGCAACTCCTGGATTCGGGAGCGTCCGAAGCTGCGCCCGAAGACGGTCGTTCTCTACGAGGGCCTGCACCGGCTCCACATCACTCCGGCTCTCGGCAAGCTCAACCTGGCTGACATCACCACGCCCCGGCTCCGGAAGTGGCGCCGCGATCTCCTGGACGCGGGCGTCGGCCCCGTCACGGTGGCGAAGGCGTACCGACTCCTGCGGTCGATGCTCAACACTGCGGTGTCAGACCGGCTCATCAGCCGGAATCCCTGCCAGATCGACGGGGCCGGCGTGGAGAAGAGTCCGGAGCGGCCGATCGCCACCGTCGCCCAGGTGCTCACGATCGTCGACGCCGTTCCGGAGCGGTATCGGCTGCTGGTACTGCTGGCTTGCTTCAACTCGCTGCGCTGGGGCGAGCTGGCCG
Organism: Actinoplanes sp. NPDC049599; assembly: GCF_044465625.1. Lineage (NCBI taxonomy): Bacteria > Bacillati > Actinomycetota > Actinomycetes > Micromonosporales > Micromonosporaceae > Actinoplanes > Actinoplanes sp. NPDC049599. Next base: position 104,471 of record NZ_JBITLX010000021.1, read on the forward strand.
CACTTGCCCGGCGGCACGTCGACACGACGGACGGCATTGTCACCGTGGAGCGGTCAGTAGTCGAGCTGCCCACGGGCGAGCTGGTGTTCGGACCGCCCAAGTCGGCGGCGAGCGTCCGGGCCGTCACGATCCCGTTGGTCTTCATCCCGGACGCGGTATGGCACCTCGCAGAGTTCACCGGCAGCCGGCCGGACTCGTTGCTGTTCGTCGGGCCGAAGGACGGACCGCTGCGCCGGTCGAACTTCCAGGAGCACTGGCGCACCGCCATCGAAAAGGCCGGCGTGCCCGGTCTGCACTTCCACGATCTCCGGCACACGGGGAACACCTGGGCGGCCGAGACCGGGGCGACGCTGCGGGATCTGATGGACCGGATGGGTCACTCCACTACGCGGGCAGCGCTGATCTACCTGCACAAGACGGCGGGCCGAGACAGGAAGATCGCTGACGCACTCGGCAAGCTGGTGGAGGACGCGCGGGGCACGGAGCCGGAGGGCACGGACGGGCACGCGAACCCAGAGGGGCACGCAGGGGGCACGCCCACCGAATAGAGATCAGATATGACGAAGGCCCAGGTCGCGGATCATGCCGCTGGCCTGGGCCTCAGTCGTTGGAGCGGGTGACGGGAATCGAACCCGCACTGTCAGCTTGGGAAGCTGATGTTCTGCCATTGAACTACACCCGCGAGCGGCCCCACTGTACCCGATTCCCGGGCCCTGTGGCGGGACCGCCCCGTGTAAGCACCGGCCGGGCCGTGGTGCGGCCCAGCTCCCTCCCGAACCTGGCAGCGCCCCGCGACGCAGAGCGGTGGCCGGCCGGTGCCTACTACCCGGTGGCGGCGACCAGGGGGCGGCCTAAGCTCGCCGCCGGGTCTCGCCACGATCGGGTGATCGGTGGGTATCGCAGGGTCATGGCCAGCGGTAGGGCGCCGGCGGGGCCGTGGCGGCGGAGCATCGCCGTGGTGATGTCGAACTCGAACAGGCGCCAGTCCACCATCGGGGACGCGCGCAGGGCTTCCGCCAAACGGTTGATCACTGCCGGGTCGGTGACCGGGCGGGCGTGGCCGGTCAGGTATGCCTCGTCGTCGCTCTCCTCCGGTGGGTAGGAGTGCAGTGCGTAACGGCCGTCGCGTTCGAGGTCGCGGCGTTTTGCCGAGTTCACCACGAAGCAGTAGAGGCCTTCGTCGGTGATCACCGGGGACACGGGGTGCACGCGTGGTCCGCCGTCGGCGCGGACCGTTGCGAGGTAGCCCATGCCGGGGCCGTACTGCTGGAGCAGTGCACGGAGAGCCGCGGCGAGCTCGGGCTCAGCCGCGGCGAATTCGGACCAGGAAGCCATGCCCTCATCATATCGAACATATGTTCGAGTCGACCACCGAACACGCACCTGAATGCCGGTCGGTATGGTGTGGCGATGCTGCTCTCCGACCGTGACCTGGTCTCCGAGATCAAGTCGGAAAACCTTGCTCTCGAGCCGTTCGAGCCGGAGCTGATGCAGCCGTCCAGCATCGACGTCCGGTTGGACCGCTTCTTCCGGGTGTTCAACAACCACCTCTACACCCACATCGACCCGGCCGCCCAGCAGGACGATCTGACCGCCCAGGTCGAGGTGCTCGACGGCGAGGCGTTCGTGCTGCATCCGGGCGAGTTCGTGCTGGCCTCGACGCTCGAGGTGATCACGCTGGGCGACCAGCTCGCGGGCCGGCTGGAGGGCAAGAGCAGCCTGGGCCGGCTCGGCCTGCTGACCCACTCGACCGCCGGCTTCATCGACCCGGGCTTCTCCGGGCACGTCACGCTGGAACTGTCCAACGTGGCCAATCTGCCGATCAAGCTGTGGCCGGGCATGAAGATCGGCCAGCTGTGCATCTTCCGGCTGTCGTCACCGGCGGAGCACCCCTACGGCTCGGCGGTCTACGGCTCGCGCTACCAGGGCCAGCGAGGCCCCACGCCGAGCCGCAGCTACCAGAACTTCCGCACCTGGCCGACCAGCTAGCCGACCCGTCAAGGTCAAGGGCAAGGGCATGACGGCCTCGGCGGCAACGACACCCTGCACGGGGTGGGCGGCGTCGACCGGATGTACGGCGGTGCCGGTATGAGTGACGGGCCTGGCCGGCGTGGGCGGAAGTGGATCTGGCTGGCGGTGCCGGTCGTGGCGCTGGTGAGCGGCGCGGGTCTGTTCTGGAGCGTCTATGCCGAATACGACCCGGCGCCGGCGTGCGTACCGCTGCCCCCGGCGGCCGCCGACGCCGGCGCGGGCCTGACCGCTGCCGCGGCCAACGGTGACCGCCGGCCGGTGTTCGAGTCGCCGGTGACGGCCGGTCCGCTGGTCGCAGCCGCCTACCTGACCGACGACCGTCCGAACTCGACCGGCTATGTGCTCGCCCCGGACCGGCGTGGCTACCGGCTGCCGGACGCCGGTCCGGTCAGTGACGTGGTCGCCGCCCCGGACGGGTCGCGGGTGGCGGTGCTGCCCGACGTCGCGATCGCGCCGACCGACCACCCGGGCGGCCCGGTGCCGGGCAGGCGGATCGGCCTGTACGACGTCGGCGCCGGCAGACTCACCTGGACGACGCTGCCGGATCACGCCCTGACCGCGGCGTTCTCGACGGACAGCACCCGGCTCGCGGTGTCGGTCGGCGCTCCTCGTGTACCCGATCCGGGCCCGGTCCGGCTGGTGGTCGTCGACCTCGTGTCCGGGCGGCAGCGCATCGTCGAGCCGGCCGTGGACGGCACCCGAGTGGCCGGGCCGCTCGACGCGATCAACTGGGCGCCGGACGGTCAGGTACTGCTCTCCGCGGACGGCCGGACCAGTAGCCACACCCTGGACGCCCCCGACGGACGGGTGGTGGCGCCGGCGTCGCTGGCGCCGTACGGGATAGCGCCGAACGGCCGCCGCGGCGTCACCCCCGACGGTTCGCTGGTGGATCTCGGCACCGGGGCCGTCACGATGCCGGCGGCCTTTGCCCCCTGCCAGGATCACGGCATCGATCGCGCCTTCACCCCGGCCGGCTGGTACGACGACAACCGGCTGCTCGCCGTGCAGTGGGACGTCGAGTGGCCGGTGGATCAGCGGCCGGGCCAGCCGAAGCGGGCAGCCGCGGGCAGCCGGCTGATCGTGACGGATCTCGACGGCCGGGTGAGCCGGGTGGTCGTGGGCTGGAACGCCGAGCTGCCCCGGATGATGTTCGCCCGTCCACCCGCCCGCTGAACCGGACCCGGCGCGGGCCCCGTCCGGGAACGGGGCCCGCGAGAGGTGCTGCCTCAGCCGAGGGTGACCCGCCGCCGGCGGGTGACGCCCAGCAGCAGTGCGCCGACGGCGACCAGCCCCGTACCCCCGATGAGCAGGGTGCCGCCGTCGATGCCGGTGACCGGGAGCGAGCCGCCGCCGCCCGAGCCTCCGTTGTTCTCCTCCGGGTCGGCCGGCGCCGGCGCCGGCGACTCGGTGGCCTCGTCACCGGCGAGCTTGAGCGTCGCCTTGGTGTCCTTGTTGGTGTAGCGCTGTGCCGGCGTCAGGACGAAGCCGACCGGGGTCTTGCCGCCCTGGACGGTGACCGTCACGGTGAAGGTGTCGGTGGCGCCGGCCGCCAGCGTCTTCTGCCGGGTGACCCGGCAGCCGATGCCGTCGAGTGCGGGCACCGGTCCGCAGGAGTCGTCGACCGTGACGTTGTCCGGGGTGTGGATGTCGAGCGTGTAGCCGCCGATCGCGAACGTGCCGGCGTTGGTGGCCTTGACCTTCACCTGGGTCTTGCCGTCGACCGTCTTGCCCGCCTTGACGGCCAGCCGCAGCGGCATCTTCTCCGGCCAGCTGATCAGGAAGTCCTTGCGGTTGCCGAGCTGCCCGTCCGCGGTACGGCCGGTCACGTAGCCCAGCGCCGACGTGCCGAACGCCGGCTCGTCGAGGATCGAGTTGACCCGGATCAGGTAGTCCTTGTTGCCGCCCGCGGGCACCTCGTCGCCGCCGCAGACCCAGTTCAGGGCGTCGCCCGGGGTGGCCGGCTCGCAGATGTCGGTGGCGCCGAGCTCGGTGCCCTTCGGCAGGGTCACCAGGAAGTAGCCCTTGGCGGCGGTTTCGCCTCCATTGTGGACATTGACGTGCGTGGTAGCCCCCGGGCTCCAAGGGTTGCCGCCCAGCGGGGTGTTGTCCGCGAGTGCCGAGATCTCCCCGGCGGCGGGCGTCGGTGCCGCGAGGGCGGCCGTCGGGACCGCCAGGGTGGCGGCGGTGAGGGCAAAGCCGAGAGCGGCGATGCGGAGCGTGCGGTGCATGGGGTCCCCCGTGTCCAGTGTGGTCATCTGCCTCATTCACGAACGGGGCCGCGACCGTATTGCACGGAGTGACCTAGATCACAATCGTAGGATGGCCCTGAGCTTTTCCGCGGCTGAGAGGACCACCCCGTGTACCTGATGATCTCGACCTACCTCGCCCCGCTCGACCAGGTCGACGAGGCCCGGACGGCGCACCTCGCCTTCGTCGACGAGCTGGAGCGGGCCGGCGTCCTCGTCTCGGCCGGCCGGCAGACCCCGCCGATCGGCGGCATCCTGCTGCTCGACGTCGACTCCGAGGCCCGAGCCCACGAACTGCTGGCCGACGACCCGTACGTGCGCCAGGGCCTCGCCGAGTATGCGGCGACCGGCTGGCAGCCCACCCGCGGCGTGCTGGCCGACTGGAAGAGCCCCGCCGCCTGACCCGCCGCGGTCACGCCCGGTGCGAACGGAGCTTGCCGACCTCACCCATGATCGTGTTGATCAGCAGGGTGTTGAGCAGGACCCCGGCCGTGACGCTCAGCCAGAGCATCGCGATGGTCAGCCAGCCGTCGTTGAGCAGGAACACCGGCGCGAAGATCACCGAGACCGGCGCGGTCAGGCCGATCAGGTAGATCGCCGCCGGCGACGGCTCGTGGTTGCCGGTGGCGAGGTTGCCGCCGATCAGGATGACCGCGGTGACCGCGACGGAGAAGAGGTAAACGCGGGTGGCCCAGTTGCCGAGGAAGAAGGTGGTCATGCGGTCCATCGTGGTGAGGCCGGCCGCCGGGCCCCTGAGTAGCGCTACTCAGCCGGCGCCGGTGCTCAGCTCAGATCCGCACCCGTGAGCAACCCGCGGATGCTCAGCTCGGCGGCGACCACCGGCGGGCACTCGTCGACGATGACCGCGGTGCCGACCACGGTCGCACCCAGGGCCGCCACCAGCGCGTAGAGCCCGCGGACCTGGGCGGCGGTCGCGGCCCAGTCGTCCACCACCAGCACCCGGTCGGCCGGCGTGACCAGCCGGGTGCGTACGCCCAGCAGCTGCCGGTCCCCACGATGGTCGGCCGGCACCTCCGCCCAGGTCATCGGCTCCGCGATCGGCCGCCGCGCCCCGGCCCGGTACGCCTCCACGAATCCCACCCCGAGCGCACGCGCCACGAGCGGGCCGATCAGGAAGCCGGTCACCTCCGGCGAGACGACCACCGTCGGCGTGGCGTCCGGAAAAAGTTCGGCGAGGCCCGCGCCGAGGCCGTCGAGCACCAACGGGTCGCGCCACCAGCCGGAGCGGTCGCTGACGAGCAGATCGGTGCCCGGACCGGGGTCGGTCCAACGGAATCCGGCGCGAAGCCGGTCACGCAGGTCGGATGCCACACCGCCATGGTGTCACCGCGGGCCCGGTCACCCGCCGACGAGTGGGCAGAACCCGCTCAGACTAGGGGTCAAGATGATGCAGCGGCCCAGGTGCATCAGGCATGCTGTTCGGCGTACCCATGCCGATTCTCCCGGCGGGCCGCCACCCGCTCAGCCCAGCATCCCGCGCCGGACTCGGCGCGGCCCTTGTGCTGCTCGTCGTCGTGTCGGCCGTGGAGATCGCGGACGGTCCGCAGGCGAACTTCGTCGGGCTCTACGCCGCCGTGCCGTTTCTGGCCGCCGTGTTCGCCTACTGGCAGACCGTGCTTGCCATCGGTGCGGTCGCCACGGTCGTCGGGATGATCTTCGCCGGCACGGACGGCCGCTTCGGCACCGTCAGCATGGTCAACGTCGTCGGGATCATGCTGGCCACCGGCATCGCGGCCGTGGTCGCGACCCTGCGGCAGCGCAAGGACGTGCGCATCGCGGAGTTGCTGCGCCTGGCGGCGGTCGCCCAGCAGGCGGTGCTGCGCCCGCTCGGCCCGCAGGTGGGCAACCTCGCCGTGGCGGGCCGCTACATCTCGGCGTCGGCCGCGGCGGACATCGGCGGAGACCTCTACGAGGCCCTGGACACCCCGTACGGGGTGCGGATCATCATCGGCGACGTGCGGGGCAAGGGGCTGGACGCGGTCCGGCTGGCGAGCATCGTGCTGGGCTCGTACCGGCATGTGGCTTTTGAGCGCGCCGACCTGCGCGCGATAGTCACCGACCTGGACCGGGCAGTTGCCCGCAGTGTCGGCGACGAGGACTTCGTGACCGCCGCGCTGGTCGAGGAGCGCGGCGGCACCCTGACCATCGTCAACTGTGGACATCCCGCCCCGCTGCTGCTGCGGCGCGGGCAGGTCATCGCGCTGGACCCGCCGGCGCCGGCGCCGCCGCTGGGCTTCATGCCGGTGGCGCGCCCGCGGGTGGAGCGGCTGGAGCCGGGCGACCGGCTGCTGCTGTTCACCGACGGACTGGGCGAGGCGCGCCGGGACGGCGAGTTCTTCCCGACCACGGACCGGGCCTGGCGGCTGCTCGGGCACGGCACGGTCGGCGACGGCCTGGCATCGTTGGAGACCGCCCTGGTCGACTGGGTGCACGGTCAGCTCGAGGACGACATCGCCCTGGTGCTGCTGGAGTACAACGGCCCGGACGGCGGCGCTGCCGTGGGCATGCCGAGCTGGGAGGTCGGCGCCGCGGGGAGCTAGTCCTCGGGGCTGGATTCGACGGGCTTGTCCACCGGGGCCGCCTCGGCCCCGGGCGCGGCCGCCGGCGCGGGGATCACGGCAACCGTGGCCCGGGCGGCGGCGATCAGTTCCGGCTGTCGGTGCCGACCCACGTAGTGGCGCGGCTGGTCGGCCTGGCGCGGTTCCGGAATCAGACTCTTGATCGTTGCGAACATGCTGACCTCCCCGGGTCGGGCGTACGTATTCGTCGCGTACAAACGGAGCAACGATGGGCTTCGCCGGTCGATACGTGTGTGCGGCGCGGCGACTTGCAAATGTCCGAACGGTTGCCCCGGTTCCCACCCGATCGGAGCCGTCCGCCCCCCAACCCGACGGACAGCAAATGATCGAAGCGGACTTGTCGGTCCCTACCCGCGGGTAATACAGTGGTGGTTACTGACGGGTAACTCGCGTCCGGAGGGCGGGGCCAGAAACACATGAGTCACTACAAGAGCAACCTGCGCGACCTCGAGTTCAACCTCTTCGAGGTCTTCGGGGCGGATCGTGCTTTCGGCCAGGCGCCGTTCGACGGCATCGACGCCGAGACCGCGCGCGACGTGCTCGCGGAGGTCAACCGCCTCGCTCGCGAGGACCTCGCGGCCAGCTACATCGAGGCCGACCGCAACCCGCCGCGTTTCGACCCGGCGACGCACACCGCCGACCTGCCCGAGGCCTTCAAGAAGTCGTACGCGGCCTTCATGGCGTCCGAGTTCTGGCGGCTGGACCTGCCCGAGAGCCTGGGCGGCACGCTGGCGCCGCGGGCGCTGTGGTGGGCCATCGCCGAGCAGATCCTGGGCTCGAACGCCCCGGTCTGGATGTACTCCTCCGGCCCCTCCTTCGCGCACGTCGTGCAGGTCGAGGGCACCGAGGAGCAGAAGGCCTGGGCCAAGCTCTTCGTCGACAAGCAGTGGGGCTCGACGATGGTGCTCACCGAGCCCGACGCCGGCTCCGACGTCGGCGCCGGCCGGACCCGGGCGATCCCGCAGGCCGACGGCTCGTGGCACATCGAGGGCGTCAAGCGCTTCATCACCTCGGGTGAGCACGACCTCACCGACAACATCATCCACTACGTGCTGGCCCGTCCGGTGGGCGTCGAAGGCGTGGGTGGCCCGGGCACCAAGGGCCTGTCGCTGTTCATCGTGCCGAAGTTCCACTTCGACGCCGAGACCGGCGAGCTGGGCGAGCGCAACGGCGTCTACGCCACGAACGTCGAGCACAAGATGGGCCTCAAGGTCTCCAACACCTGCGAGATGACCTTCGGCGAGAACGGCACGCCCGCCAAGGGCTGGCTGCTCGGCGACGTGCACCAGGGCATCCGGCAGATGTTCATGATCATCGAGTACGCCCGGATGATGGTCGGCACGAAGGCGATCGCCACCCTCTCCACCGGTTACCTGAACGCGCTGGAGTACGCCAAGAACCGCGTCCAGGGCGCCGACCTGGTGCAGAACACGAACAAGGCGGCCCCGCGCGTCACGATCACCCACCACCCCGACGTACGCCGCTCGCTGATGTTGCAGAAGGCGTACGCGGAGGGCCTGCGCTCGCTGGTCATCTACACGGCGACCTGGCAGGACAAGGTCGCGATCGCCCAGGCCGCCGGTGACACCGAGGCGGCCGAGACCGCCAGCCGGATCAACGACCTGCTGCTGCCGCTGGTCAAGGGCGTCGGCTCGGAGCGGGCGTACGAGCTGCTCGGCCACGAGTCGCTGCAGACCTTCGGCGGCTCCGGCTTCCTGCAGGACTACCCGCTCGAGCAGTACGTCCGCGACGCCAAGATCGACACCCTGTACGAGGGCACCACCGCGATCCAGAGCCTCGACCTGATCTTCCGCAAGATCGTGAAGGACCAGGGTCAGGCGCTCGCGGCGCTCGCCACCGAGATGCAGGCGTTCATCGAGAGCGAGGCCGGCAACGGTCAGCTCAAGGTCGAGCGCGCGTCGCTCGGCAAGGCGCTCGGTGAGCTGCAGACCATCCTGGGCATCCAGATGGGCTGGCTGCAGGCGGTGCAGGGCGGCGACACCCGCGAGCTGTACAAGGTCGGTCTCACCTCGCGCCGGGTGCTGCTCGCGCTGGGCGACGTGGTCGTGTCCTGGCTGCTGCTGCGCGGCGCCGAGGCGTCGCTCAAGGCGCTGGGCACCGAGGTCAGCACGGCTGACAAGGCCTTCTACGAGGGCAAGGTCGCCGCGGCCCGGTTCTTCGCCCGCGAGGTGCTGCCCCGGATCGGCTCGGACCGGCGGATCATCGAGAACACCACGCTCGACGTGATGGACCTGCCCGAAGAGGCGTTCTGATCTTCGCGCCCTCCTGAACAGCAGAAGCCGGCGGACAACGACGTCCCGCCGGCTTCTGCTTATCCGCGTGCGGTGTGCGCGGTGACCAGCGGCATCGAGAACGGCTCGGTCTGCGACCAGGGACCTTCCGCCCGGTGCACGGCCAGCCCGGCGGTCCGTAGCGCCTCGTACGTGGCGTCCCCGTCGTACGGGCGCAGCAGGATCGACACGTCGGACATCGTGGGGTTGTGCCCGATGACCAGCACTGTGCGTACCGAATCCGGGACCGCGCGGAGCAGATCGATGACCTCGGTCCGGCCGCCGTCATACAGGGACTGCTCGTAGTGCACCTCGGGACTGCGCGCCTCCGGGTCGGCCTGGGCCAGCGCCACCGACACGCCCTGCCAGGTCTGCCGGGTGCGCCGCGCCGAGGAACACAGCACCAGGGCCGGCCGGAGCCGCTCGTCGGCCAGCCAGGCGCCGGCCGCGTCGGCGTCGGCATCGCCCTTCTCGGTGAGCCGGCGATCAAAATCCGGCAGCTCACCGGGGGTCTCGGCCTTGGCGTGCCGGAGCAGGACGAGGGTCCGCACAGTCATGCCCCCAGCTTGCCTGATTGAGGATTCCGCCGCCGGGGTAGACACACCATCGACTCATTGCCGCGGCTCGGTGCGGCAGCCACGAGCCTGGGAGGCCAATATGGGCATCGGCGGAAGTATTTTTCTCCTCGCGTTGGGAGCAATCCTGGCGTTCGCGGTCAACGCGGAAATCAGCGGACTGGACATCAACGTCGTCGGCTACGTGCTGATGCTGGCCGGGCTGATCGGTCTGGTCGTCACCATCTGGTACTGGAACAGCCGGCGTCGCCCCGCGGTGGTGCAGCAGCAGCCGCCGGTCGTGAGCAACGACCCGGCGTACCGCGACGGTGAGGTCGTGCAGGAGTACCGCGAGACCACGCGGCGCCAGCCCCCGCCCCCGCCGCCGTACGGCGCCTGACGGCAAGCGCGAGGGAGTGCCACCGGTGCGGTGGCACTCCCTGCGGCGTGTCCGGGGTCAGGCGAGCCGGGCGCGGACCGCGTCGGCCAGCGGGGTGGCCGGGCGGCCGAGCAGCTGGGCCAGGTCCTCGGTGCCGGTGTAGAGGGCGCCGGAGGCCGCGTGGTGGTCGGAGTCGGCCAGGACGGCGGCGAAGCCCTCCGGCAGGCCCACGCCCACCAGGAACTCCGTGTACTTCTCCGGCGGCAGGTTGGTGTAGGTGACCTCGCGGCCGGACTGGCGGGAGACCTCGGCGGCCAGCTCGGCCATCGTGACGCCCTCGCCGCCCAGCTCGTACACCTGCTTGTCGAGCCGGTCCGCGACCACGGCGGCCGCAGCAGCCTCGGCCAGGTCGGCCCGGGTGACCAGGCTGATCTTCCCGTCGCCGGCGGCGCCGACCAGGCCGTGCTCCAGGGCGCCCCGCAGGTCGTAGTTCTCCAGGTACCAGCCGTTGCGCAGGACCACGAACGGGATGCCGGACGCGGCGAGGGCCTGCTCGGTGGCGAGGTGCTCGGTGGCCAGGATCATGGCGGAGGTGTCGGCGTGCGGCGCGCTGGTGTAGAAGATCCGGCTGACCCCGGCCTCCTTGGCCGCATCGATGACGTTCTGGTGCTGCGGGACGCGCTTGCCCGGCTCGCTGGCGGAGACCAGCAGCAGCTTCTCGGCGCCCACGAAGGCCTTGCGCAGCGACTCCGGCTCGTCGTACGACGCGTACCGGACGTCCACGCCGCGGTCGGCCAGGTCCTGGATCTTCTCGATGCTGCGGCCGACCGCCACGATCCGGTCGGCGGGCACGCCGCGGGCGAGCAGGGACTCGACGGCGTGGCGGCCGAGGCCTCCGGTGGCACCGGTGACGACGATGGTCATGGCAGATCTCCTCAACATGCTGCGGCAACGGCCGGTCGACCGTTCCTTCCGCACAACTGCGCAGGTCGCGCATCACTTCCCAAGAGATAGAGAGCACCTTGAAGTGCGGTACTCACCTGAGGGATAGTTTCCTGGTGGAAGCGAGTGTGTACGCCAAGGACTGCCCCAGCCGCCAGCTGCTGGACCGCATCGGCGACGCCTGGAGCGTGCTGATCGTCGCATCGCTGGCCGACGGCGCGATGCGATACACCCAGCTCGCGCACCGGATCCCCGGGATCAGCCCGAAGATGCTCACCCAGACGCTGCGCGCCCTCGAACGCGACGGCCTGGTCACCCGCACGGTCTACCCGGTGGTGCCGCCCCGCGTCGACTACGCCCTGACCTCGCTCGGCCGCAGCCTGCTGGGCCTGGTGGACGCGCTGCAGGAATGGGCGGAGAAGCACATCGCCGACGTGGTCGAGGCGCGGACCGCCTACGACGCGCGGGGCTGAGTGAGCCACTCCAACGCCGCACCGGCGGATTCCAGGATCGAGATGTGGCCGTCCTCGGGGCGCAGCCACAGCTCGGCGGTGGGGCAGCGCTCGGCCAGCCAGACGCCGTGGGCGCCCGGCACCATGAGGTCGGCGCCGCCGTGCACGATCAGCAGGGGCACCGAGACGCCGGCCGGGTCGAAGCCCCAGGGCGCCACGTAGGCCAGGTCGTCGTCGATCAACGCGGCGGGACCGGCGGCCAGCGCCGGGTGCACCACCTCCAGGATCCACGACCACGGGCCCGCGAACGTGACCTGGTCGCGGTCGGTGAAGCCGGGCTCGGCGTCGGTGGCGGTCGCCTCGTGCCGCTCCTTGGCGGCACGGCCCTCGGCCGCGGCGCGCAGCGAGGCGACGCCGGACGGCGCCATCCCGGCGAACCAGTCCAGCCCGTCGGCGCCGTACGGGGCCGGGCCGGCCAGCGAGGCCACCGCGGTGACCCGGCCGGGCAGCAGCACGGCGCAGGCCAGCGCGTGCGGGCCGCCGCCGGAGTGGCTCATCGCGGCGAACCGGTCGAGACCCAGCTCGTCCGCGACGGCGGCGACGTCCTCGGCGGCCGACGCGACATCACGGCCGGGGCGCGGGGTGGAGCCGCCGTAACCGGGCCGGTCGTACGACAGCCAGCGGACGCCCTCCCGGATCAGCGGCACCGGCGGCGCGCCGAGATTGGGCGTGCCGTGGAACCAGAAGACCGGCGTGCCGTCCCCGCCCGTGTCGTACGCGTGCAGGATGCGGCCGTCGCCGAGCTTCAGGTCGAACTCCATGCGATCAAGCGTAGAGCGCGAAGTAGATCGCGATGTGGTGGCAGAGCGCCGCGACCAGCGTGCAGGCGTGGAAGAACTCGTGGTGGCCGAAGACGGTCGGCCACGGGTTCGGCCGGCGCATGGCGTAGAAGACCGCCCCGACGCTGTAGATCAGGCCGCCGGCGGCGAGCAGCGCCAGGTCGGCCACGCCGCCGTTGTGCAGGATGTCCGGCAGTATCGCCACCGCGCCCCAGCCCAGCGCCAGGTAGAGCGGCGCGCCCACCCAGCGCGGCAGATGCGGCCAGATGCTCTTGAGAGCCACGCCGCCGAGCGCGCCGATCCAGATCAGGCTCAGCATCAGCGTCGCCTTGTCCCGCTCCAGCAGCAGCACGCAGAACGGCGTGTAGGTGCCCGCGATGAAGATGAAGATCATCGAGTGGTCGAGGCGGCGCATGACCTGGTAGCCGCGCTCACCCCAGACCCGCCGGTGGTAGAGCGCGCTGATGCCGAACAGGCCGCACACGGTGATGCTGTAGATCAGCGTGCTCAGGAACGGTGCGAGGCCGGGCCGGGTGGCGGCGATCGAACAGAGCACGATGCCGCAGACCAGCGCGACGAAGAACGCGTACTGGTGCAGCCGGCCACGCAGCCGCGGCTTGCCGAGGTCGGCAGGCTTCATGTGGAACGGGGCGTCGGTCGTCACGCCTCCAGGTTACGGCACCGTAGGTTACTGCTCAGTAGTGAACCGTCTCACCCATCCAGCCCGCGCAGGATCAACGGCAATCGGCTCGGCGCGCCCGGCTCCACGAGCACCGGCACACCCCAATCCTGCCGGGTCAGATGGCAGGCGGCGTGCTCCACCTCCGCGTCGCACGTCGCGGCCTGCGCCACCACCTGCAGGATGCCCTTGGGCACCGCCGGGTTGAGCACGAGCCGGCGGGACAGCTCGGTGGTCGTGCCCTCGCCCTCCAGCAGCAGCTCCGGCGGTGACGCGGAGACCACCAGGCGGGTCGACGGGCCGAACGAGGTGTCCAGCTTCTGGCCCGGCGCGGGAGTGAAGACCACGTCCAAGGTCACCTCGCCCGGCGCCAGCGACGACGGCGGGCGCTCGGTGCGGTGTCGCTCTCCCGCGACGGTACGGACGGCGCCCGGCGCCAGCCGCACCAGGCGGTGCGCCCCGGACTCGACCACCAGCACCGCGCCGTCCCGGGTGAGCAGGACATCACTGGGCTCGGCCAGGCCGGAATCGACGGTCGACACCTCGCCGGTGGCCGGGTCGAACCGGCGGACGGCGCCGTTGTAGGTGTCGGCGATCAGCACCGAACCGTCGGGCAGCGCCCCGACCCCCAGCGGATGCTGCAGCAACGCCTCCGCGGCGGGGCCGTCCACGTGGCCGAAGTCGAACAGGCCCTGCCCGACGGCGGTGTGCAGCTCACCCGCCTCGACCCAGCGCAGCGCCGACGTCTCGCTGTCGGCGATCCACAGCCGGTCACCGGCGGCGGACAGGCCCGACGGCTGCGCCATCCAGACGTCCGGGAGCTTGCCGTCGCGCAGGGACTCGACGGTGGTGCCCGCGTACACCCCGGTGGCGCCGGAGGCCGGGGCGAACCACCAGAGCTGGTGGATGCCGGCCATCGCGACGACGACCTGCTCCTCGAACCAAGCCACGTCCCACGGGGAGGACAGCGACTCACCGTCGTCGGCCGCCGTGCGCCACGGGCGGCCGGTGCCGGCCACGGTGACCACCTCACCCGTCTCCAGGCGCAGGCCGCGCAGCAGATGGTTGACGGTGTCCGCGACGACGACGTCGTAGTCGGCGGTGCCCGTCGGCAGCAGGCAGAGGCCCTGCGGCTCGTTGAAGCTCGCCAGCTCGGCGGGGCCGTCGGCGCGGCCACGCTCACCCGTGCCGAACCGGCGGACCAGGGACTCGCCGTCGGCGGTGAGCTCCACCAGCGAGTGCCGGGCGGAGTCGGAGACCAGCAGGTTGCCGTTCGGCAGCTCGATGGCCTTGCCGGGGAAGCGCAGCAGCGTGTCGGGGGCGGCCGGAGGCACGTACGGCCCGTCGCCGCGGTGCAGGGTGCCCGCCGCCTCGTGGGTGGCGATCAGCTCGTCCAGCAGGCGCATCAGGCCCTCGGCGTGACCCTCGCCGGCCATCGAGGCGACGACGTAACCCTCGGGGTCGATCACCGAGAGGGTGGGCCAGGCCTTGGCGGCGTACTGCTGCCACATCTGCATGTCGGCGTCGTCGAGCACGGGGTGGTGCACGCCGTACCGCTCGACGGCGGCGGCGAGGGCGGCAGGGTCCCGCTCGTGCTCGAACTTCGGCGAGTGCACGCCGATCACCACGAGGGCGTCGCCGTACTTCTCCTCCAGCGGCCGCAACTCGTCCAGGACGTGCAGACAGTTGATGCAGCAGAAGGTCCAGAAGTCGAGGATCGCCGCCTTGCCGCGCAGGTCGGCCAGGGTGAGGGAACGGCCACCGGTGTTGAGCCAGCCTCGGCCCCGAAGCTCCGGGGCCCGTACGCGCGCGGTCATGGCCCCATCGTGCCCGACGCGCGGGCCACCCCTGGGCCGGGGTGGCCGCGCACGTCACCCGGTCAGCTGCGCGGTTTCAGGCAGAGCACCTGGGTGCGCCCGTTGTCGGTCGGGTTGACCACGTACGGCTGGTTCGGGTCCGGGCACTGTTCCTTGGTGTCGACGATCGCCGTGACCTCGAACGAGCCGGGGTCGCTGCAGTTCGCGGTGACCGCGGCGTCGCCGTTGCGCTTGACGCAGTCGCCCGCGCTGACCGAGAAGCTGCTGCCGCCGTCGTGCGAGCCGCGGGCGATCAGCCAGGTGACACCCAGCGTCAGACCCACGATCAGGCCGGCGCCGAGGATGACACCCAGGATCACCGGCAGCATCCGGACGTGCGGCGTCTCGGGCTTGGCCACCTCGGTCGGCACCATCGCCGGGGCGTCCTGCTTGAACGAGTCGAAGCGGCCCTGGTCGGCGTCCGGCTCCGCCCGCCCGGGCCACGACGCTGTCTGCTCCGGGCCGGGCGGGGTCACCGTGGCGCGGCTGGCCGGGCCCGGGAAGACGCCGCCCATCCGTGGCCGCTCACCGAACGGCTGGGTGGAATCCGACGCGGGGGCGGGCGGGAAGCCGTTCTCCAGCGGCGGCGCGGCGTGCATCGACGGCAGCGCCGGCGCGGGCACGTACGGCTGCTCCGGGCCCTGGCCGCGGCCGGACACGTCCGTGGTGTTCTCGCTGTACTGGTCCGGCGGCATGGTCCGGGCGGCGGGATTGCCGGGCACCGGACCCGGCTGCTCCGACCGGCCGCGGCCGGCGATGTCCGTGGTGAACTCGGTGAACTGCGCCGCGTTCCGGGCGTCCGCGTCGGGGGCGGGCGAGGACGGCGCGAACGGCTGGCCGGCCGGCGGCGGGCTCACCCGCGCGCTGGCGGTGGCCCGGCCGGAGGGCCGTCCGGGCGGCTGCGCCCCACCCGAGGCCGGCGCGGTGCCGAACGTGCCCGAGGTCGGCGGGGTGCCGAACGTGCCCGAGGTCGGTGCGGCGCCGAACGCGCCTGAGGTCGGAGCGGCATCGGGTGCGCCTGAGGACGGCGCCGTGCCGAAGCCACCGGCCGGTGCACCGCCGTGCTCCGGCTGGGCGTACGGGTCGGCCCGGTCGTCACCGGCATCGGCGAACGGGGAAGCGCCGGACGCCGGCCGGACGGCCTCGGCTGCCCGCCCATAGGTGCCGTCGGCCTGCGGCGGCTTGCCGTAGGTGCCGTCGGCCGGGCGACCGTAGGGGCTGTCCGGCTGGTCATCTTCCTGGTACGGCGACGGCGGCGCGGGCTCGTCGGCGGGCGCGGGACGGCCGTAAACCCGCGACTGCGGGCCGGCCGGCGGCGGTGGCACCTCCTCGGCGTCCACGGGCGGGCTCACCCGGCTGGCCACCGGCACGGAGGCACTGGCCGACACCGGACGCGCGGTGCCCTTGGCCGGGCGCTCGGCGGCCGGAGAGTCGCCGGAGTCGGGGCGCTCGGAGGGGTCACGCGGCTGCGGCACGGCGGCGCCACCGCGGGCCTCGGCGACCGCGGGCGAGCCGGCGTCGCCGAACGAGGCGCCGGGCACCCGCTGGGCATATCCGACACTGCCCCCGTCGGGCGGGCCGGCGGTCGCGAACGACGCACCGGGGATCCGCTGGGCGTAACCGTCGGCGGGCTGGCCGAACGGCGCCTGCTCGCCACCGTCGTCGGGGCGCTCACCGAAGCCGCGCCGGGCGGGCGCCTCGTCGGGCTGGCCGGAAACCGGTCGACCCGGACCGGACCGGCCGGGCTCGCCGTCCGAAGCTGCACGCATGGGGAAGCCCCCGCTGTCCGATGTGGCCGGTGCGGCGAAACCGCCGTCGGCATCCTCCCGACGGAACGTGCCGTCGCGGAAGGGGTTGCTGTCGGAACCGGGCCGGGCGGGGAAGCCGTCGCTGTCGACTTCTCCCCGGGAGGCCTCGGCACCGGCGGGGAAGCCACCACGGGCGGGCAGCCCACCGGCGTCGGCGGCACCCCGAGCGGGGAACGCGCCGCTGTCGGCACCACGGCCGAAGCCGTCGTTGCGAGCCGGGAACGCGCCGCCGTCGGTGCTGCCCTGGCCGAAGCTGTCGCCGCGGGCCGGGAACGCGCCGCTGTCGGCGTC
Source organism: Actinoplanes sp. NPDC049599 (assembly GCF_044465625.1). Lineage (NCBI taxonomy): Bacteria > Bacillati > Actinomycetota > Actinomycetes > Micromonosporales > Micromonosporaceae > Actinoplanes > Actinoplanes sp. NPDC049599. Next base: position 121,439 of record NZ_JBITLX010000021.1, read on the forward strand.
GCTGCGAGCGGGGAATTCCCCGTCGGCGGCGTCGCCGCGGGCGAGAGCGTCGCTGCCGCGGGCGCCGGCGCCGCGCATCGGGAAGCTGCCGTTGCCGGAGCCTCCCCGGGTCGGGAAGCCGCCGCTTTCGCCGCTGCCCCGGGTCGGGAAGCCGCCGCTGCGGGCGGCAGGGACGCCGTCCGGGCCGGCGGGCGGGGCGTCCGGCAGGCCGGTCAGGGTCGCGCCGGGTACCCGGACGCGCTGGTCACCGAAGGCGGACACGCCCGGTGGGCGGTCGCCGGGCTGAGCATCGTCATCGGTACGCGCGGAGCCGAACGACTCATCGCTCGCGGAGCCACCGAAGGGTTCCCGAGGGGCGGGCGCGAACGACGACCGCTCGGACCCACCGAACGGTCCACGGTCCGCCGGGGCAGAGTCCGGCCGGTCGAAGGGGGAGCCGCCGGGGCGACGCGGCATGTCCGGTCCGGCTGCCGGTGCGGAGTCCGCAGGCTGGCGGGCCGGGGCGAAGCCGTTGAACTCGCCGACCGGGCCGTCCAGCGGGCCGCCCGCGATGCCGGGCGAGCGCTGTGGCAGGTCACCGGCGCCGCCACCGCCGCGGTAGGGGTGCGGCTCGGCAGGCCGGGTGAACGGGTTGTCCTCCGCGGCCGGCTGGGCCGAGGCCCGGGGTGCCCAGGCGGACTGGAGCACCTCGGGGGTGGCGAACGAGTCGGCAGGAGCCGGCACCGCGGCGGACGGGTGCTGCGGCATGGCGCCGGGCTCGGGCACACGCGCGGAACCGCTCGAGGCCGAGGCGAACTGGGCCGCGCCGGGGCCGAAAGCCGGGCCGGGCGTCGGCGTGCCGGACCCACCGCCGGTCGACGGTGAACCCGGAGCCTGAGCACCCCGCGACTGCGGCCCGGCCGCCGGTGAGCCCGGCGGCTGCGAACCGACAACCTGCGCGGACGCGGACTGCGAGCCGGCCGGCGGGAAGCCGGGCGACTGCGAGCTGGGCGGGGGGAAGCCGGGCGACTGCGAACTGGGCGGGGGGAAGCCGGGCGACTGCGAGCTGGGCGGGGGGAAGCCGGGCGACTGCGAGCTGGGCGGCGGGAAGCCGGGCGACTGCGAGCTGGGCGGCGGGAAGCCGGGCGACTGCGAGCTGGGCGGCGGGAAGCCGGGCGACTGCGAGGTCGGCGGGGGGAAGCCCGGTGGCTGTGAGCCGGCCGGCGGGAAGCCGGGAGATTGCGAGGCCGATGCCGGGGAGTCGGGCTGCTGGGAGCCAGACCGCCGGGAGTCGGCCGACGGGAATCCCGGGGACTGCGAGCTGGGCGGCGGGAAGCCCTGCGGCTGCGCGCTGGCAGGCGGGAACCCGGCGGACTGCGCACCGGACGGCGGGAAATCGGGCTGCGGGGAGCCGGCGGGTGGGAACCCGGGGGATTGCGAGCCGGGCACCGGGGAGTCGGCCTGCGGGGAGCCGGGCCGCCGGGAGTCGGCGGCTGGGAAGCCGGGGGACTGCGAGGTCGGCGGTGGGAATCCCGGTGGCTGTGAGCCGGCCGGCGGAAAGCCGGGAGATTGCGAGGCCGATGCCGGGGAGTCGGGCCGCCGGGAGTCGGCCGGCGGGAAGCCGGGGGACTGCGAACTCGGCGGTGGGAATCCCGGCTGTGCGCCAGCGGGCGGGAAGCCAGGGGACTGCGCGCTGGGCGGCGGGTATCCCGGCGGCTGGGAAGCGGCTGGTGGGTATCCCGGCTGCTGGGAGCCCGGGGCGGCCTGCCCGGCCGGGGGCACCGCCGGCACCACGAAGGGCGAGCCGCCGTTCGGGGTGGTGTGGGGTGGCGGGGCGTACGCGCTCGGCAGGGATTCCTGGGCGTGCGGGTACGACGGAGCGCGGTCGGCGGTCTGGTGACCGTCGGAGTCCGGCGGGAAGGCGTCCGGCGGGAAGCCGTCGGTGCCGAACTGGCCGGCTCCGCTGCCCGACGTGGCCCCCGGCTGCTGACCGGCGTGCTGGCCCTCGGACGTCATACGCGCCTCCTCCAAGACTGTCGGCCCTGCCAGCTCTGCACCTGCGGACTGCGCGGCTCGGCGTGCGAGCCGACCCGGCAGAGCTGGGCGTCGCCCGGTCGCTTTCCCGCCCGGCCGGCCGAGCCGGGCAGGTGACCGTCGCCAACCGTACCGGTCGTCGGGGCCGGAAGAAATCCCGGTGTACGCCGTCCGGAGCGCGGTGGTGCGGCGTAAATCACGGAGGAGGGCGACCTTTGGTGGGCAATTGCCCTGATTGGAACGACGGCAGCCCGCTCGGAGGGCCGGGCGGGCTGTCGGGTGCGGTGGTGATCAAAAGGTGATCAGAACGACCGCTGCTGGCTGAAGATTGCGATTTCGTCCCGCATCGATCGGGTCGGCGCTGCCTTCCACGCGCGGTCGATGGCGCGGGCGTCGCGCTTGGCGATACGGCGGTTGCGGATGCGCTCGATGGTGCTCATTACGGTGTCACTCCCCCGGGCCAAGGCTTGGCCCTCGTCTGCGGTGCCGTGTTCCGGCGCTAGTTCTATTTAACCGCGCCGAAACACGGACCGCCAACGATTGCGGGGGTGATCCCGCTTACCTACCTAAGGATCGTAGGTTGGGAAAACTTCTTGCCAAAGAAACCTCAGGTCCAGGAGAGAAGTGCCGACTCCGGGTCCGCCAGGAAACCGCCGATGTCGCGGAGGAACTTCGAGCCCAGTTCGCCGTCCACGATGCGGTGGTCGAAGGAGAGCCCGAGGGTGGTGACCTGGCGAATCTTGATCTTCTCCCGGTGCACCCAGGGCGTCGGGCGGATGGTCCCGAGCGCCAGGATGGCTGCTTCGCCCGGCGGCAGGATCGGCGTGCCGGAGTCGATGCCGAAGACGCCGACGTTGGTGATCGAGAACGTTCCGCCCGACATGTCGGATGGTGCGGTCTTTCCCGACTTGGCCGTTTGCACTAGGGCGGTCAACGCATCCGCGAGCTCACGCAGCGTGAGCCGGCCGGCGTCCTTGATGTTCGGCACGATCAGGCCGCGTGGGGTCGCCGCGGCGATGCCCAGGTTGACGTAGTCCTTGACGACGATCTCGTTCGTCGCCGCGGACCAGGTCGAGTTGACCATCGGGTGCCGCCGGACGGCCAGCAGCACCGCCTTCGCCACGAACAGCAGCGGCGAGATCCGCACGTCGCGGAACTCGGGCCGGGCCTTGAGCCGCTCCAGCGCCTTCATCGTCCGGGTCACGTCCACGGTGAGGAACTCGGTCACGTGCGGCGCAGTGAACGCCGACGCGACCATGTTCTCCGCGGTGAGCTTGCGGACGCCCTTGATCGGGATGCGCTGCTCGCGGGTGGCGTCGAACACAGCGGCGACGACCGGGGCCGGCTGGGTGCCGGCGGTCTCGGTGGGTGCCGGTGCGGTCGCCGCCTGGTGGACGTCCTCCCGGGTCACCGAGCCGAGCGGGCCGGTGCCGGCGATCGTGGTCAGGTCGACCCCGAGATCCTTCGCCAGCTTCCGGACCGGCGGCTTGGCCAGCACCGGGCCTGCTCGATGCGGAGCGGGGGTGGGTGGTGCCACGGGCGCTGCTGGGGGAGCCGGTGCCACGGGAGCTTGGTGGGTCACGGTGGCGGCCGGTGGGGCCTGGGGCGGGGACGATGCCGGGGTCGGCTGGGCCACGGGGGCCGGTGCCCCGGCTGCGTTCTGCTCGGCCGGTGGTGCGGTTGGGGACCCTGTGGGCGTACCGATGCGGGGTCGTCTTTTGGCAGTTGTGGTTTTCGGGCCGTATCCGACCAGCACGGCCGTGCGGCCGCCCGGAGCCGGACCACCGATCATGCCGGGCTCGACGGAGCCCTCCTCGGGAGCGATCTCGACCGCCGCGAGCGACTCGGCGGAGGGGACCGGGCCCGCGCCCGGGTCGGTGTCGATCGAGATGATCGGCGCACCGACCTCGACCGTGGTGCCGGCCTCGTGGAAGATCCGGGTGACGACCCCGCCCCACTTGGCCGGGATCTCCACCGCCGCCTTCGCGGTCTCGACCTCGACGATCGGCTGGTTCAGCTCGATCGTGTCGCCGACCTTGACCAGCCAGGTGAGGATCTCGCCCTCGGTCAGGCCCTCGCCCAGATCGGGCAGGGTGAACTCCTTGATCCGTGTCATCGGGTTCACCAGCCGAACGAACGGTCGACGGCGTCCAGCACCCGGTCCAGGTCGGGCAGGTACTCCTCTTCGACGCGGGCGGCCGGATAGGGCACGTCGAAGCCCGTGACCCGCAGCACCGGCGCCTCCAGCGAGTAGAAGCACTCCTCGGTGATCCGGGCGGCGATCTCGGCGCCCATGCCCAGGTTGCCGGGCGCCTCGTGGACGACCACGGCGCGGCCGGTCTTGCGGACGGACGCGAACACCGGGCCCAGGTCCAGCGGGGAGAGCGTGCGCAGGTCGATGACCTCGAGCTGACGGCCGTCCTCGGCCGCGGCCTGCGCCGCGTCCAGCGCGGTGCGGACCATCGGCCCGTACGCGATCACCGTCGCGTCCGCACCCTCGCGGGCCACCCGGGACGCGTGCAGCGGGAAGCTCGCGGGCGCGTCGAGGTCGACCTCGCCCTTCTCCCAGTAGCGGCGCTTCGGCTCGAAGAACACGATCGGGTCATCCGAGGTGATCGCCTGCTGGATCATCCCGTACGCGTCGGCCGGGTTCGAGCAGGTCACGACCTTGAGGCCGGGGGTGTGCGCGAAGTACGCCTCGGGCGACTCGGAGTGGTGCTCGACCGCGCCGATGCCACCGCCGTACGGGATCCGGATGACGATCGGCAGCGTGACCTTGCCCATCGAGCGGTAGTACATCTTCGCCACCTGCGCGACGATCTGGTTGTACGCCGGGAACACGAACCCGTCGAACTGGATCTCGCAGACCGGCCGGTAGCCGCGGATGGCCAGGCCGACCGCGGTGCCGATGATGCCGGCCTCGGCCAGCGGGGTGTCGATGACCCGGTTCTCGCCGAAGTCCTTCTGCAGGCCGTCGGTGATCCGGAAGACGCCGCCGAGCTTGCCGACGTCCTCGCCCATGATGACGACCTTGGGGTCGTTCTCGAGCGCGCGGCGCAGACCGTGGTTGAGGGCCTTGCCGAGGGTGAGAGTCTCGCTCATCGGTGGGCGCTCCCTTCGAACGAGGCCTCGTAGGCGGCGAACTGCGCACGCTGCCGGTCGAGCTCGGGCGAGCCGTGCGGGTAGACGTGGTCGAACATCGTGACCGGCTGCGGGTCCGGCATGGCCAGCACCCGTTCGCGCAGGTCCAGGGCGAGCTTGCGGGCCGACTCGTCGACCTCGCCGAAGAACGCGTCGTCGGCCAGCTGCTGCTTGCTCAGGAACGCCTTGAACCGGCTGATCGGGTCCTTGACCTTCCAGGACTCGACCTCGCTGGCGATCCGGTAGCGGGTCGGGTCGTCGGAGCTGGTGTGCGCGCCCATCCGGTACGTGTACGCCTCGATCAGCGTCGGCCCCTGGCCGTTACGGGCCTGGTCGAGCGCCGCCCGGGTCACCGCGAAGGTGGCCAGCACGTCGTTGCCGTCGATCCGGACGCCGGGGAAGCCGAAGCCCGCCGCGCGCCGGTAGAGCGGGATGCGGGTCTGCCGCTCCAGCGGCTCGGAGATCGCGTACTGGTTGTTCTGGCAGAAGAACACCATCGGCGCGTGGAACACGCCGGCCCAGACGAACGCCTCGTTGACCTCGCCCTGGCTGGTGGCGCCGTCGCCGAAGTATGCGATGACCGCCTCGCCGTCGGGCGTGCCGGTCTTGCCGTCCATGGTGACGCCCATGGCGTAGCCGGTGGCGTGCAGTGTCTGCGAGCCGATCACGATCGTGTAGCCGTTGAACTTGTACTTGTTCGCGTCCCAGCCGCCCTGGTCGACGCCCCGGAACAGGCCGAACGGCATGATCGGGTCGATGCCGCGGGTGTAGAGCACGCCGTGCTCGCGGTAGGTCGGGAACGCCATGTCCTGCGGGCGCAGCGCCCGGCCGGAGCCCACCTGCGCGGCCTCCTGGCCCAGCAGGCTGGCCCAGATCCCCAGCTCACCCTGCCGCTGCAGGGCGGTCGCCTCGGCGTCCAGGCGGCGGACGGTCACGAGGTCCTTGTACAGCTCGCGGTACTCGTCGTCGGTGAAGTCGACCGAGTAGGTGATCCCGTCCGCCGTGGTGACGCTGTCAATGCGCTCACCGTCGGGCGTGAGCAGCTGAACGAAGCCGCCTGCCGGAGCGTCTGCTCCGACCGGGCTATCGCCGTTCGCCATCCGTGTCTCCCTGTTCATCTCTGCGCCCACGGCGGGTGTTGCCCGTCCGCGCGGCTGACCGCTGGGTTCGCCGCGCCTGGCCCGGGTGAGGTTGCCGCGCGGCTGGTCGGCGTGATCACAGACCCCGCCGGGGAGTGACGACCCCCACCGCGTCCCGCTGCTTGGTCCAGCCGCGACGGCGGCGGTGCCGTCACCACCATCCTCGCAGAGAACGTGAGGGCCGCCACAGGTCAGGTCGATCACAGATCCGAAATCTTGCGGAGTCATCGGTGCCCGTTTTTGTCCCATTAAGCGGTTTTCGTGCAATCACTTCCGCCGGAACGGCCGACTTACGCCGCTGCCGGAAGCGATATGCGTCGTTCACCCCGATAGCCGAGACAGATCCAAGTTGATCTTTATGTAGGGGGTGGTGGGCGTGCCGGAGCACCCGGACGACGACGGGCTCGTACCGCCGATCAAGGTCATGCGCAAAAGGCTCAACGGCGTCTACAGCGCCGAGGGCTTCGCCGGACCGACCCGCCGCTATGTGCTGATCGTGGCGATGCTCGTCGGGCTGGCGTCGCTGCCGACCCTGGCGGCCATCACCGCCGGCTCCCGCGAACTCGACGAGGGCCGCACCGGGGCCATGGACGCCCCGTTCATCCCGCCGGTCTCGACCGGTCCGGTCCGGCCCGCGCCGTCGGCGTCTTCCGGGACCGGCAGCGCGCGACCCGATCTGAAGCTGCCGGGAAGCTCCGGGGTTGTGCAGGGCCAGGCCCAGAAACGCAAGACCAAGCCACGGCCAAAACCCAAGGGGTACGCCCAGAGCACGCGCACCGGGCCTTCGGGGTCTCCGGGGTCGTCGGAGTCACCGGGGTCGCCGGGCCCGTCCGGGTCGTCCGGGTCCTCGGGGTCTGGTTCCTCGGTTGATCGGGGGGAGTCTTGGCGGCCTGGGAAGCCGGCCGGCTCCGGCTCCGGCTCCGGCTCCGGCTCCGGCTCCGGCTCCGGCTCCGGCTCCGGCTCCGGGTCCGGGTCCGGGTCCGGGTCCGGCTCTGGGTCTGGCTCGGGCTCTGCGCCGGAGAAGCCGGCGCCGGTGCGGCCCCCGGGGGTGCCGGGGCTGCCCACGATCCCGGTCAAGCCGGAGAAGCCGAACGACTCGGTGGGCTCGGGGGACGGTGGCGCCTCGGACGGTGACTCTCCCGGCTCCGCTGATGGCAACGCCGACGGCCCCTCGGGCGGCCATTCTTCCGATGGCGGGTCTTCCGGCGACCACTCGCCCGGTGGAGACCCTTCCGACGGCTCGCCTGGCGGCTCGTCCGGTAACTCTTCGGGTGGCTCCTCTGACGGCTCGTCCGGCGACTCTCCGGGCGGCTCGTCTGACGATTCGCCTGGCGGTTCTTCGGGCGGTTCTTCGGGCGGTTCTTCGGGCGGTTCTTCGGGCGGCTCGCCGGGCGGTTCTTCGGGCGGATCTTCTGACGGCTCGCCGGGCGGCTCGTCATCGGGTGACCATTCCGCGGGCGGGGATTCTTCGGGTGGGGATTCCTCGGGCGGCGACCGGCCGGATCCGCCGGCGAAGCCGGTCCGCCCACCGTGGTGCGTGGACCGCAGCGACTGCTCGGCGCGCCCGTCGCATCACCACCGCCCGGCCCGGCCGCGACACCAGGACTGTGACGACAACACCAGCCACCGTCACCGGCCGGCCCGCCGCGATTCCGCCGAGCGCGAGACCTCCGTCCACAGCGGCACCACCGGCCGGCGTGCGAAGCCCGACCAGATCATCCACAAGCTCACCATCCGGACGGCGAAGGCTGCCCGGTCCGACTCCCGCCGGAGGTCAGCAGTGACCGAGCGCCCGCAGAACGTCAGGCCGGCCCGCACCGCGGACCGCACCCACAACAGCAACCGCCACCAATCGCTCACGACGGACCGCAGCGACGGCACCCAGACAACCACGGCGACCCGCGCCCACCGCGGCTCCCACCGCGCGGAACGCATGCACCGCACGGACGACCACATCGGCGCCCGGCACCGCAGCTCCCGGATGGGCCGACACCACCTGGACCAGCGGCGGGACCACCAGGACCACCAGCAGAACCGCTGGTGAAAGGCCGCCCTCTCCCGGCGATGTGGAGGCTCGCCGGGCGAGGCGGCCGAAAACCGGCTACCCCGCGTCGACCCGCATCATCCGCGCCCGCCGCGCGATGAGCTGCGGCAGATCAACACGGACCTGCCACGGCGTCCCGGTCTCGAACACCTCGGTCGTGTAATGCGTCGCGAAGCGGTACTGCCCGCCCGGCTCGTCCAGCACCAGCTCGGCCAGGGAAATGGTCGGCTTGTCGGCGTCCGGGACGACGATCCAGTAGGCGGGCACCCCGGCCCGGGCGTAGAGCGCCCGCTTGGTCTCGGTGTCCCGCAGCACGGACGTGGGAGAAATGACCTCGACCACGAGCTGCGCCCCCTCGATCGGGAACGGCGACTGCTGCAGGTAGTCCGCCGGGGCGACGATCACATCGGGCCTCGGCTCGTTGTGGTCGTCAATCGTGACGACTGATTGGTGCCGACCACATAGTCCTCGGGAACTGACTTCTCCACTGCCAGGGCGATCCAGCTCGCGACGGCGTTGTGGTCGATCGTCCCGGTCGGGGAAACCGTCAGGCTGCCCTCGATCAGCTCCCAGCGCCGACCCTCGGGCAGCCCGTGCAGATCCGCTGTTGTGTAGCCGCGGCCGCTCGCCTTCATAGGGCTGCCCTGCGTTGATCAGGAGTCGTCGGTGAGGCGGTGGCGGTTGGTTTCGATCCAGGCGTCGATGGCTTCCGCGTCGTTCGGGTCCACGCCTTCCGAGATCAGCTGGGCCACCGCCGCCGTTGCCGGGCTGCGCTTCTCGCCGGTTGCGTAGAGGCGGGCGAATTCCGGGATCATCTCCTCGACCACCGTGTCCGTCTGCTCCGCCGCTGCCGCCGGCAGGCCGCGTTTGCGGGTCGCGTAGGCCGACCAGGCTCGGGTCACCCGGGGCAGCATCGCCGCGTCGTCCATGTCGAGGACCGCGCGGCGGTGCACCCAGTCCAGCAGGAACAGGCCCGCGACCGCCGGGCTCCAGCGCAGCGGGTCCGGTTCCGGCAGGCTTGCCGCGTGGTCCAGCAGCAGGCTCAGGCAGAAGTGCAGGGAGGCCAGCTCGTCGTCGGCCGACACGTCGCCGAGGGTGAAGCGGGCCGCTTCCGGTGAGGCCAGGAAGTCGCGCAGCAGGCGTTCGCGGTCGGGGCCGCTCAGCTCCGGTGGCTCCGTCAGCGGCGGCACCTGCGCGGCCGGCAGCAGGGCCAGCCGGGCCGTGGCCAGCGCGCGGTCCGTTGCCAGGTTGCCGTCCGCGGGCAGGTCGCTGAGGCCGTCGGTGATCTCCAGGTGCTTGCTCACCTCGATGCGCAGCCGTCCCGGGTCCTCCTCGCGGAACCAGGTCAGCTCGTCGCCCGCGCACATCTCGCGGACCTGGCCGAGGATGCGTTCGGCCGGGCCGCCCACGAAGACGTCCTTGGTGATGCCGATGTTGTGGTCCACCAGCGCGACCACCGCGTGTTCCGGGCCGCCGCGCTCGGCGTCGTCGTAGGCGAAGGTGACCAGATAGGACGTCTGGTCGCCGTACACGTCGCCGTAGGCGTAGCAGCCGGTCGGGCGGACCCGGCCGAGCTGGGTGGTCCACGCCGGGGCCTGGGGGCCGGGGCGTACGTCAGCCGCGCCCTCCGCGTCCGGCACCAGGGCGGCGAAGACCTCGCGGATGGTCGTCGACGATGCCGTGCGTCGCCGGACGGTGGCGCTGAGGAACTGGCCGACAAACTCCCGGACCGCCGTGGCGCGGTCGGTTACCGCCACGGAGTACACGCTGCCCAGGAGTGCGGTGCCCAGCATCTCGGCGTCCAGGGCGCAGTCGAGCTTCGCCACGTCGCGGGCCGCGTGCAGGACCGCGTCGTATGGAGTCTGGGGTGCCGCCATGCCGCCGAGCCTACCTGCCCCGCAGCTCGCCGGACCTATTCCGAACGGACGACCGTCAGGGCCTCGCGGGCCTGCGCGTACCCGTTGAGCACCTCGCGCACCGGCGCCACGACGTACTCCCGGGCCACCTCGGTGACCGAGCCGCGGAGCCGTTGCTCGGCCCGCCGGCTGGCGCGTTTCGCGCCGAGGTTGACGATCGGCCGCAGCAGCGCGGCCAGCAGGGCGCCCATCAGCAGGCCGCCGAGCAGCAGCAACGTGGGCAGCGGGACGTCGCCGACCTGCGGGTTGTCGAAGGCGGGCAGGCCCAGGACCCGCACCCCGTACCCGGCGAGGAGCCAGCCGAGGCCGACCACCGCCGCGATGGTGAACAGCCATTGCAGCAGGCCGACCGCGGTCCACCAGAACGGTTTGCGGCTCATCCCCAGGTCGGTCTTGGCCACCGCGCGGTCCAGCGCGTCGGGCAGGTCGCCCAGCCGGGACCGGGCCGCGGTGTTCAGCGCGGGGGCCCAGACCTGCGGGATCGGCGCGGCCGCCCGGGCGGCCACGGCCCGTACGGACAGGCCGACAGCCGACTTCTGCGCCGCGTCCGCCTCGGGCAGCGAGGTACGGGCGACCGGAGCCTCCTCCACCGCCTTGGGGTCGGGCTTGTCGGTGGACAGGTGCAGGCGCTTGAGCGGGTCCGGGCGCAGCTTGCGGACGCCGCGGACCAGTGGCCAGCCGGTGCTCGCGATCGCCCGGTGCCGGTACGCACTGGCAGTCGCGGCGGCCACGGCGGGCACCCCGGCGGACGCGGCGAGCGCGTCGCTGAGCTGGCGTACCGTCGCCCGGTCGACCTCGTCCTCGGCCGCCGGCGGGCCGATCATCGTGGCCAGGTGCTCGGCCACCACGTCCAGGTCGCCGGCGAGGCGGCGCAGCGAGGCCTGCCGTTCCGCGACCGTCTTCTCCAGGGCCTCGCGCAGCTCGGTGAGCATGCCCGGCTGCTTGGCGGAGGTGGCCAGCGCCGGCACGCCGGTGAGCCCGTCCTCCTCGAGCAGCCGCTTGAGGTCGGTGATGACGATCTCGGTATCGCTGGGGGAGAGCCGGTCCGCCTGGTTCAGCACCACGATGGTGATGTCACTGTGCTGCTTGAACTGTCGCAGGTAGGCGTTGTGCAGCACGCGGTCGCCGTACTTCTGCGGGTCGACCACCCAGACCACCTGGTCGACCAGGCCGAGCAGCCGGTCCACCTCGAGCCGGTGGCCGCGCTCGACGGAGTCGAAGTCGGGCAGGTCGAGCAGGACCAGCCCGCGCAGGGCGGCCTCGTCGTCGCCGTCCAGCGCGCTCTCCCGGATGAAGCGCTGCCGGGGCAGCACGCCGACCCAGTCCAGCAGCCGGTTCGCCGGTTCCAGCGGGCCCCAGACGCAGGCGTGCGCGACCCCGGTCGTCGGCCGGCGTACGCCCACCGGCGACAGCTTGAGCCGGGCCAGCGCGTTGAACAGGCTGGACTTGCCGCTGCCGGTGCTGCCGGCGAGCGCCACCACGGTGTGGTCCTGGGAGAGGGCGAGCCGGCTGCCGGCCCGTTCGACCAGCGTGTGCGCGGCCACCAGATCGTTGTCCGGCAGGTGCGGGTCGGTCACCCGCAGGAACCGCTGCAACGCGTCCAGCCGTGCGACGAGCTGCTCGGCGTCCACCCGGTCGTCCCCGGTCAGCGCGTTCTTGACCCGTTCGACGAGGCTCATGACGGCGTCCCGGTCAACGCGAGTTCCTCCCTGGCCCGTTCCACCTCGGCTGCGGCCTGCCGCAGCGTGGCGCCCGGTTCCAGCTCCAGCCCCACGGCGGCGGTGCGGTCCGTGAACCGGGCCGCCTCCGCGTCGAGCAGCACGTTAACCCGGGCCAGCAGCTCCTCGCGTGCCCGGGTGGCCAGGGTGCGGATCGCCTGGTCCCCGAAGATCGCCTCGAGCACCTTCTGCGCGGCGACCGTGGTGCCCGCGCCGACCGCCACCTCGGCGCCGGTCGGGATGAACGCGGTCGAGGTGAACACCGCGATCATCACGGTCAGCCCGATGCCGTTGACCGCGTACGCCGCGCCGCGGGCCACCACCCGCTTGTCGCCGGCCTCGCTGCGCACCAGCTCCAGGACGAATCGCTGCCAGTCGCGGATCACCCGTTCGGCGCGCTGGGGCAGGTCCGGGGACGGCTTCTGCAGGCCCGGCTCCAGCAGCGCGGCCCCCGCGGGGTGCGCCTGCCAGGCCGAGTACGCCTGCTCGGCCGCGTCCGAGGCGACCCCGCGCAGCAGCGTGGCGAGCTGGGACTCCAGCGCTGCCTGCAGGTTGCGCCCGGGCGCCGGGCGGCCGGTCACCACGGAGACGACCTTGTCGCGGAGCTGGCCGACCCGGGACTCCAGCGTGCGCAGGAACTCGCCGGTGCCGACGAACTCCTGCCAGCGGGCCAGCACCTCGCCGCGGAGCAGCCGGCCGTCCTGCAGTCCGCCCGCCAGCGTCCGGCGGGCCGTGCGGTATGCCGCGGTGACCCGCTCGTCCAGCACCTTGGCGGCGGTGGCCTGCTCGTCGGCGGCCGCGGCCAGCCCGGCCACCGCCGGGCCGAGCGCGGACAGGGCGCCGTCGAGGGTCTGCTTGACCACCGCGGCGCGGGCGCTGCTGTCGGCCGCGAGCTGGGCGAACCAGTCGTGCAGCGGCCGGGTCTCGTGTTCCGGCAGCAGCCCCTGGCCGTCCAGCGTGGATTCCGGCAGCACGAAGACCGGTGCCGCACCCATGTCCCGGGCGGCGAGCATCTCGCCGAGGTGGGCGGAGACCTCGCCGGCCGCCTCCGGGGGCACCCGGTCCAGCACGAGCGCGATCACCGTGCCGCGCAGCCGGGCGGTGGTGAGCAGCTCCCACGGCACGGCGTCGGCGTAGCGGGCCGCGGTCGTGACGAACAGCCACAGGTCGGCGGCGGCGAGCAGCTGCGCGGCGAGCTGGCGGTTGCGGTCGACCACCGAGTCGATGTCCGGCGCGTCGAGAAACGCCAGGCCGGGACCGAGCGCGAGCGCGGAGACCAGCTGCAGGGTGTTGGGATCGGTCGAGCTCTCGGCGGTACGGGTCAGACCCGGCAGCAGCTGCCCGTTGCGGAACCACGGCGCGTCGGACGGGTGGCTGACCAGCACCGGCGAGCGGGTCGTCGGGCGCAGCACGCCGGCCTTGGTCACCGGCGCCCGGACCAGGCTGTTGACCAGCGTGGACTTCCCCGCGCCGGTGGAACCGCCGACCACGACCAGCAGCGGCGCGTCGAGCCGCGCCAGGCGCGGCAGCAGGTAGTCGTCGAGCTGGGCGACCAGCGCGGCGCCGATCCGCTCGGCCTCCTGCGCGGAGGGCATGACCAGGGGGTACGCGGTGCCGCCGATGGTCGCGCGCAGCCGGGAGAGGGCGGTGGCGAGGGCACCGACGGCGGGCGGGGGCTCGACGGGCACGGCAGGCTCGAACACCGCCCCGGCTTCCTCGGGCCATCCGCTCTTCGGGGTCGCCGTCTTGACGGGCGCCGTCTTCTGGGCGGCGGGCACGGGCGCGGTGACCGGCTCGTCGATCAGCGTGGGCTGGTCCTCGGCGGACCGGGGGTCGACCAGGGTGGGCTCGTCGGCAATGGCCGGCTCGTCGATCAGGGTCGGCTCGTCGGCGCGGTCGGACTTCGTGACGGGCAGGACCTCGGTGTCGGCTGCGGGCTCCCGGATCAGGGTGGGCTCGTCGGTGCGGTCGGAATCTGTGACGGGCAGGGCCTCGGTGTCGGCCGCCGGCTCCTGGACCGCGGTCGGCTCGTCCCCGGTGGCGGACGCCGCGGCCGGGAGCGGCTCGGTGTCGTCCGCGCGGATCTTGACGTCGTCTGTGGACTCCGCGACCGTCGAGGAGCCGGCGGTGGGCGAGTCGGGCGCAGACGAGTCAGGAGCCGGCGAGTCGGGCGCAGACGAGTCAGGAGCCGGCGAGTCGGGCGCAGACGAGTCAGGAGCCGGCGAGTCGGATGCAGACGCGTCGGAAGCCGGCGCGTCGGAAGTGGGCGCGTCGGAGGTCGGCGTGTCGGATGCGGGCGGTTCGGAAGTCGGCACGCCGGAATCCGCGTCCTTCGCGTCAGACGACTTCGGCTCGGCCGCCGGCGGCGTCGACGAGTTGTCGGCCTCGTCGGCCGGGGCGGTGGCCGTCGGGTCGGCGGGAGCGCTCTCTGACGCCTCTGGCGCCGCGGTGTCGCCGGCGGTGATCGACTCGTCGGAGGTCTGCTCCGGGGGCGGCTGTTCGGTTTTTGTCGTCACGACGTTTCCCGTGGTCGCGGCCGTGGTGGGCGGCCATTCCGGCTTGGGTGGCGCGGTGGCGGCAGGCTCCGGCTGCGCGCTCTCGGCGGCGGCGTCGGCCTGGGTGGACGTGCTTGCGGTTGGGTTGTCTGCGGCCGTACGGGATCGTTTGTCGGGTTTGCCGTTCTTGGCGGGTGGGTCGGCTACGGCGGGAGTGGCCGACGGACCGACCGCGTCACCGTGCGTCGTCACGGGTAAAGCGTGCCTGATCTATGCATTCCCCACAACAGGTACCCCGGCGCCGTGACCGGACAGGTACCTGCCGACCGTGAGTTGCGCCGCCTTCGCTCAACTTTGACTTGCGGAGTGGGATCGCCGTGGCATCATTGAGCCCGGTCCACTCAACTTGAAATCGAAGACCTGCATGAAGCGAGGAAGCGAACATGGCACGAGCGGTCGGCATCGACCTCGGCACCACGAACTCCTGCGTCAGCGTTCTCGAGGGCGGTGAGCCCACGGTCGTCGCGAACGCCGAAGGCTCCCGGACGACGCCGTCCATCGTCGCCTTCGCACGCAACGGCGAGGTGCTCGTCGGCGAGGTTGCCAAGCGTCAGGCGGTGACCAACCCCGACCGGACGATCCGTTCGGTCAAGCGGGAGGTCGGCACCAACTGGTCCGTCGACATCGACGGCAAGAAGTACACCCCGCAGGAGATCTCCGCGCGGGTGCTCATGAAGCTCAAGCGCGACTCCGAGGCCTACCTCGGTGAGTCGGTCACGGACGCGGTCATCACCGTCCCGGCCTACTTCAACGACGCGCAGCGCCAGGCCACCAAGGAGGCCGGCGAGATCGCGGGCTTCAACGTGCTGCGCATCGTCAACGAGCCCACCGCCGCCGCCCTGGCGTACGGCCTGGACAAGGGCTCCAAGGAGCAGACCGTCCTGGTCTTCGACCTCGGCGGCGGCACCTTCGACGTCTCCCTGCTCGAGCTGGGCGAGGGTGTCATCGAGGTCAAGTCGACCTCCGGCGACAACCACCTGGGCGGCGATGACTGGGACCAGCGGGTGATCGACCACCTGGTCAAGACCTTCCGCGGCGAGCACGGCATCGACCTGTCCGCCGACAAGATGGCGCTCCAGCGGCTCCGCGAGGCCGCCGAGAAGGCGAAGATCGAGCTCTCGGCCGCGTCGACCACCAGCATCAACCTGCCGTACATCACCGCCGGCCCGGCCGGCCCGCTGCACCTGGACACGACCCTCAACCGGTCGGAGTTCCAGCGCATGACGCAGGACCTGCTGGACCGCTGCAAGGGCCCGTTCGAGCAGGCCATCAAGGACGCCGGCATCAAGGTCTCGGACATCGACCACGTCATCCTGGTCGGCGGCTCGACCCGGATGCCCGCCGTGTCCGACCTGGTCAAGTCCATGATCGGCCGCGACCCGAACAAGGGCGTCAACCCGGACGAGGTCGTCGCCGTCGGCGCCGCCCTGCAGGCCGGTGTGCTCAAGGGTGAGGTCAAGGACGTCCTGCTGCTCGACGTGACCCCGCTGAGCCTGGGCATCGAGACCAAGGGCGGCATCTTCACCAAGCTGATCGAGCGCAACACCACCATCCCGACCAAGCGCTCCGAGGTCTTCACCACGGCCGACGACAACCAGCCGTCCGTGCTGATCCAGGTCTTCCAGGGTGAGCGTGAGATCGCGGCCTACAACAAGAAGCTCGGCACCTTCGAGCTGACCGGCCTGCCGCCGGCGCCGCGCAACGTGCCGCAGATCGAGGTCACCTTCGACATCGACGCGAACGGCATCGTGCACGTGGCCGCCAAGGACATGGGCACCGGCAAGGAGCAGAAGATGACGATCACCGGCGGCTCCGCGCTGCCGAAGGACGACATCGAGCGCATGATGCGCGACGCCCAGGACCACGCCGACGAGGACAAGCAGCGCAAGGAGGATGCGGAGAGCCGCAACCTGGCCGAGCAGCTGCAGTGGCAGACCGAGAAGTTTCTCGCCGAGAGCGGCGACAAGCTGCCTGAGGAGAGCCGCAACCAGATCAGCGAGGCGCTGGGCGACCTGCGCGGCGCGCTGGGCGGCAGCGACATCGAGAAGATCAAGACCGCGCACGAGAAGCTGGCCTCGGTCTCCCAGCAGGCGGGTTCGCTGCTCTACGCGCAGCAGAACCAGGACGGCACGCAGGGCGCTCCCGGCCCCGACGGCACGCAGGGCGCCCCGGGCGGCGCCGGTGCGGCCGGCGCGAGCGCGGGCCCGAACGCCGGCCCGACCTCCGGTGCTGACGACGTCGTGGACGCCGAGATCGTCGAGGACGACAAGAAGTGAGCCGTTCGGACGACGAGAACGACGGTCAGGGAACCGAGCGCGTCGTCATCCGGGATCGGCGCAAGATCGACGTGAAAGGTAAGGACACCAAGGTGGCCAAGCAGGCCGAGGAGGAGTCCACGGGAGGCGCGCACCGCGCCGCCGAGGAGCCGGAGGAGGGCGTGATCATCGACACGCCCGCCCTCGGCGCCGAGCTGGAGGCGTTGCGCACCGAGCTCGAGGAGCGGACCCGGGACCTGCAGCGGGTGTCGGCGGAATACGCCAACTACCGCAAGCGGGTCGATCGGGACCGCAGTGTCGCCGCCGAGCACACCACCGGCACGGTGCTCATCGCGCTGTTGCCGGTGCTGGACGACGTCGACCGGGCTCGCGAGCACGGTGACCTGGTCGGCCCGTTCGCCTCGGTGGCGGAGGCGCTGGGCACCGCGGTCGGCAAGCTGGGCCTCGTGGGCTTCGGCGAGAAGGGCGACCCGTTCGACCCGACCCGCCACGAGGCGGTCGCGCACCTGACGTCGGCCGACGTCTCGGAGCCGACCTGCGTCGAGGTGATGCGCCGCGGTTACACCCTGGGTGAGCGGCTGCTGCGGCCCGCCCTGGTCGCGGTCGCCGACCCCGAGTGACACGCACCCGTCCCGCCCACCGCGAGGTGGGCGGGACCTCGGCACCTGACCCGGCGATCCGGTGGAGGAGGTGGGCTGGATGAGTTCGAAGGACTGGCTGGAGAAGGACTTCTACGCCGTTCTCAAGGTGGGCAAGTCCGCCTCCGCCGACGAGATCAAGAAGGCGTACCGCAAGCTGGCCCGGGAGAACCACCCGGACCACAACCCCGGCAACTCCGACGCCGAGGACCGGTTCAAGGCCGCGTCCGAGGCGTACGACGTGCTGTCCGACGACAAGAAGCGCAAAGAGTACGACGAGATGCGCTCCCTGTTCGGCTCGGGCGCGTTCCGCCGGGGCGCCCGCGCGGGCGGCTCCCAGTTCGACCCGTCCGACCTGTTCGGCGGCGGGTTCAGCGGGGCCGGTCAGGCCGGCGGGGCCGGTGACCGCCGGTTCGGCGGCGCGGGCTTCTCGGACATCTTCAGCTCCATCTTCTCCGGCGGTGGCGCCGGTGGGGCGGGGGCCGGAGCACGCCGGGGACCGCAGCGCGGCCGCGACGTCGAGGCCGAGGTCACGCTCGACTTCGCGCACGCGGTCAAGGGCACGACCCTGCCGCTGACGTTGCGTTCGCCGGGCGTCTGCGACAGCTGCCACGGCAACGGGGCGAAACCCGGCACCGTGCCGCGGACCTGTCCGCAGTGCCACGGCTCCGGGCTGATCTCCCGCAACCAGGGGTCGTTCAGCTTCTCCGAGCCGTGCCGCGAGTGCCAGGGCGCGGGCAGCATCGTCGACGAGAAGTGCCCGGAGTGCCGGGGCACGGGCGGGGTCACCAAGAACCGCACGATCAACGTCCGCTTCCCCGCCGGCGTCGGCGACGGCCAGCGGATCCGGCTCTCAGGCCGGGGCGAGCCGGGCGACAAGGGCGGCCCGGCCGGAGACCTGTACGTGCAGGTCAAGGTCCGGCCGGACGAGATATTCGGGCGCACCGGCGACGACATCACGCTGACCGTGCCGATCACGTTCGCGGAGGCGGTGCTCGGCACCGACCTGCGCGTGCCCACGCTGGACAGTCCCGTGACGCTGCGGGTGCCGGCCGGCACGCCGAGCGGCCGCACGTTGCGGGCGCGCGGCAAGGGTGTGCAACGACGCGACGGGCACGCCGGCGATCTGCTGGTCACCGTCGAGGTGCAGGTGCCGTCCCCGGCCGCGGTCACCACCGAGGCCCGCGACGCGCTGGAACAGTTCGCCAAGCTCACGCCGAACGCCGAGCGGGAGCGCATCGAGGCCCGGCTGCGCCGCGGCTAGATCGGGACCTTTGTCAGGAGGTGGCACATGTATGAAGAGATCAGCATCTCGGTGGAGCAGGCCTCCGATGCGAAGGTCCTGATCATCTCGGTCGCCGCGCGGCTGGCCGGGATGCACCCGCAGACCCTGCGCCAGTACGACCGGCTCGGCCTGGTGCAGCCCGGCCGGGCCGGTGGCGGCGGGCGCCGCTACAGCGAACGGGACGTGGCCCTGCTGCGCGAGGTGCAGAAGCTGAGCCAGGAGGAAGGCGTCAACCTGGCCGGCATCAAGCGGATCATCGGCCTCGAGCAGCTCGCCAGTGAACTGCAGGAACGGGTCGCCGAGCTGGAACAGCAGCTCGGCGACGCGTACCGGCGGATCGCTCAGCTGGAGGCGGTCGGGCCGTACCCGGGGCGCGACCTGGTGCGGCAGGAACGCCCGTCCACCGCGCTGGTGGTCTGGCGGCCCCGCCGCTCGGGCGAGCGGTAGCGGGTCAGCGGCGGCCGAACGCCGCCAGCCGGCGCGGGTGGCGGACCAGGCCGCCCTCGATCCAGTCCTCGTAGTCGAAGAGCTCGGGCCGGGTCATCAGCGTGCGGCAGTTGTGCGCCCACATCGCCATCGGCTCGTCGCCGACCTCTTCCGCGCGCTCCACGTACTTCTTCAGCCGGCGCTTGCGCTGCGACGTGGCGTTGGGGCGCACGCCGTCGGCCGCGTAGATGTACATGCAGTGCAGGGCGAACCGGCGGGCCGGGCACTGCCGGTCCATCGCCAGCTCGAACAGGGTCGGCGCCAGCACGTCGCCGCTGATGAGCAGGTCCCAGTCGGACGGCATCGCGTCCAGCGGTACCGCCTCGGGGTGGTAGGCCCAGGCCTGTAGTTCCTCCGGTCGCGGATCGACCGGGTTGACGAACCCGAAGAATGCCGACTCACGCACGGTCACAACGCCGCCTCGTTTAGCTCACTCATGCCGCCGTCCTCCCCGGCAGAGGGCCTTGCTGACCCGCTGGGAAGGGCATCCCCTGCATCCGGCGAGTCGCTGGTCACCCGATAACACGTTGTTGTCGCGGCGACACGTTAGCGCGAGGTGAGCGTTCTACGGAAGTCGTAAGAGATCACTTTCGGATACTGGTCAGTAGCTTTGTGCTCGCCGGCTGCGGAAAGGGTCATTCAGCAGCGGGAACGGGTCCCACCGGACGGCGCACAGTTGCCCTTTTACGGATCATTGCCTTGAACCAGGCGTAGTCCGACAATCGCGCCAGCATCGGCCCGGTCACCACCGTGATGAGCACGTACGCGGTTGCCAGCGGGGCCAGCTCGGGCTCGACGCCGGAGGCCACGGCCAGCCCGGCGATGACGATGGAGAACTCGCCGCGCGGCATCAGCGCCAGCCCGGCCCGGACCTGACCGGGCAGCGCGACACCCACCCGGCGGGCGGCGAACACCCCGGTCAGCACCTTGGTCAGCATGGTCAGCGCGGCCAGCCCCAGCGCCGGGAGCAGCACCGGTGGCATCGCGGCCGGGTCGGTGGAGAGCCCGAAGAAGACGAAGAACACCGCGGCGAACAGGTCCCGCAACGGCGACAGGATCTGCGTCGCGTGGTGGGCCACCGGGCCGGAGAGCGCGATTCCCACCAGGAACGCTCCCACAGCAGCGGACACCTTCAGCTCGGCCGCGACCCCGGCCACGAACAGCGTCAGGCCCAGCACGCTGAGCAGCAGCGCCTCGGCGTCCTTGACCGAGATGAAGCTGGAGATGGCGTGGCCGTACCGGATCGCCACGACCAGCACCGCGACCACCGTGAGCACCGCGACGGACAGCGCCTTCGCCCCGCCGACCAGGCCGACCCCGGCCAGCACGGCGGTGACCAGCGGCAGGTAGAACGCCATCGCCAGGTCCTCGATGACCAGCACGGAGAGGATCACCGGGGTCTCCCGGTTACCGATCCGGCCCAGGTCGCCGAGCACCTTGGCGATCACGCCGGACGATGACACCCAGGTGATGCCGGCCAGCACCAGCGCGGCCTCCCAGCCCCAGCCGAGCAGGACGGCGAACCCGGCTCCGGGCAGGGCGTTGAACAGGGCGTCCAGCACGCCGGCGGGCGCGGCCGAGCGCAGGTTGCCGACCAGCTCGCTGGCCGAATACTCCAGGCCCAGCATGACCAGCAGCAGGATGACGCCGATCTCGGCGCCGACCTTGATGAACTCCTCGCTGGCCGAGAGCGGGATCAGCCCGCCGTGGCCGAAGGCGAGCCCGGCGAGCAGGTAGAGCGGGATGGGCGAGAGGCCGAAGCGCCGGCCGATGCGGCCGAGCATGCCGAGCGCGAAGAGAAGCGCGCCGACCTCGATGAGCAGGATCGTCGTGCTGTGCACAACCCTCCGCTTTCTTTGGGTTTTCCGCCGCGGGTCAGCTCAGCCTCAGTCGCCGGTGTCGCCGGCCAGGATGGCGGTGACGCCGTCCAGACCTTCGCGGGTGCCGACGGCCACGACGACGTCGTTCGCCTCGAAGGCGAAGGACGGCCCGGGGGAGGCGATCACCTCGCGGTCGCGCAGGACGGCCACGATCGACGCGCCGGTGCGGGTGCGGGTCCGGGTGTCACCGAGCTTGCGGCCGACGAAGGGCGAGCCGGCCGGCAGCGCGATCTGCTCGGTGAGCAGCCCGGCCGCCTGCTGCCGCAGGCCGGCGAGCTGGCCCAGCATCAGCGACGCGCCGAGCACGTCGGCGAGCGCCTCGGCCTCGTCGTCGGTGAGCGGGATCGAGGCCAGGCACGCGTCGGGGTCGTCGACGTCGTAGAGCACCAGGTCGCGGCGGCCGTTGCGGTGCGAGACCACACCGACCGTACGGCCGGAGGAGGTGACCAGATCGTGCCGGACACCGATGCCAGGAAGCGGAGTCTGCTCTACCCGTACGCGCACGTCGACAACGGTAACGGATCAGTCAGGCCGGTTGAGCGATCCGCTCGTTACGCACCACGATCAGCAGCAGCAGCCCGGCCGCGCACAGCCCGGTGCACAGCCAGTACGCGAGCCGGTAGTCGATGGCCTGGGAGAGCCCGAAGAGCGGCCCGGCCAGCATCGCGCCCAGCGGGAACGCGTTGGTGAACAGCGTCGTCGCCCGCCCGGGATGCCGGGGCAGCATGTTCTGCATGTACGAGATGCCGAGCCCGGAGATCGCGGCGATGAACAGCGCGTTGAACACCTGCCCGCCGACCAGCAACCAGAACTCGGTGGCCACGGCGACCGTGCCGTAATAGACGACCCCGCAGGCCGCGCCGAGGAAGAGCAGCGCCCGCAGCCCCACCCGGGCGGCCAGCACGCCCAGGCCCAGCATCAGCGGGATCTCCAGGGCGGCGCAGATCCCGAGCAGCAGGCCGGCGTCGCCCACGTCGCCGCCCAGGTCGGCGCTGATGAACAGCGGCAGGGCCTGCACCGCCAGGGTCAGCGGCGTGTGGAGCAGGGTGAACGCGACCGCGGTGAGCCACAGGGTCCAGCGCGGGGCGTCCGGCCGGTCGTCGATCGGGGCGTCCGGGGCGCGCGGTGCGGGCGCGGGGACCTCGTCGAGCCAGAAGATCGCCACCGCGGCGGCCAGGGCGTACATCAGCGCGGCGGTGCCGTAGACCCAGACGAAACTGCCGTTGTCCAGCAGGAACGCGGCCAGCGCCGGGCCCGCGACCCAGGCCAGCGAGAAGACCGTGCGCAGGCCGCTGATGCCCAGCGCGGCGCGTGCCGGGTCGTCGCGTTCGAGGACCTGCCGGGCGTACGCGAAGGATTGCGGGAAGAGCGACCCGGCGAGCGCGAACGCGGTGATCGCGAGCGCGAGCAGCACCCAGTAGTCGCGGACCACCGCGGTCAGGCCGGTGCCGAGCAGGCCGGCCACCGCGCCGCCGATCAGCAGCCGGCGCCGGATCGGCAGCCGGTCGGAGAGCCGCCCGATGAGCAGGGAGCTCAGCACGCCGGCGAGCGGCGCCACGACCAGGAAGAACGTGATCTTGAGCGGGCCGGCGTTCACTTCCGTGCTGAGGAACAGCGACAGGAACGGGTTGAACAGGGCGGTGGAGATGCCCACGGCCAGGAAGAGAAATCCGAGGGGCAGCAGGGCGCGCCCGAGACGTGCCCCGGCCTGCGACGATGTTTCCGGGGCCATTACGGCCACGCTACGGCACCGTAGGGAGTTGCCCAGGGTGACGCCCGTTACGTCAACTGGGTTGGGCAGAGGAAGTGTCGCGGGTTACTGGCCGACCTAGAGTTGAGTGGAATAGGCTCAAGTCTCGGATTGCTTGCAGTACTGGGAAGATCCGATCCAGGGGAGCTCATGAACGCCGAACGCCTGACCACCAAGAGCCGCGATGTCATCACCGGTGCGGTCGCCGACGCGAATCAGCGTGGCCACGCCACCGTCGAGCCGTGGCACCTCCTGCTATCGCTGCTCGACACCGGCGGCTCCACCGCGTCGGCGCTGCTGCGCGCGGTCGGCGCCAACCCGGCCGACGTCCGGCGCGCGGCGGTCCGCGCGGTCGAGCAGCAGCCGTCCGCCCGCGGCTCCAGCACCGCCGAGCCGAGCCTGTCGCGCGAGTTCGTCAACGCGATCGGCGAGGCCGAGCTGATCGCCAAGCCGCTCGGCGACGAGTACGTCTCCACCGAGCACCTGCTGGCCGGGCTGGCCCGGGTGGGCGGCGCGGTCGGCAAGGTCCTGCGCGACGTGGGCGCCACCGAGGAGACCCTGGTCGCGGCGTTCCCGTCGGTGCGCGGCGGGGACCGGCGGGTCACCACCGCCGAGCCCGAGCAGACCTACAAGGCGCTGGAGAAGTACAGCGTGGACCTGACCGCGCTGGCCCGCGACGGCAAGATCGACCCGGTGATCGGCCGGGACGCCGAGATCCGCCGGGTGGTCCAGGTGCTGTCCCGGCGCACCAAGAACAACCCGGTGCTGATCGGTGAGCCCGGCGTCGGCAAGACCGCGATCGTCGAGGGCCTGGCCCAGCGCATCGTGGCCGGCGACGTGCCCGAGACGCTGCGCGACAAGAAGCTGGTCTCGCTGGACCTCGGCGCGATGGTCGCCGGCGCGCAGTACCGCGGCCAGTTCGAGGAGCGCCTCAAGAGCGTGCTCGAGGAGATCCGCAACTCCAACGGCCAGGTCGTGACCTTCCTCGACGAGCTGCACACGGTCGTCGGCGCCGGCAAGGGCGAGGGCTCGATGGACGCCGGCAACATGCTCAAGCCGATGCTGGCCCGTGGCGAGCTGCGGATGGTCGGCGCGACCACCCTTGACGAATACCGCGAGCACATCGAGAAGGACCCCGCGCTGGAGCGGCGCTTCCAGCCGGTCGTGGTGGGCGAGCCCACGGTCGAGGACACCATCGGCATCCTGCGCGGGCTCAAGGGCCGCTACGAGGCCCACCACCGGGTGCAGATCACCGACGGTGCGCTGGTCGCGGCGGCGGCGCTGTCCGACCGCTACATCAGCGACCGGTTCCTGCCGGACAAGGCCATCGACCTGATCGACGAGGCCGCCTCCCGGCTGCGCATGGAGATCGACTCCCGCCCGGTGGAGCTGGACCAGCTGCAGCGCCAGGTCGACCGGATGCGGGTGGAGAAGCTGGCGCTGGAGAAGGAGACCGACCCCGCGTCGATCGCCCGCCTGGAACGCCTCGAGCGTGACCTCGCCGACCGCGAGGAGGAGCTGACCGCGCTCAACGCGCGCTGGGAGCGCGAGCGCACCGGGCTGAACCGGGTCGGTGAGCTCAAGAAGAAGCTCGACGAGGCCCAGGCGGAGCTCGAGCGGGCACAGCGCGACGCGGAGTGGGAGAAGGCTTCCCGCCTGCAGTACCAGGAGATCCCCGCGCTGACCGCCGAGATCGAGAGCGCGTCCGCGGCGGAGGAGGAGAAGACCGAGCCGCCGATGGTCAAGGAGGAGGTCGGCGCCGACGACATCGCCGAGGTCATCGCGGCCTGGACCGGCATCCCGGCCGGCCGGATGCTGGAGGGCGAGACCGCCAAGCTGCTGCGCATGGAGGAGTCCCTGCAGGCCAAGGTCGTCGGCCAGACCGAGGCCGTGGCGGCCGTCTCCGGAGCGGTACGCCGGGCCCGCGCCGGAGTGGCCGACCCGGATCGCCCCACCGGCAGCTTCCTGTTCCTCGGCCCCACCGGCGTCGGCAAGACCGAGCTGGCCAAGGCGCTGGCCGGCTTCCTCTTCGACGACGAGCGGGCGATGGTCCGCATCGACATGAGCGAGTACGGCGAGAAGCACTCGGTCGCCCGGCTGCTGGGCGCCCCGCCCGGATACGTCGGCTACGAGGAGGGTGGCCAGCTCACCGAGGCGGTGCGGCGGCGGCCGTACTCGGTGGTGTTGCTGGACGAGGTGGAGAAGGCGCACCCGGACGTCTTCGACGTGCTGCTCCAGGTGCTGGACGACGGCCGGCTCACCGACGGACAGGGCCGTACGGTCGACTTCCGCAACGCGATCCTGGTGCTCACCTCGAATCTCGGCTCGTCGATCATCTCCGACTTCACCATGGGTGAGGAGGAGCGGCGTGAGGAGGTCATGGCGACCGTACGGGCGCACTTCAAGCCGGAGTTCCTCAACCGCCTCGACGACATCGTGGTGTTCCAGGCGCTGACCGCGCAGGACCTGGCGGCCATCGTGGACATCCAGCTGGGCCGGCTGCGGCACCGGCTCGCCGACCGCCGGCTCGCGCTGGAGGTGGGCGAGGCCGCGGTGCTGTGGCTCGGCGAGCGGGGCTACGACCCGATCTACGGTGCCCGGCCGCTGCGCCGGCTGGTGCAGTCGTCGATCGGCGACTCGCTGGCCCGGGCGCTGCTCGCGGGCGAGATCGTCGACGGTGACACGGTCCGGGTGGATCTGAACGAGGCCAAGGACGGCTTGTCGGTGCGACGGGCATGAAAAAGGAGGGGCACCCGACGGGTGCCCCTCCTTCGTCTGTCAGCTCGCCCGCGCCTCCCGCTGCCGGTAGGCGTGGGTCATCAGAATGTCCGTGATGGCGTGCTCGCCCTCGGACGACCAGATCCTGATGCCGTCGCGGTGCAACTGGTACCGGACGTCGGTGTAGCTGGTTCTCGTGTCGTCATGGTGCACGACGGTCAGGGTGTCTGCGTGGGGCATGGGACTCACCGGTCCTTGTCGAGTCTGGGGCGGCCGCGGCATGGTCACGCGGCCGGCGCAATCGGGAAGGCGCCCGGATCCGGTCTGCCTCGGCCCCGGCGTTCAACTGGCGGGGGCGGCGACTCGGCCGGGCAGGGGGCGTCACCGGAGGACTCTGATGCCTGCGGCGCGCCACGAGGTGGAAGTGTATGGGTCGCGATCTCGGTCTGTCGCCCCCTGAATGAGCGACCTAATTCAGGCGATTTCCTCCTACATCGGGCGATGCTGCCACACCTGCCGCCCGGATGCCGCCCGGTCGACGGATCTGGCAGCCGCCCGATACCGTGGTGGATCTAGGAGGGAGCGCCGTGTCTGATCCGATGAACGCCGGAATGCCCGCAGCGCCCGCACGTCCGACGGTCGTCACCGTCTCGTCATACCTGCTCTACTTCAGCGCGGCGGCCTCGATCGTCTCCGCGGTGCTCTCGCTGACCACCGTCAGCACGATTCGCGACGTCTACGCCGACCTGTACGACGACACCGCGAACTCCGGCATGGAGAGCATCATCGTGGCGGTCAGCGTGGTCGGCGTGGTGATCAACATCCTGTTCGCCGCCGGCCTGGCGATCCTGGCGATCTACAACAACCGCGGCCGGCAGGGCGCCCGGATCACCACCTGGGTGCTCGGCGGGATCTTCCTCTGCTGCAACGGCTTCGGCCTGCTCGGCAACGCGGCCACCAGCGGGATGAACCTGGACGCCGGCTCCACCTCCGGGCCCAGCGCCAGCGAGGTCGAGGCGCGGCTCTCCGACGAGCTGCCCGGCTGGTTCACGCCGATCTCCACCACGCTGACCGTGCTGATCGTGCTGGCGCTGCTGGGTGCGGTGATCCTGCTGGCGCTGCCGGCGGCGAACGCGTACTTCCGCAAGCCGCAGGTCGCCTGGGACCCGCTGAACCCGTACCCGGGGTATCCGGGTCAGGCGCCGCCGTACCCGGGGTACCCGAGCCAGTCGCCGTACCCGACCTATCCGGGTCAGCCCGGCGCCGGTGGTCAGCCGCCGTATCCGCAGAGCGCGCCGCCCGCCGGCCCGGGTCCCGCGCCCGGCCAGCCCGGTGGCGCGGACCCGCACACCGGCAGCGTGCCGCCCACCGATCCGTGGAGCGCGCCGCCGCCCCCGCCCGGGCCCGAGGACAAACCGGGGCGGTCACCGACCGATCCCGCCTGACCTCACTGTTGTCGCGCGCCGCCGGGTATCCCCGGCGGCGCGTCGCACGTCCAGGTAGGTTCGTCCGCAACGGATCACCCGGGAGACGTCCATGTCGTACGTTATGCAGCCGCCGGCAGCCGCACCGGCCCCCACCGACGCACCCCGCCGTCCGGGGTCCGTCGCGTCGGCGTCAGTCCTGCTCATCATGATGGCGGTGGTCGGCCTCGGGTACGCGGTCGCCACGCTGGTGATCGCCCCCGGCACGGTCGACCGGTTCCGGGCCGCTGCCGGTGGCGCCGCGAGCGGCGCGGACGTCGACGGGTTCGTCACCGTGGTCTGGATCGGCGCCGCCCTCGGCGCGGTGCTCGCGGTGATCCTTTTCGCCCTCTACGTCGTGCTGGCGCTGGGCCTGCGCCGCGGCAGCAACGCCGCCCGGATCGCCACCTGGGTCGTCGCCGGGCTGGGCCTGCTGGGTGGCTGCGCCACGACGGCCACGGTGGCCGTGGAGCGCGCCGGCGACCCGGTCCAGGGCTCGCTGGCGGCCGCGCTCTCGGATGCCTACCCCCGGGCGTGGATCCCGCTGAACATCGGCCTGGCGATCGCTCAGATGCTCGGATACGTCATCGTGGGCGTGCTGCTGCTGGCCAGCCCGGGCACCTTCTTCGGCCGCGCGCCCAAGCCGCTGCCGCCGGACCCGTTCGCCGCACCCGGCTACGGCGCCCCGGGCGGGTACCCGGCTCCGCCGGTCGGTTACGGGCCGCCACCAACGGGTGGTTACTCGGCGCCACCAATGGGGGGTTATGGGTCGCCGTACCCCGCCGCCGCGCCGCCGCCGGTGACTCCGCCGGGCGTCGCGCCGGCCGGGCCGCCGCAGCCGGGCCCCGATGATGAGTACTGGTCACGTCCGTCCAGCTGAGGCGGGACACGGCATCGACGGACGTGCGTCACCCGAACGGGTACCGTTGAGGGCACGAGGATGTGCCGGATTTCGCTGTCCGGTCGCTTCCGCGGTGCCGCTCGGTGGTGGTTTTTCGCTGGACGGGCAATCGTGGAGACCTGACAACGGTGTCGGTGTGTACTCGTTCGATGACCGTCGTTGCGTGCCGCCCCGGGCGGGGTGTGGCGGAAAGGTGCTTTGAGCTGCATCTATGCCTGTCCGTAGCGGGGTGGCCGAGACCCTTCGGTTAACAATATTTACTGTCCGGCCCGGGCTTTGCCGTGGGTCAATAGTTCCTTTCCGCCCCGGCGGGGCAGAACGTTCCAGTTTTGGGGCAGCCAGTACGCTCGATGTGATGGAAGCCCATCACGACCTGCGTAAATTCATCACTGAATTGCCCATCGCGGAGCGTTGTGTCGTGCTTTCATCGGGTCGTGAAGGTGACTGTGATCGCGACCCACGCCGTGTGACGGTGCAGGACAAGGCAGTTTCCGACGACCGGGCGGGCGTCGGGCAGCCATCGAACGGATCGCGAATCGACAATGTGGGGCGGCTCACTCCGGGGGCGGGGATCGAGAGCTCGACGGGTTTGACCAGCGACCAGACGGCGGCTGAGGCGTTGCAGGAGGCAGAGACCGAAGTCGGTGTCGCGGAATGGTCGATCGGAGTGCGGACGCTGCCCGTGCGGGGTGCCGGACAGACGTACCGATCGGCCTACCGTTCGACCGAGCTCGGCCTTACGGCCTGAAAGTTAGCCGGTTCGTTCCTGCGCACATGCAGGAGAATCGATGCAGTTGGTGGAAGGATGGAGATCGTGGGAACTGCGTTGGCGGAAATGACAATGCCTCAGATCTCGCCGCTTGCCGGCGAGCCAATTGAACGTGCCGATGCGGAGCGACTGGCGGGAGTGCTCAAGGCACTCGCCGACCCGGCTCGGCTGCGGCTGCTCAGCCTCATCCAGTCCGCTACGGACGGTGAAGCCTGCGTCTGCGACCTGACGGCCCCGCTGGGGTTGTCGCAGCCGACGGTGAGTCACCACCTGCGGATCCTGACGGAGGCCGGCCTGCTCGAGCGCGAGAAGCGCGGCGTGTGGGCGTACTACCGGCTGGTTCCCAGCGCGATCGCGACCATTGCGGACCTGCTGACCCCGCCGCGTAAGCGGGCCACCAAAAAGGCCCGCTGAGCACACCCGGCAAAGCCTGGCGTCACCGTTCATGGGGCGTGACGCCAGGCGGGACACCTCCATCAGGATCCACCCCCCGGACCCGAGGAGTTGACGGGTTGAACTACGTGCCCGGCGATCTGCGCGACCAGCTCGCGCACGTGGGCTATGACGTGGTCCAGGCCGGACTGGTCTGTGGCTCCGGCGGCAATCTGTCCGCCCGGATCCCCGACGAGGACGCCTGCTGGGTCACCGCGAGCGGTGCCTGGCTGGACAGACTCAGCAGGACCAGCTTCGCGTCGGTACGCATCTCCGACGGCGCGCCCGCGTCCGTCGGCACGCTGCCGGCCCCACGTCTG
The DNA here is from genome assembly GCF_044465625.1 of Actinoplanes sp. NPDC049599. NCBI lineage: Bacteria > Bacillati > Actinomycetota > Actinomycetes > Micromonosporales > Micromonosporaceae > Actinoplanes > Actinoplanes sp. NPDC049599. The sequence goes on from NZ_JBITLX010000021.1 coordinate 150,883, forward strand.
ACCCCGACCAGTGAAATCGCCCTCCACCTGGCGTTGTACCGCGCCCGCCCGGACGTGAACGCGGTGGTCCACCTGCACCCGCAAATCGCACTGCTGCTGGATGCGCTCGGTGAGCACATCCGCATCGTGACAACCGACCACGCCTTCTACCTCAAGCGTGTCTCCACCGTGCCGTTCCGCCTGCCGGGCAGCACCGAGGTGGCGGCGCTGACGGCGGCGATGGCGGCCGACGGCACAGACTGCCTGGTGTTGAGCCAGCATGGCTGTGTGGTTCTGGCCGACTCGGTCGAGCTGGCCCACAAGCGGGCCCGTTATCTGGAAGAGGCCGCAACGCTGACCTACCGGGCGTTGACGCTGGGCCGCCTGGAGAACCTCCGCGAAGTCCCGGAGGAGTTCCTGGACCGGCTGGCCACTGTCGGATCCTCAGCGGTCTCCGTCTGACGCGGAACGCCCCGCGCCCCGGCTCTCCCGAGCCGGCGCGCGGGGCGTTCCGTGTGCCCGTTCCGGCTCAGGCCGAGTGGCGTGGCTTGTGATCACGGTGGTCGCCGTAGTGCTCCTGCTGGTGGTCGCCGTAGTGCGCCGGCGGCCGCGGCTGGTCCTGCGGGTGGTCGTCGTGGTCGTGGTCGACGATCGCCTCCGCCATGCCGGCCACGGTCGCCGCCGCCACCACGCCGATCGCGGTCGCCGGGCCCGGGTCGGCCGGGGTGTTCTTCTTCGCCCGCCGCTCGCGGAGCATCTCGATGATGATCGGGAGCACCGAGATCAGCACGATCAGCGCGACCACCGGCAGGATGTAGCGGTCGATCTTGTCGCCGATGGCGTCGTAGATCTGCTGGGCCAGCAGGTAGCCGATGAGGATGATGCCGTCGCACCAGAGGATCGCGCCGACCACGTTCCAGATGAAGAACTGGCGCGCCGGCATGCCCAGGGTGCCCGCCACCGGGTTGAGGAACGTGCGCACGATCGGGATGAAGCGGGCCAGCACCACGGCCTTGGCCGGCCCGAACTTCTCGAAGTAGTACTCCGCCTTCTCGACGTACTCGCGCTTGAACAGCTTGCTGTCCGGGCGGTCGAACATCCGGCGGCCGTACTTGGCGCCGAGCAGGTGGCCCAGCTGGGCGCCCGCGACGGCGCACAGCGGCGCGCCGATCAGCAGGCCCGCCAGCGAGATCCGGGTGCCGTCGCCGAAGATCGAGTCGGCGACCGGCGACGCGGCCACCCCGGCCAGGAACAGCAGCGAGTCGCCGGGGAAGAAGAACCCGACGAGCAGGCCCGTCTCCGCGAAGAGGATCGCCCAGACGCCGATCAACCCGAAGGTCTGCAGCAGGTCCTTCGGGTCCATCGGATTCAGGGCGAGCTGTTCGGAGAACGCATGGATGTCCACGAGGAGCCAGGGTACCGGCCGCTGCCCCGGCGGTACCTGTATGCATGCTGTGGATTACAGCCGCGGGTCCACCGGCTCCGACTCCGCCGCGAGGATGGCGAAGACCAGCTCATGGATCCGCCAGAGCGGGGCGCCCGCGGCGAGCCGGTCCAGCGCCGCCAGGCCCAGGCCGTGTTCGCGCAGGGCGAGACCGCGCTTGCGGCCCAGCGACCGCTGGCGGAGCCGGTCGAGCTGCTCCGGGCGGGTGTACTCCGGGCCGTAGATGATCCGCAGGTACTCCCGGCCGCGGCACTTGACCCCGGGCTGCACCAGCCGGCCCTTGGTGTCGGTCATCGCCAGCCCGGCGTACGGCTTCACCACCATCCCCTCCCCGCCCGCCGCGGTCAGCGCCAGCCACCAGTCGGTCGCGGCCCGTTCGGCGGCCGGATCACCCAGCTCGACCACCATCCGCCGGGTCGGCGTGAACAGCACCGGGTCGGCGGCGACGAGCCGGTCTGCGAGCTCCAGGTGCCAGCCGTGGTCCTTGTCCCGGTACGAGACCCCGGCGCCGGCCAGCACCGCGAACGGCGCCAGCGTCACCCCGGTCAGCCCGTCGGTCGGCTGCACGTAGGCCCGGTATGCCGCCGAGTAGCCGTTGATCTCCGTCACCCGCAGTTCGAGCCGTTCGCGCAGCTCGGCGACGTCAAGACCGCGCGCCGCGACCCGCTCCAGCACCGCCAGGGCAGCCGGCAGCGCCGCCCGTCCCGCGGCGCCGACCCCGGCGTACCGCTCGCGGATCAGGCCGCCGGCCTTGGCGGACCAGGGCAGCAGCTCGGTGTCGAGCAGCAGCCACTCGGTGCGGAGCTCGGTGAAGATCTGCTCCGCCGCCGCGCGGACGCCGGCCAGCAGCGCCGTGTTGCGCTCGGCGTCGAAGAACGGCCGGCCGGTGCGGGTCCAGACGGCGTCGCCCACGCCCGAGCGTGAGACGCGGACCACGGCCCGCGAGCCCATGTGCTTCTCCTCGCACACGACCGTGCCGACCCCCGCCGACCGCAGGTCCGCGAACGCCGTCGCCGGGTGCTCCAGGTAGCCATCCAGCGTCGAGGTCGAGCACGGCGCCATCGTCGGCGGCAGCCAGACCAGCGTCGCCGGGTCCAGCGCGAAGCGGCTCATGACCTCCAGCGCCGCGGCGGCGTTCTCGGCGGCGACCGTGGTGCGGCCGTATCCGTAGTCGAGGTGCCGGCGGCCGGTCACGTCGGCCAGATCCAGGCCCTCGTCGGGCTTGGTGTCGACCGGGACCAGCGGCCGGGCCGGGGCGTAGTACTCCCGGGCCGCGGGCACCGCCACCAGCTCGCGGGTCGGCCAGCGCAGCGCGGTCAGCTTGCCGCCGAAGACGCAGCCGGTGTCCAGGCAGATCGTGTTGTTGATCCACTCCGGTGCCGGGGTCGGGGTGTGGCCGTAGACGACCGCCGCCGAGCCGCGGTAGTCGCGCGCCCACGGGTAGCGGACCGGCAGGCCGTACTCGTCGGTCTCGCCGGTGGTCTCGCCGTAGAGCGCGAAGGAGCGCACCCGGCCGGACGCCCGGCCCTGGTACGCCTCCTTGAGCCCGGCGTGCGCGACCACAAGCTTGCCGCCGTCCAGCACGTAGTGGCTGACCAGGCCGTCGATGAAGGTGCGCACCTCGGCGGTGAACGCCTCGTCCTCGCGGGCCAGCTGCTCCAGCGTCTCCGGCAGCCCGTGGGTGAGCTGCACGTTGCGGCCGTTGAGCTTGCGGGCCAGCTTCTGCTCGTGGTTACCCGGCACGCAGATCGCCGTGCCGGCCGCGACCATGCCCATGACCAGGCGCAGCACCCCGGGGGAGTCCGGCCCGCGGTCGACCAGGTCACCCACGAACACCGCGGTACGGCCCTGCGGGTGCACCGCGTCGACGGGACGCCCGGCCTCGTCGCGGACCAGCGTGTAGCCCAGCGTGGCGAGCAGCGTCTCCAGCTCCTCGCGGCACCCGTGCACGTCGCCGATGATGTCGAACGGGCCGGTGACCTCCCGCTTGTCGTTGAACAGCTTCTCGTAGCGCACCGAAGCGGCGGTGATCTCGTCCACCCCGCGCAGCACGTGGATCTTGCGGAAGCCCTCCCGGGCCAGCTGGCCGAGCGAGCGGCGCAGGTCCCGGTGCATCCGGTTGAGCACCTGGCGGCCGAACGTGCGGTCCGCCCGGCCCTGGGTGCGCTCCCAGGCCAGCGCCTCGGGCACGTCCAGCACCACCGCCACCGGCAGCACGTCGTGCTCGCGGGCGACCTTGATCAGCCCGGCCCGGGCGTGCGGCTGCAGGTTGGTGGCGTCGACCACGGTCAGCCGGCCGGCGGCCAGCCGCTTGCCGGCCACGTAGTGCAGCACGTCGAAGGCGTCGCCGGAGGCTGACTGGTCGTTCTCGTCGTCCGCGACCAGGCCGCGGAAGTAGTCGGAGGAGAGCACCTGGGTGGGCTTGAAGTGCTCACGGGCGAAGGTCGACTTGCCGGAGCCGGAGATGCCGACCAGTGCGACGAGCGCGAGCTCCGGGATGTCGATCTCGGTCATGACTTCTCCTCCCTCGGTGCATTTGTGAAGATCGCCATCTGGGTCGGGGTGCCGCGGTCCGAGTCCTGGTCGCCCACTCCGCGGAAGCCGACCGTGTAGCCGTGCGCGGACGCAGTAGCAAGAGCCCAGGCCTGGAACTCGGCCCGGGTCCACTCGAAGCGGTGGTCGGAGTGCCGCATCCCGGTCAGGCCCTCGTAGAGCACGTTGTACTCGGCGTTCGGCGTGGTCACGATGACCGTCGCCGGGCGGGCGTGGCCGAAGACCGAGGCCTCCAGGGCGGGCAGCCGCGGCGGGTCGACGTGCTCGATGACCTCCATGAGCACCGCCGCGTCGAAGCCGCGCAGCCGGTCGTCCCGGTAGGTCAGCGCCGACTGCCACAGCGTGACGCGGTCGCGCTGGCGCTCGGGCACCTGGTCCAGCCGCAGCCGCCGGTGTGCGAGGTCCAGCGCGCGCGACGAGACGTCGGTGCCCACGATCGTCGTGTAGGTGCGGTCCTTGACCAGGGCGGCGAGCAGCGCGCCGCCGCCGCAGCCCAGGTCCAGGACGCGGGTGGCGCCGGACTCGCTCAGCGCGGCCAGGACCGCGTCGCGCCGCTGCTCGGCCAGCGACTGCTTGCGGGCCACCGGCAGCTCGGCCTCCTCGTCGGCCGCCGTGTCGGCCGGGGCGTCGACCGAGTCCGGGTCGATCCGGTCGAGCTGCTCCAGCGCGCTGGCCGCCAGCGACCGGCGGTGCGCCAGGTAGCGGCTGGTGATCAGCACCTTCTCCGGGTGCGTGGCCAGCCAGCCCTCGCCGGCCCGGAGCAGCTTGTCGATCTCGTCGGGCGCGACCCAGTAGTGCTTGGCGTCGTCCAGGACCGGCAGCAGCACGTACAGGTGGTTCAGCGCGTCGGCCAGCCGCAGCGCGCCGGTCAGGGTCAGCTCGACGTACGGGCTGTCGCCGGCCAGCGGGTGCCCCTCGGGGACGTCGTCGAGCGGGATCGGCGTCGCGACGACCGTCCAGCCCAGCGGCTCGAACAGCGCCGCCGCGCTGCCCCGGCACCGCAGCACCGGCACGTGGATCTCCAGCGGGATGGCCCGTTCCGCCAGCTCCGGGCGGTCCTTGCTCGCGCCGCGCAGGGCACTGCGGAAGACCTTGGCCAGGGCGCCGGCCAGCAGGCTGGACGCGGCGTACGGGCGGTCGTTGACGTACTGGCCCAGCGCGAACGACTCCGGCGCCGACTGCTGCCGGCGACCGCCGCGCGCGGCACCGAGCCGCTGGGGGTCGACGTCGAGCAGCAGCGCGACGGTGCACCGGTCATCGGCCGCGTCCGGGAACAGGACGTGGGCCGTACCGGTGGGCACGTCGAAGGAGTGCACCTTGTCAGGGTGCTTGACCAGCAGGTAACCGAGATCGGTCGCCGGCCGGTGGGTGGTCGTCACGGTGAGCAGCACCGGCTGATGATGGCAGCGCGGGACAACAGTCAGCGAACGATTTGCCGGGTGACGCAATGATTCGGGGGTCCGCACCCGTCGTAGGAGCGGAGGTGCCCGTGACCTACGAGGAGTTCGCCGACAGCCGGCTCGGCGCGCTGCTGCGGTATGCCGTCATGCTGACCGGCGATCCGCACACGGCGCAGGATCTCGTGCAGGAGACGATGGTCCGCGTCCAGCTCAACTGGCGGCGGGTGGCCGCCAGTGACTCCCCGGACGGTTACGTCCGCAAGATGCTCACCAACCAGTTCATCGACCTGCGCCGCGGTTCCTGGCTGCGGCGGGTGCTGCTGCGGGCCGAGCCGGATCCGGTACGCGCGGTGCCCACCGACCACGCCGACGAGACAGCCGAACGGGACCGGATCTGGAGCATGCTCGCCAAGCTGCCCCGCCGCCAGCGCGCCGCGGTGGTCCTGCGGTTCTACGAGGATCTGCCGGACGCCGACATCGCCGAGGCGCTGGGCTGCGCCGTCGGCACGGTCCGCTCGTCCATCTCGCGAGCCCTGAGCACGCTCCGCGCCGAGCTGGTGGAGGCCCGATGAGCGGGATCGAGGACGAGCTGCGGGCCACCTTCGCCCGGCACGAGGCGCTGGCCCCGCCGGTCGCGCCGGTGCGCGCCCGGATCGACCTGGCCTGGGTACGCGCCAAGCGCCGTCGCCTGGCCCGGCGCCTCACCGGTGCCGTCGCCGTCGTGCTGCTGGCCGGCGCCGCCGCGCCGATGGCCGTGGACCAGTGGCGCGACCGCACGCCGGCGGTCCCGACGGTCGAGCCACTGGCCGCCCAGCCGCTCCCGCCGCCGGGGCCGATCGACGTGCTGCTGCTCGGCAACGACAACAGGCTGCGCTGGGACGACCCGCGGCAGCGGCACGCCGACACGGTCATGATGATCCACGTGCCGGCCGACCGGAGCCGGACCTACCTGATCAGCCTGCCTCGCGACGGCGAGGTCACGCTGCCGGACGGCTCGAAGGCCAAGCTCGCCGAGACGCTGCTGCACGGCGGCCCGGCCCTCGCCGAACGGACCGTCGCCGTGCTGACCGGCGTCGACTTCGACGCCCGGGTGACGCTGGACCTGCGGGCCCTGCGCGCGGTGACGGCGGCGGTGGGCGGGGTCGAGATGTGCCTGCCGCAGTCGATCAAGGTGACGCCCACCGGCCGGAAGTTCCCGAAGGGCTGCCAGCACCTCACCGCGGACGAGATCGCGTCGGTGCTCCAGTCCCGCTACGGCCTCAAGAACGGCAGCTACGACCGGGACCGCAACACCCAGCGCTTCCTGGGCGCGCTGGCCGCCAAGCTGACCGAGGACGGCACGCTCGCCGACCCGGCCAGGATGCAGGCGCTGCTCAAGGCCGGCCGGGACGGCATCGAACTCGACGGCGGCCGGGGCGCCCTGCTCGCCGTGATCACGTCGCTGGAGTCCGCGGAGGTGGTGGGCGTCAGCGAGCCGAGCTTCCGCGCCACCCCCGAGGGCCGCGAGCGCATCTACCCGGGCGTGGGCCCGGGGTTGTACGCGGCGATCCGCGGTGACACGCTGCAGACGTGGACTCGGGCTAACCCGCTATACGTGACGAAGTAGCCCAGAAGCGGTCATCTGTCCTCGTCTTCGAGTTGCACGACCCGACGCTGTTCCCAGCTGTCCCACTCCGGCGCCTCGATGGAGCCGGACCGCGGCGGCTCGGACTCGTCCGAACTGGGGTCGGCGAGGGTTGCCTGCTCAGCGGCGTCCGCCTCCGGCGTCTCGGGGTCGAGCTCGTGCTCGGGGTACGTCATCGTCGGCTCCCTTCCGGTCTGTGGGTATGCGTCCCCCTCCGGTGAGCCGCGCAAACCAGGCGCTGATAACGGGGCGATTTCCGTAGCCGTCCCCTGCTGCGGAATACTGCCTGCTGGAGGACAGCGCGGTCCTGCCCTCTGCTTCCGTACCGAGATCAAGGAGCGCACCAGATGCCCATCGCTTCCCCTGAGGTCTACGCCGAGATGCTCGACCGCGCCAAGGCTGGCGCGTTCGCGTACCCCGCGATCAACGTGACGTCCTCGCAGACGCTCAACGCCGCCCTGCAGGGCTTCGCGGAGGCGGGCAGCGACGGCATCATCCAGGTCTCCACCGGCGGCGCCGAGTACGCGTCCGGCCCGACGATCAAGAACATGGTCACCGGCGCGGTCGCCCTCGCCGAGTACGCGACCGAGGTGGCCAAGCACTACCCGGTCAACATCGCCCTGCACACCGACCACTGCCCCAAGAACAAGCTCGACGGGTACGTGCGCCCGCTGATCGCCCTCTCCAAGGAGCGGGTCGCCAACGGGCGGGCGCCGCTGTTCCAGTCGCACATGTGGGACGGCTCGGCCGTACCGGTCGAGGAGAACCTGCAGATCGCCGAGGAGCTGCTCGCCGCGGCCGCCGCCGCGCACATCATCCTCGAGATCGAGGTCGGCGTGGTCGGTGGCGAGGAGGACGGCGTCTCCGCCGCGATCGACGACAAGCTGTACTCGACGGTCGAGGACGGCCTGGCCACCGCCGCCGCGCTGGGCCTGGGCGAGAAGGGCCGCTACATGACGGCCCTGACCTTCGGCAACGTGCACGGCGTCTACAAGCCCGGCAACGTCAAGCTGCGCCCGGAGATCCTCAAGGAGATCCAGGAGGCGGTCGGCGCCAAGTACGGCAAGGAGAAGCCGTTCGACCTGGTCTTCCACGGCGGCTCCGGCTCGCTGCTGTCGGAGATCCACGGCGCCCTGGACTTCGGCGTGGTCAAGATGAACATCGACACCGACACCCAGTACGCCTTCACCCGGCCGGTCGTGGACCACATGCTGCGCAACTACGACGGCGTGCTGAAGATCGACGGCGAGGTCGGCAACAAGAAGCAGTACGACCCCCGCGCCTGGGGCAAGCTGGCCGAGAACGGCCTGGCCAAGCGCGTCGTCGAGGCGTGTGAGCACCTGCGTTCGACGGGCACCACGCTCGTCAAGTGAGCTCGCGATGACGGCCGGTCCCCGTACGTGGGGGCCGGCCGTTCTCGTGTTGCGGGACTACGCAGAGGCGTGGGTACGATCGTCGTCTTGTCCAATTGAGGGCGGTGATCATGCTCGGCATCGAGGGATATGATCCCGTTTGGCATCACGACGCCGAGGCCCTGGCCGCCGTCCACAGAGCACGGTTCTCCCGGCTCATCGGCCGTCCGCTGCTCGCCGGCTGGCTGATGTGGGACATGTCCGAGCGCGGCTGGTTCGCCGACGGCCCGGTGGTCCTGGGCTTCGGCGGCACCAACGTGGAAATTACCCACCGCAAGTTCGATGAGTGTGCAATCACCTGGAACCAGGTGGACATGAGCGCGCCGATCGAGTGGTACGCCACCGGTATCCAGCTCGACTGGCGGGCCGACCCGCACGCGGCGCTCCGCAACGCCCGCGGCCGGCGGCTGCGCGAGGTCAACATCATCGAGCGGACCACGGTCAAGGAGTGGCGGCCCCGGGTGCTGCACGCGGTCGAGTTCCTGTTCGAGGGGGCGCGACTGGCGGTCTTCAACGCGATGGACGAGAACGGGCTGACCGACGTACCGGAAATGGACCTGCCGGTGCACAGCTGGCGCCGCGTGCACGTGGCCTGACCTCCGCGGAGCGCTTCAGTGCAGTCATAGGACTGCGCCCGCACGCTCAAGCGTCGCCGCTGCTGAGGTGGCTCGCCACCGCCGCCGTCGTCCGTTCGACGTCGCCGGTGGCGAGCAGGTCCAGCAACGCCCCGCGCAGCACCGCGAGGGTGAGCGTGGGCAGGATCTCCAGCCAGTCGTCCACCGTGGAGCGCGCGAAGCCGGCCCATGGCCCGTCCGGGTCGACGAGCGAACGGACGTAGGCCTCCGCCCACAGCACGAGGAGCGGGCGGTGCTCGGGGGCGGCCAGCCATTGCCAGACCTCCGCCGCCGGGTCGTCGGTGTCGCGGATCCGGGCGAGCATCGTCAGCTCGTCCGTGCGCGCCCGCTCCAGCAGCGCGCGCACCAGGCCGTCCTTGCTGCCGAACAGCAGCAGGAGCACGCGGGGGCTGGACCCGATGGCGGTGGCCAGCGGGCGCAGCGACATGTCCGCCAGGCCGTGGGTCAGCACCTGCCGGTAGGCGCGCTCCAGCAGCTCAGCTCGTCGGGCCGACACTCGGTTATGGTGACTGAAACAGTCGTTTCAGTCAACCGTCGGGAGTGGCGATGATCAGGCAGCTGACGAAGCCGGGCGACCTGGGCTGGGTCATCGCGGCACACGGCGAGGTGTACGCCCGGGAGTACGGCTGGGACGGCACCTTCGAGGCGCTCGTCGCCCGGATCGTCGCGGACTTCGCCTCCGGGCACGACGCGGAGCGCGAGGCCGGGTGGGTGGCCGAGGTCGACGGGCAGCGGGTGGGCTGCGTCTTCTGCGTCGCAGGGCCGGAGGGGACGGCCCAGCTGCGGCTGCTGCTCGTGCACCCGTCCGGGCGCGGGCACGGGCTGGGTGGCCGCCTGGTGGACACCTGCGTGCGGTTCGCGCGGGACGCCGGCTATCCGGCCGTACGGCTGTGGACCAACGATCCGCTGACCGCCGCGCGGGCGATCTACCTCAGCCGCGGTTTTGTCCTGACCGGTGAGGAACCACACCACAGCTTCGGCGTGGACCTCGTCGGCCAGACCTACGAGCTCGTCCTAGACGATGGCGAGGGCGGCCATCGCCTCGTCGAGTGAGTCGGTGACCACGAGCAGGTCCGACTGGTCGCCGTGCGGGGAGCGGGCCAGCAGCGGCCGCAACAGCGCCTCCACCGGCAGCGCCGACCAGTGCTCCACCCCCAGGAAGACGAACGCGCCCGACGGGCCGTCCGTCCGGTAGAAGGTCTTGGTCGCCGCCTGGAAGACCTCCTGGACCGTGCCCGCCCAGCCCGGCGCGAAGACGATCCCGCCCCGGGACAGGCGCAGGATCGAGTCCTCGCGGACCGCGTTGGAGAAGTACTTGCCGATCTGGCCGGCGAAGAGGTTCGCGGGCTCGTGGCCGTACAACCAGGTGGGCAGGGCCAGGCCGCCGTGGGTGAGCCGGCCCACCACGTCGCCCGCCGCGGACTCCGGGGCCGGGTAGGCCGCCCGTACCGCCAGGGCCGCGGCTGTGAACGGGTCGTGGTCGCGGAAGTCCGGCGCGACCGCCAGCTGATCGATGGCCGCGGCGAGCTCGTCCGCCGTCCGGTCGGCGAAGTAGGCGCCCAGGTTGGCCGCCTCCATCACGCCGGGCCCGCCGCCGGTCACGATCAACCGGCCCGCGTCCGCCAGCCGCCAGGCCAGGGTCGCGGCCATCCGGTACGCGGCCGACCCGCGCGGCTCCGCGTGCCCGCCCATGATCCCGACTGCGCCCCGGGCGCCGTGCACCTGCACCCACGCGGCCAGCGCCTTGCCCAGGGCGTTGTCGATGCCGGCGTCGTGCAACCGCTGCGCGATGGCCTCCCGCAGATCGGGCGCCGCGCCGCCGTGGGTCAGGAAGTGGTCGTAGACGCAGGTGTCGTACATGCCGGCGAAGTTGTCCTGGGCGAAGCCGGCGGCGAGATCCTCGGGCGTGTAGAGATGCGCCGGGTGGGTCGGGTAGGGCCGGGCCGCGAACGGCGGCACCAGGTGCGCGCCCCGCCTGATCAGGTCGATCTCCACTTCCGGACCGGCCAGCCGGCACCCGACGAAGAGGGTGTCGCGCACGTCGACGCCGGCGAAGTCGGGCGGCTGCTCGTCGAGCCGCAGCCCGAGCACGATCAGCCCGGCCAGCGACCGCTTGGTCAGGTGCGTATCGAACTCGGCGCGCGACTCGATCTCGAACGCGGTGGCATCAAACGGCACGTCGCCGCCGAACACGGACTGCAATGGATCACCGGGCATCACCGTAGGGTAGTCAGCGTGGAAAAGGCGTCGGGATCACTGTTCGGGTTGGCCTACGGGGACGCGCTCGGCAAGCCCACGGAATTCCAGGACTACGAGACGATCGTCGCCGCGTACGGCCCGGCCGGACCGCGCGAGCTGACCGGCGACCCGGCGCTGGTCACCGACGACACCCAGATGATGCTGGCGGTCGGCGAAGCCCTGGTGGCGGCGGGCCCACTGACCCCGGCGAGCCTCGAACCGGTGCTCCGGCAGGCGTTCCTCGACTGGGCGATCAGCCCCGACAACAACCGCGCCCCGGGCATGACCTGCCTGCGCGCGTGCGCCGACCTCACGGACGGCCGGCCCTGGCAACGGGCGTCGCAGATTCACTCGAAGGGATGCGGCGCCAACATGCGGGTGACCCCGGTGGGCCTGCTCCCGGGCCTCACCGACGAGCAGCGGTCCGGAGCGGCGCAACTGCAGGCGGGCCTCACCCACGGGCACGAGACGGGGCTGGCGGCGAGCGAACTGACCGCGTACGCGGTGCGCTGGCTGAGCGACGGCCTCGCGCCGGCCGACCTGCTGCCGCGGCTCCGCCAGCACTGCGCCGACCAGCGCCGCACCTACCACGAGGACTGGCTCGGCGACCTGTGGCAGCGCCCGATGGCAACAACGCCGGAAGACTTCATCGCCCACGGCTGGGACGAAACCGCGGCGGCCCTCGACCGCGTCACCGCCGCCCTGCGCCGCGGCCCCGTCGACGGCGACCCGTGCCTGCTCACCGGCGCCGGCTGGATCGCCGAGGAAGCCCTGGCCACGGCCCTGTACTGCTACCTGCTCTCGCCGGACGAGCCGCTCACCGTGCTGGGCCGCGCGGCGGCGACCTCCGGCGACTCGGACTCCATCGCGTGCCTGGCCGGCGGCTTCGCGGGCGCGGCCCTCGGCATGTCAGCCTGGCCGGCGGGGTGGCGCGACCGGATCGAGTACGCCGACCGGCTCCACAAGCTCGGCGCCGCCTGGGACCCGGCCAGCTGACATTCACCAACCATCACGCGGTTGAATAGGCGCATGCAAAACCTCCTTCCCGAGCCACCGGCCACCCGCCTCCCCGCCGACACCGAGGCCGACGCTGCCATGGCAGCCGCGGCCCAGACCGGCACGGACGACGCCTACAAGACGGTCGCGGCCCGCTTCCCGGCCTACAGCGGCGGCTGGGCGGCCCTGGCGGAAAGCGCCCTGGCCGAAAAGCAGCCGGTCACGGCCTATGCGTACGCCCGCACGGGCTACCACCGCGGGCTGGACGCGCTGCGCCGCAACGGGTGGAAGGGCCACGGCCCGGTGCCCTGGTCGCACGTGCCGAACCAGGGCTTCCTGCGCTGCCTGCACAGCCTGTCGCTGGCGGCGGCGGAGATCGGCGAATCGGACGAGGCGGCTCGGTGCGCCCAGTTCCTCCGCGACAGCGACCCGGCGGCTGCGGACGCGCTCACCTGAAGATCAAAAGCTTGAGGTCGTAGCTGGTTGCATGGTGCTGACCGTCGCTCCCGCCGAACGCAGGGTGGTTGCATGTTCTATCCGCTGCCGGCTGGTTGCATGGTGGGCTTGGGGGCGGGGATGACCCACTCCGGGCGGTCAGGCTTGGTCCCTGCGTGGGTCATCCCCGCCCCCAAGCCCGTTGTGGTCACCCTTTTCCCCTTCCCCGCCTGCCCGGCTGGGGTTCCTCGCGCGATCTTGTAGCGCTGGGGTGCGGAGCTGACCATTAGTCCACAACATCCACGGATTCGCCGTCCCCAGCTCGCCCACCAGCACAAACCGCCCCGCTCTCCGCCCGTCCCGCCTCGCGCCGCCTCGCGCCGCCCTGCCTCGCGCCGCCCCGCGCCGCCCTGCCTCGCGCCGCCCCGCGCCGCCCTGCCTCGCGCCGCGCCTCGCGCCGCGCCTCGCGCCGCCCGACTTGTCATGACTCATAACGACTCGTTCCGCCTTGCGCTGTCGCGGGTGCGTCGCGACGGCTCTGGCAGCTTTGCGCCTTGCGTCCCGCAGTCATGGCCCAGCGTTGCTTTGCCGCGTCGACCTAGCCGCTCGCGTCGCCCTGCCCGCCTGGCACGTCGACTCGCTCAGCGGTTTCGCTGCGCCGGCTGGATCTTGTTGCACTTGGGCGAGGAGGGAGCCTCAGCGTCACAAGTTTGCCCCGGCGCTCGCCTTCGGGGGCGGCCACTTCGCGCACCCGTCGGCCAACACGGCCTCACCTCGCTTGCCCTTGCCTGGATCTCGTGGCGTTGCGGTTCGAGGGCACGGCCGACGGCGTATGCGCGCGAGCCGGCTGCCCTCGGGCGAGGGTTGCCGGGGTTCGGTTGTTTTGCGGGGCTAGTCCCTGTCGCCTCTGGCGAGGTGGCCCGTTCCGGGCTGAAAATCGTGTTGGTCGCCCGCTGACGTCGTGTCTCCTTGATTCGTACG
>NZ_JBITLX010000022.1:0-51875 GCF_044465625.1 Actinoplanes sp. NPDC049599
GATAGAAGCGTCAGAACTCCTATACTTCCAGCTCAGAGGGCATCTTCTATCTCCGGCACGCCGACGCGAACGCTATTCATCGGTGGATCCAGGCTGAGATTCATCTCCTCCAGAGCCCTCATCGACATCAGACTCTAGCCATCCCCGAGGCACAGCGCAGCAACGAATTCCGTCGCTGTCGGCGTTGACTCGGCCGACGTGGCCACACTGGTCGCCCCCATGAGGATCACCAAGGGATGTCCACCGGCACGGTAGCGAGCATTTCCAGAAGAACACGGTCGCCGACCACCCCAGTGGCCGGATCGGCGGGAACCTCCCTGACCACCCTCTCGGCCGACCCTGAGCTGACCCAGGCTTTTTGCTCGCCGACCGCTCCCCGCCCGTTCTTCCGACCAGCTGCAAACACTTCACCCACGCCCCCGGTCGCGATACGGGCGAGCTCCCGGACTGTACGGTCATTGATGTCGACGCCTTCGGTAGCTCGCCAGTCGATCGTCAGGCGCTCCGACCGCGGATGGATCAACGCCGCCAGAATGGGTGACTCCTTGCCAGATGGAATTTTAGTTCCCACGGCGCGGAAACGAAATCTGTGCACTACATCTATATGCTGCGCCCACTCCTCGAACGAGGCCTTGCTGTCCAACTGCTCCACGTTCCACTGCTGGGTTGAGTTGACGCTTCTTAGCATGTGCCGAAGGCCCCGAATGAACTCATGATCTGACATCGCTGCCGATTGGCGCTCATACACGACTACGAGATCAGTAAGCCGTACGACCAGGTTGACGGCCCGCCCCTTTCGTACTGCTTCTTCCCTGAAGTCCTTGGCGGCCGGGTCATATACGTTTTCATTTTTCTTTGTTTGGTAGCCGAGCCGGGCAAAGACGTGGTCAACGTCCGGCCGGACGCCGCCGAACATCCATGTACGAGTCCGAGCCAGATAACCACCCTCGTTCAGCAGCGTGTGGCGAACGGCATCCGACGGTGTTTGAAGCATGTCCATCTGCGCCGGCGGAAGGATCCGGGCTGATGCAAGCCGACTCACCGGAGCAGAGTCCATACCGACACGGTAATCGATAAGTAACGATGAGGTTACCTTCGGTAACTGACAGATATTGGACACGGGCCGTGGTGATTGAACAGCCCATGGCTACACCTGCACAAACCGTGCAGGCTGCCGCAGGATGGCAGCCGCGCCGTCAAGGTCAGCGAGCCGAGCAGCCAACGTTGCCATCGCGAGCCGTTCTGGCAAGGCTTGGCTGAACTTGAGCCCGTCAAGTGCCTTCTTGTTGACGTCGGGGAGGCAGAGTCGCTGGCTGGCGTCGGCGATGAGAGCCCGCCACTCGGCGGGGGTGACGTTCTCACGGAGCCGGATGTGCCGGTCGTCGAAGCGTTGGATCGGGTCGACGACCTCGGTGAGAGTGGCGGCGAGTGTGGCGTTCGCGCGGAAGCCTGCCCAGGTCCACCATCGGAGATCGTCGCCGCGGCTGTCACGCAGGATGACGCTGCCGCCCGGGTGTACCAGCGACGATCCATCCTCACGCACTTGAGCGAGACGGTCGATGGCTCGCCGGGTGAGGTTCACCGGCGGATCGGCGCCGAGGAGCACCTCGCGCATGGCGCGGCTCAACTCGAAGCCGAGCCCGGACCAACCACCGCCTCCCGTTGACCAGCGGGCCTTGCCGCCGCCGTCGGCGGGTTCGACGAAGCAGCGCCGGCGTCGCCAGTCGATGTAGGTGACTCGCCAACTGCGTCCGTTGAGCAGGAGCCGACGGTCGCCGCCCTTGACCTCTTCGGTGAGTAGCGCCGGGTCGACTCGGCCCAGTTCGTCGCGGCCTACCAGCACGGTGAATTCGGGTGCGCCGGTGAATACGGCGGTCATGCCCATGAAGTGCCGGTGCCCGAAGCGCCGTTCGGCCTCGGACCCGATGAACAGCATGCCGCTGTCGCTGTCGAGGTAGCCCTGCTCGATCAGGTAGCGCAGGATCGGGTCGGCGCTCCGGTCGAATGGGGCGAGCCCGTTCCACCATTGCGGCCAGGTCTGGTCGCCCACGCGGTGCTCCTGCAGACAGAGCGCAAGCAACTGCTGGGCGGCGATGTGCCGAGGCTCGGGCGGCGCGACCACGGGTTCCACCCACCCACGACCCCAAAGCAGCAGCAGCGCGGCGGCTTCGAGCAAGGAGTCGCCATCTCGGGTGAGGAAGAGGCAGTTGCGGGTGATGCCAGGCCGTCGGCCGGTACGACCGAGCCGTTGAAGGAACGATGCCACCGTCGCGGGCGTGTCGATCTGAATGACCCGGTCAAGGTCGCCGACATCGATGCCGAGTTCCAGGGTACTCGTGGAGACGATCACGCAGTCGCGAGCTTCGGCGAACGCCTCTTCCGAACGGCGCCGCTCATCCGCGGAGAGCGATGCGTGCGACAGGAAGGTCGTGATGCCTCGGCCTCGCAAGAGACTGCCGAGTTCTTCGACCGCCTGCCGGGACTCGCAGAAGACCAGGCGCTTCTCCCCGGCATGGAGAGCAGCGAGGACCTTGGCAGCGTTCTGGAGGGAGCCGACGTAGTCGAGCTCGATCTCTCCGGGCGGCACCGAGGAAGCCGATTTCCCCGGTACGGAGACAGGCACATCCGGCGCGACGACACGCGCCGGGCGGGTGCCCGCGCCTGAGCCCTGCAACCAGGTCAGGAGCTGGCTCGGATTGCCCACGGTCGCCGACAGACCGACCCGCTGGACCGGTCGGCCGATCAGGTGGGTGAGCCGTTCGAGTACGGCCAAGAGGTGCCAGCCCCGGTCGTCGCCGGCGAAGGCATGGACCTCGTCCACCACGACGGCTCTCAGGCCGGCGAAGAACGCCCGATGGTCGACGTTCTGGCTGACCAGCATCGACTCCAGCGATTCCGGTGTGGTCAGCAGCAGGTCCGGGCGGGCGGCCAGGATTGCCCGCCGTCGGGAAGCGGTGACATCGCCGTGCCAGAGGGCGGCCTTCCGGCCGAGCCAGTCGGCATACCTTTCCAACCGGGGGTGGAGGTTGTTGAGCAGGGCCTTCAGCGGGCAGAGGTAGAGCACCGACGTACCGGACCAGCCCTCGGCGGTCATCCGGGACAGCAGCGGAAACGCCGCTGCTTCGGTCTTGCCCCCGGCGGTGGGCGCCAGCAGTAAAGCGTCCTCGCCGGCCAGCAGGGGTTCGACCGCATCCTCCTGCAGCGGCCGCAGGCCGGGCCACTGCAAGGAATTGACAATGTGGTGCAGCAGGACCGGGTGCAACAGGTCAGCGGCGGGGGTGGTCACAGGTCGAGAGCGATCTCGTCAGCGCTGGCGGCGTTACGCTCCACGTCGGTCATCTCGGCGGAAGACATCGTGGGCGCGTAGTGCTGGCGGGGATCGAAGTCGGGGAACTGGTCAACCCGGTCCAGAACGTCACTGACCAGCTTCTTCAGGTAGAGACGAGGCACGATACCGACCTTGCCACCCAGTCCACCGGCAACGGCGCGGGCCAGCTGACCGAGGTATGCGTCATCGACGAGATCGCGGACCCGCGCGGCGGCGGATGATCCATCGGCGTACAGGTCGCGGACCCGGCCACCCAGCTCAACCAGCGAGTCGACGGTGAAGCCTGGTAGCCGGATCTGCACGGCGCGAGGGTTGTCGAACCGTGGGTCCGTATCGAAATCGACGGCAAGACGCTGTGCCAATGGTGCCAGGCGCTGCACCCCCTGCTGCCCGTCGTAGAAGGCGGGTGTGCCGGTAATGACCAGGTACAGCCCGGGGAAACGGCCGGAGTACACCTCGTCGATCAGTTGTCGCAGTGCGTTGAGGGCCTTGTCCCGGGCGTCGGAGCGGACTCGTTGCAGCGTCTCGACCTCGTCGAGCACGAGCAGCAGGCCTGGATGACCGCTGTCGCGCAGGACTGCGAGCAGTCCCTGGAGGAAGCTGAGGGCGGCGAAATGATCAAGATTGCCTTTGACGCCGGCCACTCGTCTCGCGGCTGCCGCCACGTGTGGTTGGCCGCCCAGCCAGGCCAGCACAGCATCAGCGGTCGCGGCGTCGCCGGACAGGCCGGCAGTGCGGTAGCCGCGTAGGGCGGCGGCAAAGGCTGGTGCGCTCCGGCTGACGTCGGCAAGTCGCTGATCCAGCAGGACACCCACCGCACGGTCGAGAGCCGCCGCGTCGTCAGAGTCGACCTTTCCGGCGGCCAGCACGTCCTCCTCGAGCGCGTAGAACCAGCCGTCGACGACCGGGCGCAGCGCGCTGGGCGGAAAGGTCGTGGTGGTGAGCCGCTCGGTAAGCCTGCGGTAGACCGTCTCCAGCCGGTGCAGCGGAGTCTCGTTCTCGGAGACCTGCACCTCGGCCGTGGCCAGGTTGGCGCGCTTCGCCCGTTCGGCGATCCACCGTACGAAGAAGGTCTTGCCGGAGCCGTATTCGCCGCGGACGGCTTTGAAGACCGAGCCGCCGGCAGCGACCGCTTCGAGGTCTTCGTCGATCGCCCGGTGGAACCGGTCGAGACCGACCGCGAGCAGGTCGAGGCCCGCCGAGGGTACGGCGCCACGCCGCAGCGCATCGATGACCTCTCGGCGCCGCAGGGGGCTGACACTGCTCACGACGTTTCTCCGGAAAGCCGGAACTGCTCACGCAGCAGGCGGATGTCCAGTCGTACGGTGCGCCCGTCGTCGATAAGGGTCAGCACGGGATAGTTGTCCACGTTGAAGATGCGCTGCAGCGTGCTGACGAATCCGGTCGCCCGGGCAGGGATCTCGCCGGCGCGTTCGGTGAGGACGGCAGCCGGAAGCACGCCCTTGGCCTCCACGAGCGCACGCAGTGCTGCCTCGACCTTCTTGACATCGAGACGACGGGGCGTCAGCGCATGCTGGGCAGCGAACAGCTCGCTTTTCTTCAGTTCGTCGACGAGGTCGGCCCGGTCGTCCTGCGTTGTGGGCGCCGCCGGGGGCTGGGGAATATCGAACAACGTCTCCCCGGCCGCGACGGCGGGCCTTCGGCGTGGCTTGGGAGTGGGCGATGGCACCTCAGCGGCCGTTGTGGTCGGCGCGGACTGCGGCTGCCACCACAGCGGCCTGCGCACCTCGACGGCAGACCAACCGGCCGGTACGTCGGTCACGTGAGGTAGCAGGAAAGCCAGCAGCGGAATGGTGACCTCGGCCAGTGAGGCACCGCCGTGGTAGCCGGCCTTGCTGGACTGGTAGCGCAGCAGCGGATCCCACAGGGCGATGATCCGGTTCTCCGGGGCGACAACCCTGGGACCGGACAACTCGACCTCCCCCGGCTCGGCTGGCCCCACGCCCGTCCGATGCCGGGCGGAGGCAACATCTGCCGCCCGTACCTTCTCGCCCCCGCGTTCCAGCACGTGCCCGTGGTCGCTGGTGATGATGACGGCTCGGCCCGACGAGCGGGCGAGATCCAGCAGGCTACGCAGGAAGCCGATGTCGCCGAGCTGCCATCCGGCTTCGCTGCCTTCCCGCCCGTGGGCGAGCGACTCGTCGACCGTATTGATCACCACAGCGACCAGGGAGCCCGAGTCGGCCACCGCGTCGGCCAGCTCACCGGCGAACATCTCGCCGGCCCCGCCACGCGCCGGCCCCTTGTGGAAGATCTTGGCGTCCTTGCCCCACCGGCCGCCCGCGAAGAAACGCTTCTCGTTGTCCTGAGTGCCGCTGCGCAGCGCGCCGGCGAACAGAGACGTCCGGGAAACCGCGGTCAGCGTGGGAAGAGCCGCCACGACGCCGCGCCGCCGACCGGCTTCCGGGCCTGCGAGCGGGTCGTACTCGACCCAGTGCTGCGACAACTCGTCGGCAAGTTGGATGGCGACGGCTGCGCTCATGCCGTCGAGCACCACGAGCAGGACCCGGCGATCGGCCCGGAGCAGCGGTTCCACGACCCGCGGAAGCAGGTTCTCGACCGTGAGCAGGCCGCCGTCGTTGCCGGGACCCGCGGTGGCCCAGGCCTGCAGCCTGCCCGCGAACGCTTCGTCCATGGCCCGCCGCCGTTCTTGGGCCCGTCCGTAGATCGCCCGGAACGCAGCCTGCAGCTCGGGGTGTGCGTCGTCGCCGGCCCAGACGTGATCGATCGCCACATCCGCCCAGCCCCAGTCGGCGATCTGCCGGTCCACGCCGTCGGCCACGCTGGCGGGAGGCTGGACGTCTGCACTGAGCCAGCGCACAAGTCGCTGCGCCATCTCGATCCGGCGGACCCGCTCCGATTCCGATGCGGCTAGTTCGTGTTCGGCCAGGCTACTGACAGCGGCGTCGAGCGCCTGCTCCGCAGGGTTGCGCAGCGCTGCCAGCAACGCGTGTGCCGCTGCTCCGATCCGCCGGGTGAATCCGGTACGCAGGATGGGGCTGTCAGCGGCGCTGGAGACGGCGCCGAACTGGATGAGGAGTTCTTCGGCCCGGTCCAGCACGGCGTGCCCATGCCGCCGGCCCTCCGGCTCCGACAGCATCCCGTGGACCACCTGTACGACGGCGTCGGCGAAACCGGTGATTGTCGTGTCGTCGTCGAGCTTGCCGAAGTACTGGTCGATGCGTCCCCGGGCGCGAATGGCATCGGAATCGCTGGTGCGCCAGACCGCGTGACAGACGAGGCCGAGGGGCAGGGCTTCATCGCCGTGTCCGGCGGCGACGAGTGCGAAGAGCGCCCGTGCTGGACTTCCATACTGGCTGGTGAGCCATTTCGTGAGGCCGTCGCGTTCCGCGGCACGCAGAAGCCCGAACGCCTCCACTGCCCCGGGTTCGGCACTCCACCGCAACAGCGCCTCGACGTCGAGATCGTCGGGGCCGCCGCCACGCCGGTCCAGACCGAGACGTACGGCAGCGAGGTGCCGTAGTGCGACGTCGCGGGTCAGCACCGGCGTCGCGAGTTTCGGCCAGCCGGAGGGCGGCATAGCGTCGACGAGGGCTTCTCCCGCCCACACCTCTTGTTCCAGTGCGCTGTCGGGTTGCCGGGCGCCGAACGCGTCGACGACAAGGTCCCACGGTTCCACAGCGATGACCCGGTGACGGAAGACGCGGCTTCGGACGCCGTCACCGAGGGCAGACTCGGCGAGGTCGGTGAGCAGGACCAGCACCTCGTCGGGCCGGTCGGCGACCAGTTGGTCCCAGATCGCCAGCGGCGACTCGCAAGCTACAACGTGGGCGGTACGCCCGTCCGGCAGCAGGACGATCGGGTCGTGTGGCCAGACCGGCTCCGCCCTGAGCAGCATCACCGGGTACGCGCTGCCGTTGCGATGCCGCTCAAGCTGCTGCGTAACCTTCTGCCGGAGGGCGACCGGGCTGATCCGCAGCGCCCGGGCAGGCACGGAAGCCTGAGTCACGGCACGATTCTCCAGGTCACCTCGATGGTGCCGGCACTGTGCTCGGCGGCGAACGCACGCACCTGCTCCACCGCTTGATCCACGTCGGCTGCCGACACCATGACACCCCCGGTGGACGCAGCGCCATCGCCACCGCCCGGCCTGGGCGGCTGGATGACAGGCGGCAACGGCGGCGGCGGCGGCGGTTTGCGGGTCGCACGGCGCAACAGTTCGGTGGCTGCGCTCCGAGCGCGCTGCAGGACAGGTGCCAGCGGGATGGTCAGTTCATCGGCTCGCGCAGCGGCGCGTATCTCCGAGATGATCACCGTGGCCTCGCTGGCGTGCGGATCTGGCAGGCCCGCGATGATCTCGAAGGTGTCCCAGGGGGCGCTGGACAACGCGGCGGCGACCTGGGCCGCGCTCTTGACGCTGCGGCCGGTGCGGTCCGCAGGGCCGCCGAGGTCGGCGCGGGCCAGACGTTCGATGACCTCCACCGCGGGCAGCCGCTCTTCCAGCGCGGCGAGCAGATCGGCTGCGGCACGTGCGGTTGCCAGTCGTCCGGGGCCGGCGTCCAGGTCGATCTCAAGCCACTTCGCGTGCTGTTCCAGATGCGCGACGAGATCGGCTGCGGCGGCCCGGTGCTGGGTGGCCTGCCGGGCGAGGTCCCGCCCGAAGATCGTCATCAGCCGGCCCCGCCGCAACGCGAGCGAGCGGAAGCCGAAAATCGCGGCGGCGCGGCTCTGCGCCAGCTCCCACTCCTCCGGACTGGGTAGCCGCTGTTCCCGGAGCGTGTAGTCGGCGCTGATGCGTCCTGGCTCGGGTGGCGGCGTCACCTCGCCGCCGTGTAGGAAGAACGCTCGGTCGCCCTGCTCGGCGAAGGTCGCCACGACGAGCTGGGCCACGATCGGATCGAGCCCGCGCGGATTCGGGTCGTCGATCCAACGCAGCAGGTCACCGACCCGGATCTCGCCCGGGATGCCCTCGCTGGCGGCCTTCTGCTGGAAGTGCTGGGACCAGCGTCCCTCGATGACGAATGCCGCTTCGTGCATGGTGCCGAGTTCCAGCGGGTTGGCGATGCGGCGCATGACCTGCCGGTGCGGGCGGTCCACCTCGGCGCGGCCCTCCGACGATTCGACCGCCCGGCGGACGTAGTCGAGGACGATCTTGACGTCGGCCGCCTTGATCAGGTCGCCCTTACGGTCGGGGTCGAAGTCGGGGTGGGCCGGGTACTGCTGGGTGAGCATCTGGTCGCCGAGGCTGCGCAGCGCGTCGGCGAACGCCGCGCCGATCGGGAGCTTCGGTTCCAGGACCCGGGTGAGCGAATGCAGATGGTCGTCGAACCCGAGTCGGACGTCCGCCGGTTGCTTACCCGCCAGGCCGTACGCCTGGCGCAACACGTTCTGCATCTTGGTGAGCAGCGCGCTGCGCTGGTTGGTGAGGGCGGCGTGGGCGCGGCGCCGATCGTCGGGGTTGAGGTGCTCGGCATGGCTGTCGAAACGCTGACCTTCGAGCAGCTTGTCGATGATCACAAGCTTGCCGAGTTCGTTGAGGCGCTCCACGGTCAGCGCGGCCGGGATCCAGCACACCGTGCGGGAGGTCATCCGGCTGAGCAGGCCCTGCACCCGCTGCCGATCATCGGCCGGGCCATGGCTGCCGTCGTCGAACGGGTAGTCGACGATGATCCGCCAGTTGTCAGGGTTGTCCGGGTGGAACGACTCGTCGCGAATGTCGTTCGGGTCACGCACGTTGCCGTAGACCAGCTCGATGGTGCGCCGGCTGCCCCGCCAGGTGAGACCGGCCTCGGCGAAGAAGGAGTCGGTCCACGGCACGCCGAGCTGCTGCCACAGCAGCCGCTGGACGATGTGCTTGCGGGCACCGTCGTTGTCGTAGTGCTTCGCAGTGGACAGCACACTGCCCACGTCGACGCCGACCAGCTCCAGCGAGACGACCGGATCGTCTCCCTCGCCGATCCGGACCTCCGGGAATTCACCGGCCCAGTCGCCCAGCTTCCGGGCCACCTGCGCAACCTCGCCACCGGGGATAGGGCTGGTGATGCTGCCGTGGTTGAGCGCCGACAGCCGGCGGGCGGTGAGGTTCCGCAGTGCCGGCACGCTGGGCGCCAGCGAGGCCAGGAGGAGCGTCTTGATCAGCCGGTCGTCGCCGGTGAACGCACGCACCCGCCCGGTCACCTCGGGCGGCTGGACCGCGCCGCGGCGGGCCGCGTCCAGGTCGTCGTCGGTCAGGCCGTACTGGCCGAGCAGATGCGGGCGCATCTTGAGGGCGTACAGCTTCTGAGCCATCTCGAACTCGGCCTTGAGCTTCTCGGTGAACGGCTGGTCACCACCACTGCTGATCACGTCGTAGAGGTCACCGATCGGCACCAGCTGGCCGAGGCGCAGCGTGTCGCGGCGGTCAACCAGCAGCTGGCGCATCAGCTTCAGGGCGGTACGGGACCGCTGCAACGCACTGGAGACATGCACCAGGGTGGAGAGGAAGGCCGGGCTGAACGGGTACGTCGACCGGAAGGCGTCGATGTCGGCGCCGCTAGCCGCGTCGGTGCCGAGCAGAGTGTCGAAGACCTCCCGGCGCACCTTGGTGGTGGCGTCGAACGCGCGGGAGATCGCGGCGGCGGCCTCGTCGTCGCGGGGCTTCAGGATGCGCCGGCGGGCGATCTCCGGCAGGTTCCGGTCTTCCAGCTTGATCGTGTCGAAGCGGCCACTCGCCAGGTTGAGGGTGTCCTGATAGCTCAGCTCGTTGGCGCCAGTGACCTCCTCACCGACGAGTTCCCGCAGGTCACGCTGCCGGGCGATGAAGCTGACCACCGGGATCGGCCGGCGGGTGTCGCCACCCTCGACGAAGTTGGTGATCTTCTGGATCTCCCGGGAGACGAACTGCTGGTCGCCGATCGAGTTCGCCAGCCACAGGATCAGCTCGTCCAGGAACAGGATCAGCCCGTCGTACCCGAGTTCCTTGGCGTGCCGGCTGATCTCGGTCAGGCCGCGGTCCAACGAGATGAACGCCTCGGCGTCCTCTCGAGCGTTGCTGAAGAAGCCCTTGTTCCAGGTCGTCAACAGATCGTTGACCAGCTTGCGGCGCAAGCTGTCCGAGTACGCCCCGGCGAACGCCTGGTCCAGCCGCTCACCGGTCCAGAATTTCTCGCTCTCGCCCCACTCGTCCTCGTCGTCACCCCCCGGCAGTCCGTCGATGAACTGCGGGTCACCGATCCGAGCACGCAGGTCGGCGGCCTGTTCCAGCAGTGCGTCGGTGCGGTGCACAGCCGGAATTGGCGCCTCCGGGTGCAGCGCACGCACCCGATCCACATAACCGCCGAGAACCCGCTGCTCCAGGGAACGGGCATCCAACAGGTGGTACGGCACCAGCAGGAACCGCCGCCCGTCGAGCCACATGCTGTGCTTCGCCAGCAGCGGAGCGAACTCGTCGCGGCTGCGGGCTGCCTGCTCGCCCCTCAGCAGCGCGTGCAGCACCGCCATGAAGTGCGACTTGCCGGAACCGAACGAGCCGTGCAGGTAGGCAGCCTTGGAGGCGTGCCCTTCGACAGCAGAGCGGATGAGCCCGAGTGCCTCGTCGAAGTTGCCCAGCAGCCGCTCGGTAACCACGTACTCCTTGAGCGTGGCATCGACGTCGGAGACGCTGTCGGCGAGGTGGAGCACGAAGTCGCTGGTGCTTGTGCGCTCCGGAATCTCGATGACCTCACGGAGCAGCGGCATGACGCTGGGCTGTGACATGCCGCTTACCGTACCGAGCTGTAAGGCTCAGGATGGGTTCGGGCGCGCGACGCGCACACCGGACGACGTTCCGCCACCGCAAATCGCCTATACCTGTCGGGGTGACGTGTTGGAGGCATGGTCAACCCGATTTCGGGGTGGACAGGATATTACCGGCCAGGTAGACATCAGTCGGTTCGCGTTTGCAGATCCGCACCGGCCCAGCTGGCATTCCAGACCGTCGCGACGAAGAGGCTGCCTCATGCACGTCGACCGGATCGAGCGATCCATCGGCAAACTGATCGACGAGATCTCGGACGCCGAGATCCTGCTCCCGGAGATCCAGCGGGAGTACGTCTGGAAGCCGACCCAGGTCGCCAAGCTGATGGACTCCATCTATCGCGGCTACCCCTTCGGCTCGCTGCTGTTCTGGGAGACCGACGACGCTCCGGAAACCCGGGCGATGTCCGTCAACGGCGCCAGTGCGGAGCCGACGAAGCCGCCACTCTTCCTGCTCGACGGCCAGCAGCGCCTGACCTCGCTGCACCGGGTGTTCACCGACCACCCTGATGCCCAGGTCGTCTTCAACGTGGAGAGCCAGAAGTTCCAGAACCAGAGCGCCGCCACCGGACGCGACCCCAAGTGGGTCAAGGTGTCCGACGTACTGAACCCGAAGGCCAGCATGCTGCGCCTGACGCAGCGCCTGCTCGACGCCGGCTCGGCGCTCGCCGATCACGAGATCGAAGAAAGACTGAGCAAGATCAAGGCCCTGCGTGACCGGCGCTTCGTCATGGAGGTCCTGAAGGGCTTCCCGTACGAGGAGGTCGCCGAGATCTTCGTCCGGGTGAACAGCGGCGGCCGCCGTCTCGGCACCCTCGACCTGGCCATGGCCACCCTGTCGACCCGTTGGAAGGGGGTGCTGACGCAGCTGCAGAGCGAGTCCGAGCACTGGCTCCGCGAGGGCTACGGTGGCATCGACGTCAACTTCCTGTCCCGCGCGTTGGCCGGCGTCGTCCTCGGCCGCGGCCTCTCGGTCTGGTCGCACAGCAAACTCCGCCAGACCCGCGACGATGAGCTCGAACGTGGGTGGAAGGTGGTCCAGCGCGGGCTCCGGCGGCTGATCCCGCTGTTGCAGAGCCGTCTCGGGTTGACCCGCTCGGACCCGCTGCCCTCGATGATCGTGCTGATCCCGCTGGTCGTCCTGCTCGGCGAGCGCAGCGGCGACGACCTGGATCAGGACACCTCCAACGGCGTCGTCTACTGGCTGCTGCTGGCCACCATCCGCACCCGCTACAGCGGTTCCACCGATACCCGGCTGAGCCAGGACATCCGTGCGGTCCGCCAGGACGACCCGATCCGATCCCTGCTCGAAGGTCTCGACATCGACACCTCCCGGGCCGAGGTCACCGAGCGCGCCCTGCGCGGCCGGACGAAGGAGAGCCCCTACTTCTTCCTGAGCCTGCTGGTGTCACTGGCAAACGGCGCACGCGACTGGTGGTCGGGCGCCGAACTGCTGCCGCCAACCGACGAGCTGCCCAAGCTCGAACACCACCACGTACACCCGCCGACCACGCTGGACTCGACGCGGTTCGACAAGGCGATGGTGAACGATCTCGCGAACCTCGTCTTCATCTCCACGCAGGCGAGTAAGCGGATCAGCGGGCGCAGCCCTCGGGAATACTTCGCCTCGCTGAGCGAGGCCGACCTGCGCGCACACCTGATCCCGCTGGACGACGCGCTGCACGACACCGAGAACTACGCGCGGTTCCTCAACGCTCGCCGCGCGCTGCTGGCCGAGGCGATGAACGCGCTGCTGGAACGCTTCCGCCCGAGCTTCCTCGACGAGGGGCCGGCGGAGAACGCCGACCCGAGCGCCGGGTTGGCCCTGGACCTCGCGCTCTACGGCACGTTGCGCGACGGTGGCCGGATCGTCTTCTCCGCCTCCGGTGAGGGCATTTCCTGGGCCGGGTGGGCCGCCATGGCGGAGCTCGACAGCGCTATCGAGTCTGCCCGGGTCGCTGGCCTGGACAGCGACGTGACGATTGCCGGCGAGTCCATGCCCGTCGAGATGATCGAGGAGTCGCTGCAGGTGCCGATCGGGCCGTTCCTGGTCACCGGCACCCCGGAGGAATGGCGGGCGGTGTTCGACCGCGAGCTGGAAACCGCACGGCCGCTGTCCGCTTTCCCCACGATGGAGACGAAGCAGTGGCACGGCGAGGTCACCAAGTTCCCCGTCACCAGCACCGACTGACACCGCGGCCACGGAGGACAACAAAGTGACGACAGCATGGGTCGTGCGGGCCGGCCGCGACGACAGCTACGACGAACTCGCCCTGGAACGAGAACTGATCGCGCTCGGCTGGTCCGCGGCCGGCGACCTGACAACGGTCACCACCCAGGCCGAGACCCGCGAGCGGGTGCAGGCGGCCTACCCGGACGTCGACCGGCGCACCGTGGACAACTACACGATCCAGTTGATCGCGTTCCGCTCGAAGATGGCCGTCGGGGACATCGTGCTCTTCCTCCGGCGCACCAGCCCCGACGTGGCGGTCGGCCGGCTGACCGGGGACTACCGCTACCGGACCGACCTGCCCGCGGGCATCCGGCACACCCGCCCCGTGCAGTGGGCCCGCACCGACGTACCACGCGCCTCCCTGGAAGCCGAGGTACGCGCGTTGCCGTCGCTGACCACCGTCTACCGGATCACCCAGGCGGAGAGCGTCGCCCGGCTCGAACAGCTGCTCGCCGCCGGCCAGCCACTGCCGTCGCCACCCGAGCCGTCGGTCGCGACCGACGGCTCCGCGCCGTTCACCGGCCTGCAGCGCAACCTCAGCTACGCGCGCAGCCTGGCCACCGCCGGTCAGCACCTGGATCAGCTCAAGGTCGGATCTTTCGAGGTCTCCGACGTCTACCGGGCGGCCTGGGTGCAGAGCGTCGCGGCTCTCGACCATTGGGTACGCCAGGAGATCCGCTGCCGGATGCTGGCCCTGGCAGCCCAGCCGGCGACACCGAAACCGCGCGCCTTCTCCGCGTTCGAGATGCCGCTCGGCCTGGTCGAGCAGGTGCAAGCCGGCGAGAAGACCCTGGTCGACGCCCTCGACCAGCGGCTCCGCGAACAAGGCCACCTCGTCTACCAGAACCCCGACAAGATCCGCGAAGGATTCGCGCTCGTCCACGACACGAAGGACTTCTGGAACCGGGTCGCGCTTGTCCTGACCCGGCAGAGCGACGACGGTGTCGCCTTCACCGGCAAACAGGTCCAGCTGGAACTGCGCCAGCTCGTGCAACGACGACACAAGATCGCCCACGAGTACGACGAGGACCCGGACGACGCCACCCGCAAACGCCCGATCGACGGCGCCACCGCCACCCAGGCGATCGACTACATCGAACAGGTGGCGGCGGCGATCCTGATCGTCCTCGATTCACCGGCCGCCTGACCCAACCGGCGGGCCGGACCACCGTTCGGCCCGCCGGTCACGCTGCTTAGGCTCGGGCACGCCGCCCGCGGGTAGGTTTCGGCGGGCGCCAGGAGGTCAGCGCCTCGTCGGTGAGGTGCAGCCGCCCGGCGGTCTCGGACAGGAAACCGGTGTAGGTGTCAGCCGGGGACTCACCCCAGGTGGGATCGAACTCGCCGTGCCACTGCCGCACCCACGGCAGCACCTCCCGCAACCCGGCCACCAGGGGTGTGAGCCGGTCGGCGGCCCAGCCGTCCTCCTGCTCGCGGGCCACGATCAGGGTGGCCAGGGCCTGCGCCTGCTCCCGGTGATCCCAGCCGGCCCAACCGATCAGCAGCGACGGGTCACCGTCACGCCCGGCCCCCGGATAGGACACAAACCGCTCCTTGGGTACGTCTAGCTTGCCCCGATGCCGCCAGTAACTGGTCTTGATGAAGTCCGCGGAGGCGTACTTCGGCGGCACCGGGATCTTCTTTCGGAACTCCCGCTTGGTCGCCTCGTCCGGCAGCGTGTCCTCCTGCCGCTGCAGATCCCACACGTGCTCCCAGTCAGCGCGCTTGGCCAGCCCGGAGTCCTTGTACCGCAACGCCGCCAGATGCGGCACATGCTCGTCAGCGACCAGGTCCGCGATCACCTTGCCGAGATCCTGCCCCGGCGCATAAAGACCAGCCACCGACAGTACGTCTTCGTCGCGACGTAACTCGTCAGCGAGCTGCGCGATGGTCAGCGGGTGCGGCTGCTCCAGCCCGTCAACGTGGTGAAACCACAGCTCCCGGGCCTCACACCGGTCCAGCAGCCAGTCCCGCAACGCCTTGGCCTGCATAGCGTCCCAGCCCTCGGTCGCCCAGCGGCGTTTGCACTCCGGCCGCTCGATCAGCGCGACGTTCCGGTTGCTCTCGATGACTGCGATCCGCCGCTTCACGACCGACCGGTACTCCGCTGTCCAGTGTTCCGGCAGTTCGGTAATCGGCGTCGAACCGTGCCGCGCGAACCACTGCGTCGCCAGGCCCTCGTCGCGCATTTTGCGGGCAAGCACAATCTCGAACGCCCGCTCCCCCAGACTCAACTCCGGCACCGAGTCGGTCGAGGCTGTCAACTCCTCATCCAGCAGCCCATAAAGCGAGTAGACCTGCCAGTCCAGCTCCTCCTGCAACGCGATCATCCGCCTCCGGACCGAGTGCCATTCTTGCTCGCCGGCATACAGTCGCTCCCGGTTGAGCACGCCGGAAGCCGTGATTTCTGCGGGCCTCACCGCAGCAAGCCGCTGCGCCAGATCGTCGATCTCCCCACTCAACTCCAATGGGAACGCCGGAGGAAGCGGGAATTCCCGCAGCTTGGTGCCGGTGAACTCCCAGTTCCAAGACCAAGGCTGGTCGGGCATCCCACTCGATGCCGTGGCATTACCCTTACTGTGGCTGACCTGCTTGAGCCAGAAGCAAGCAATCGAACTATTGAGCACCCCTAGCAGCCGCAGATAATCGTCCTCCGACGCCCCTCCTGGGAGCTTGATGACCGGCGCGGTCCGATTAAAGACTCTTCCACCTCGGTCCAGCACGAAGTGATTATGCGTAGCAACAAAAGCGAACGTTATCGATAGCGGGCTTCGATGCCGTCCAGGGAAATACATGCCGATGTCATACCAACGGATACCTCGCTCGCTAGGCGTCCTCCCAAAGTACAAACGCCGTGCCAAATTCGTTCGAGAACCCCAGAGGTAGCGCAAGGTCTCAGGTAACAAATTCCGCTGAGTTCCGTCAGTCTCATATGGCATTACGCTTACGTAAGGTGCCGCCAGAACGAAATCACGCACTTCCTCTCCGCTAGTTAAAGGCGTAACATCCGGAATCAACTGCATCCGCCGAGCAGCGCTCTTCGGCAACAGAAATACGTCGTCCTCAAGGGTGAGCGCTGTCATTCCGATGTCAACGCCTTCTCCAGAGAGCGATCCACCGAAGGCCTTGAGTAGGTTGGTGACATCGCCAGCTCCACCCCCCGACAAACTCCAGGGATAGGAAGCAGTATCAATCCGCGGCGTATCGGCTGCACTAACCCACGCGCTTTGAGAACCGGGATGATCAACCTGGCCGATGATTGCTTGCCATACCAAACCCTGGCGTGGATTCGGCGGGGCACCCGACTCCCCGCGAATACCCAACACGGTACGAATTGTGCCTGCTCGGCTTCGGTTCGTGTTCCGGCCGACAAGGATGATGGTTGGAGTACTATGGCCGGGGATGTACGCCCCTGAGGTGTCGATGATATGCGTCAGATTAACGTCGAGCGCAAACAACTTCTCGATCATCTTCTTGCCAAATTCGCGTTTCATGAACGAATTGGCGGTGATTTGTCCGACGTATCCGGCACCTATACCTTCTCCGTCACCCGGCTTCGCGAGCTGGAAAAAACGCTGCGCGAACGGCACCGACAAGGCGTACTTGCCTGAGCAGGCGTCGTACATCTCGCGGTATGCCTCGTTGAGGCCCTTGTCCTTGACCGTAATGTAGGGCGGGTTCCCGACCACGACGTGGTAGCTCCCGGCAGTCAGGATTCCTGAATGCTCGGCGACATCCTCAGTCGCGTAGGCGAACTCGGTCATCGGGTCTCCGCCGAAGAGCGTCCCCGCCCGGTGCTTGATCAGTGAGTCGCCAACCGCCAGATGCATCGGGAAGACGTAATCGGCCGCCTCGGGCAGGGTGGTGATACCACTGGCACGCAGCGCCGCCACCAGCAGCCGGAACCGGGCGATCGCGACCGCGAACGGGTTGATGTCGACGCCGTGCACCGCGTCGAGCGCCAGCTTGACTTGCTCGTGGGCGTCCCGGTTGGGGGCGTGCCGCTCCCACTGCTTGAGCAGCCGGTCGAACGCGCCGAGCACGAAGTGGCCCGAGCCGCAGGTGGGGTCGATCATCTTCACCTGGTCGTGGCCGAACTCGTCGATCGCCGGGGTCAGTGTCAGGTCGAGGATGAACTCCTCGACGAACTCCGGGGTTTGCAGCAGGGCGTAGGTCTTCTTGGCGTACTCGGAAAGGTCTTGATAGAGGTCACCCAGGAACCGGGTGTCCCACAGTTCGTCGCGGAAGCTGTGCACCAGGCCGCCCTGCTCGCCGCGACGGCGCCAGAATCCGATCAGTTCCTTGGCCGCGTCGTGCGACAGGGGGATCTGGTAGAGCGGGTTGTGCCGCTTGTCGAAGAGCGACTTGCCGGCTTGGGTGCCGCCGATCGCCTCGAACCCCTGGTGCAGCCAGTCGCGCAGCGTTTTGTCCGGCTGGTCGCGGAAGAACTGCGCCTCCGCCTCCTCGGCCAACACCAGTCTGTCCCCCGGCCCGGCCAGGAACGGCTCCGGTAGCAGCCCGTTGTCCTCGCAGAAGCGGACGAAGACCGTGCCGAGCACCCACGCCACCGCGGCCTGCGTGACCCGCTCGTCCCGCCACACGACCCACGTGCCGGAAGTGCGCCCGACCTTGAAGGCGCGGTCGTACTCGCCGCGCAGCCTCAGGCGCACCTCCTCGACCGACTCGGCCTGCTCCCGCAGGTCCTTTTCCAGGGTTTTGACCTGCTTCTGCAGGTCACTCAAGAGCAGTTTGCGGTCGATCACCCGATGACCTTATCGGGCGCACCGGCCAGCCAAGAGGAACCTTTTGGTCGGGATGTCCGCCGATCGGCGGAAGATGCCACCATGGCGTGGCAGGCAATGCCGGGCGGCAGGAATCAACTCGCGGCGTACAGCTGACCCAAGTCGACAAGTTGGATACCAAGTTCGGTGGCAGCCATGGCGCGCAGATCGTCGGAGAAGCCGCCGCCGCTGAACAGCAGCAGCCGGCACCGATCCGCGTGGATGTCAGCCCGGCCTGTGAGCAGGGTGCGGATGTGGGCAAGGCGCTGCAGGTGGCCGATGCCGACAGTCTCGTTCCACTTGGCCTCGCCGATGGCGAGGAGTTCCTCCCGGTCCTGGTCGTCACGGCCGAAGACGGCCACGTCCACCTCGTGCTGGGTCCGGGCGGCGGGATCGTTGACGATGCCGGCCGCGACCCTGGTCGGGTAGCCGCCGACGATGGCCGGGTCGGCTTCCCACCTGGCCCAGTTCCGGCAGATGGTTTCGAAGTGTGGGCCGACGACCTTGCTCAGGAAGGTGCGCTGCAGGCGAGGCCAGACCTGCCGGGCGCGACCGGAACGTTCGAGGTCGCCCCACGCCGGGCGCATGACGGCGTGGTAGAAGGTCAGTAGCGGTTCAGCAGTCCGGTAGACGCCCCTGTTGCTCTTGAAGGCGTCCTCCTCGCGCACCACCAGTCCGGCATCTTCCAGGACACCCAATGCATGGGCGAGGTCGGACGGCTGCCGGCCCAGGAAGTTGGCGATTTCGCCGCGGCGGGTACGTCCGTCGGCGATCGCGGCCAGGACCGAGTGGTACATGGCGGGATCGCGGATGTCGGGTTCCTCGGCGAGCAGATAGCGGGCTTCCCGGAAAAGTGGGCGGGCCGGGTTCAGCACGGCACGGACGACCCAGTCGTCGAAGTCGTCCGGCCCGTCCGGTGTGTCGTCCTGAGTGAACTCGTGCCGGTAGGCGGGTGTGCCGCCGACGATCGCGTTGACGAGCAGCGCGGTGCGCGGGTCGGCGATGTCCCAGAACCGGGCGGCTGCTCGGTAGTCCAGCGTCCGGACCACCAACTCCAACCCTGCCCGTCCCCGCAACGGCGCCGTCCCGGAGAGCAACCCGCCCATGAATGACAGCGCCGAACCACACAACAGCAGCCGTACCTGCGTGTTCAAGCGCTGTCCAGCCGGATCGAGGGCACGCTGAATGATCGAGGGCAGTGCGGGGCTGGCACGGGCCAGGAACGGAAACTCATCGATCACCACCGGCATCGGTCCGCGCTGGGCCACCGCCATTGTCCGCGTGATCGCTTCGTCCCAGTTGACGAACCGCAGCGGTGTCGCCTCACCGAGGTGGTCGCCGAGGGCCTGCCCATACTGCCGCAGCGCATCGGCCTCGGACGACTCGGTGGCGGTGAACATGAATCCGCCACCCGCCCGGACCAGCGCGTCGAGCAGGAACGTCTTGCCCTGACGCCGACGACCAGAAACCACACCCAGTGTCGCTCCAGCCTGCGGCAGGCGAGCGAAACGGACCAGTTCGTCCCATTCGACGTCCCGGTCGAAGATTTCCGTCGGCTTCTGCACAACCATCTCCATGTAAGTGTAGTTACTATAACTATACTTACATGGCCTATTACGCGACGGAAGCGCTGCGGTGCGTGTTCTCCACCCAGGCGTCGGGCAGAGCGATCCACTCGTTGTCGCCGACCCGCACCACGGTGCCGTCCAACTTGGGCAGCAGGTCCGGGTCGTCCATCGGGCAGAGCAGCCACACGTCGCCGTTCCCGGCGCGCGCTGCGTCTGCCAGTTCGTAGAGCCGCTCCATCGCCCGGTAACGCGCGAGCACGGCCGCGTCGTGCAGCAGGATCGGGCCGCTGCCTGACGCGAGTTCGGTCAGCAATGCGGGGGCGGCCAGCGACCACGCCTCGTCGACGTACTCCCCCAGTTTGATCGCCGGGCGGGAACCGGGTTCGGCGATGTCGGCGCCGAGCACGGTCTCCCACGTCGGTTTCGGGCGAGCATCAACCAGTCCGTGCAGGTGAGTCAGGAAGCGGGACGCCACGTTGACCGGCCTGGCCGAGAAGCGGCGGACGAGTTCCTCGCGGGCCAGGGCGTACCGCGACAGCCGTACCGTCAAAGCCCGGAACCCTCCGGCCGAGGCCGCACCGGTCAGGCGTTCTTCGGCGCGCAGCGCCGAGGCGAGAACCGGGGAGTCGGCGGTCCACCGGGTGGGTGGCGTGGACGCCGACGACCGGCGCCGCACGATGGTCATCGACGAGGACGCGGCGGTCCGCGCCGGCGCCGCGTAGTGGTCCCGGTTCCAGATCAGCTCGAACCCGGCGTCGGTCAGCAGGCCGTCGAGGCGGGGGTGGCCGGGTAGTGGGGCGAGGTCCGGGAAGCGGGCCGCGACCCGGTCGGCGATCTGCGCCGGGGTGAGGCCGCGTGGCTGGCCGGGCGGCCCGGCCGGGGGCAGCACGCCGGCCTGCGCCAGGCGCAGTGCCCGCACCGGGTCGAGGTCACGCGGGTAGATCTCCAGGCGGGCGGTCGCGGCGGCGTTCTCCGAGGCCACTGCGGCGAGCACGACCCGCCGGCGTTCGTCGATGGCGTCGGCGGCTCCGCCCGGCGCGGTTACCGCGCCGAGGGTACGCAACACGGTGGCGGCACTGGGCAGCACCTCGTTGCCGGCCAGCCGGTCAGCTGCCTTACCGAGCGCGTCGGCGTAGTCGAGCAGGGCCGGCGCGGCGGGGGTGTCGGGGGCGTCGTCCTCAGCCGCCTCCAGCGCCACCAGCAGCCGATCGCCGTGACGGCGCAACAGTAGCCTCGGCTCGTCGGCCAGCGCGTCGATCTCGACGGCAGCGCGTACCGCGGCGAGCGCTACGGTGCGCCGCAGGTCGTCGCCGGTGCGCATCGACCCGCGGCTGGTGAGCAGGGCGGTAGCCAGCTCGTCGACACCCATGACCCGGCCGCCGTCGCGCAGCAGCTCGATCAGCTCGGCGCGCACGCTCGACACCACCGGCAGGTCGTTCCAGCGTTTGCGCTGTTTGCCGAGGATCTGCGCCACCCGGCCCGGGGTGACGCCCAGGGCGGTGGCGACCTGAGGCTGCTGCGGCCACGGGGTCAGGCCGGGCAGCGCACCGGTGTCGTCGGGCAGGCGTAGCAAGATCCGGGTGCCCTCGACTTCGGTGGCGTTGCGGCCGTTCTTGGCCGGGATCAGCAACGTGGCGATGGCGTCCAAACCGACCCGGATCAGCTCGGCGTCGGCGGAGTCGCCGGTCGTCTCGGTGGCCGCCTCCGCGGCGGCGCTCCTGCGGGCGTTCGGCGAGGTTGGCAGGGTTTCCCGCTCGCCGAGTCGGGCCCGCCACTCCTTGACCCGCCGCTGCAGTTCCTGGCGGGTCTTCGCGCCGAGGCCGGGCAGGTGGGCCAGCTTGTTAGCCACGGTGAGCAGGTCACCGACGGTGGTGGCATCCAGCCGGTGGGCGGCGGAGACCGCTCGGGGCGTCAGCCCGGCCGCCTCCAGCGCGGTGGCCCGTGTCGCCTTGGCAGCGGCCTCATCTCGGGCGGCTTCGGCACCCTCGGCATCCGGCTCCTCCTGAGGCTCCGGATGGTCGGTGCCGACCGGTGCGCTGGCATCGGAGCGCCGGAACACCTTCTGCCAGGCGTCGCGCATGTCCTTGAGCGAGGCGAACCGGTTCCGGCTGTCGCGGTGCAGTGCGAGATGGAAGAAGTCGACCAGGCCGTCGCGGATTGCCGGGTCGAACGCCTCGGCGGCGAGGACCGGTGGTCCGTCGGAGAACTCCGGCAGGACAGAGCCGTCCTCCCAGTCCGGCAGCTCGCCGGAGGCCATCTCGTGCAGGGTGACCGCCAAGGCATACCACTCGGCGTGCTTGTCGTATACCGGACGGTTGACGCTGCCCAGGAACGGGTCCAGATAGCGCGGCGTGCCCGCGGTGATCTCCTTGACCGAGACGCCGGCCAGGGAGAAGTCGAACAGCACCAGCTGCCGGGTGCGGTTGGGGCGGATCCGGATCGCGATGTTGTCGGGCTTGATGTCGCGGTGGTAGACGCCCTCGCCCTCCAGATAGTCGAGGGCTCCGAACAGGTAGTCGCTGTAGGTCTCCAGCTCGTCGACGGTGAGCCGGCCGTCATCGCGGAGCTTGCGGGCCAGCGTCAGGTCGCCGGCGTGTTCCAGCACCACGATGGTCCGGTCCGCGATCCGCACCGGCTCCGGCCGGGCCAAGCGGATCACCCGGGAATCGGTCAACGGCCCCAGCACTCGTGCCTCGTGGCGGAGTCGGTTGTCCTTTTCGTCGGAAAGGCCGACCTTCAGCACCTCGGCGCGGCCGGTCCGCTCGTTGTCGGCGAGGAAGGCCCGACACGTGGAACCGGTACCGAGGCGTTTCCGGACGACCCATTCGCCGACCCGGTCACCGGGGCGTGCTTCCAGCGGGTCCGTCGGCTCCGGTTCGTCCGCCGGATGCACCGAGGGTGGCGTGGTTGGGGCGGTCAGCTCCTCCTCGATGACCTCGATCATCTCCACGAACTCGGCGACCGTAGTCAGCCGCTGCGCCGGCACCGGGGCCGTCGCCGCCTGCACTAACTCGTCCGCAAACTCTGACACCGAGTCGGCCACCGATGCCGCCCGCAGACCGTTGTCACGGGCGAGGCGGGCCAGCAACTCGGGCCGCTTTGTGGCAGGCGGCTGACCGGTGAGAATCAGGTACGCCAGCGCGCCCAGCCCGAAGACATCCATCGCTACCGGGTCGGGCCGGGGCGCGATCATTTCCGGCGCGAGGTAGGCCTCCGCCGACCGCTCCAGGTGCGACGCCGCGTGTGACGACAAAGCGACTGATCCACCACTGCCGTCGCTACCGGCCGCGGAGTCCGTTCCACGGGTGGCCGCCTGCCAGTCGCTGATCTGCAACTGCGGAAGTAGCCACGCCTCCTCGTCGGTGCCGCCTCGCCGTTTTTGGCCAGGGTTGACCAGGACGCTGCGGGCTGACAGCGCCCGGTGATGGAGGCGACGGCCGTGCGCGTATGCCACCGTCTCCGCCAACTGGCGGATCATGGTGAGCCGGACGGGCGCGTCCAGACGATCACCGAACTGGGCCATGTAATGGTCGAGCCGCATCGCCCGCGGGTCGTACCGGAAGATCAGCGCCGGGCCGGCCTCGTGCGATTCCATCGAGTCGACCTGGACGATGCCGGGGTGGTTGATGCCGTGCAGCACCAGCATCTCCCGCTTGGCCGCCCGCTCGATGCTGGCCCGCTCGGCCTGCACCGCGTTGCGCTCGACCAGGTAGATGCGCACCCGGCGGCGCTCGCGTTCCAGGTCCCGGTGCTTGGCCAGATGGTCCTGCCAGGTCGGGCCCACATCGAACGGGCGGGTCTCCAGCTCCCACGACCCGACCTGATAATGCCGGCGGCTGCGGGCGATGCCGACCTCAGCCAGCAGATCGGGCAGGGCTCGGGATGTCTCGGCGGTGAGCCGCTGACGCTCGTCCTGCGGCGGGCGTTGCAGCAGCGAGCCGATCGTCGGCAGCCGGTTCGGCCGGTTGGTGCCCACCGGTTCCGGCCCGT
Organism: Actinoplanes sp. NPDC049599; assembly: GCF_044465625.1. NCBI lineage: Bacteria > Bacillati > Actinomycetota > Actinomycetes > Micromonosporales > Micromonosporaceae > Actinoplanes > Actinoplanes sp. NPDC049599. The sequence continues at coordinate 23,653 of NZ_JBITLX010000022.1, forward strand.
AGACCCCGTGCAGGTGATGCTCGGAAAGCTCCACCTGCAGGCCAGGCTTCGACAGGAACACCGCCGCCTGCACGAACGGGATCCGCACCGGCGCTCCCCGCCGCCGGGAAGCAGCCACCTGCAGCAACGACTTGAGCTTCTTCGCCTTCGCATCGGCCAGATGCAACGGGTTGTCGAATGTGCGCGTAGTGCTGGGCCCGTGCTGGATCCAGTTGGAGCCGCTGGAGACCAGCCGCCCGTTCAGGCTCTTGATCTCGATAAGGTAGAGGCCGCTCGGCGCGGCGACCAGCAGGTCGACCTCGTACGGATGCCCGGTCTGCGCGGTGAACGTGAAGTTCGACCACGCCCGGTACGGCTCGGTGTCCGGCAGCAGCTGCTGTACGTACGCCAGCGCCTCGCGCTCAGGCGCGAACTGCGACGGTGTGATCGTGGTCCACCGGCCTTCCTGCATGCCAGGATCCTATTGGTAGTAAGTACCCTGGACGCGGACGGTGCGCGATGTCGGCCGACGGCGACGACTACCACCGCGGCCTGCTCGACATCCATGCCGATCTCATCGGCCGCGGCCACGAGCAACCGGAGAAGGCGCTTGCGGGTGCCATGCGCGTACCGGAAGAAGCCGTGCACGCCCGCCTGCGAGTAGCGCGGCAGCGGCTGAACCCTGGCGCGTGATCGCGCCCCAACGTCCAACGATCGCCGTCTTTCTCGGAGAATCCTTGACTATGACTTCCGCCCTCGAGCTCGTCTACGGCCACGCTGAGCTGCACGATTGTCTTGCCTTCGCCGATGGCGACCTCATCGACACCCTCGACGGGCGCACATTCCAGAACTGACACCGCCGCGGTGTTTCGACCACTCCGCCATACGGTCTGACATCAGCTACGAACGACCGTCACCGGCAGCCCGAGCCTCACTCTAAGTTCGGATCAGCATGCGCATCCGTAGCGGAAGGAACACTTTGTCCGTCGTCTCAGCGAGCCGCCTCGATCGTGCGGTCCGCCTGTTCGAGTTCCTCGCCCGGGTGCAGCAGTCAGCCATCTCGACGCCGCGGACGTACGACCGCTATTTGCAGGTCGCATGGGCACACAGCATGCCCCGACATCGCGCCGTGCATTTCGCCCACTGGGGCGCGACGCCCGAGCCGGGCGAGGAGATCGGCCACGTCGACCGGCTGGACCGGGTGCCGCCGCCCCAACCGTACGAGGCGCTGACCTTGTGGCTGATCGGCGCGCTCGACGATCCGGACGTCGTGCCGGAACTTGCGCCGGACATTCCGGACCCGGACGCCGCCCAGGACGACAGCGAGGACGACGACTCAGCGGTCTTGGTCCTGCTGCTCGAGGATCACCCCGAGGTGACCCGCGCCTATCAGGACTGGCTGCCGAGGTGGACCGCATGGGCCGAGCGTGACCGGGCCGAGCGGCCGGTCCGGGAAGCGTACGGCCTGCTCTTCGAGATGCACGCCCAGGCGGAACTGAACCCGGAGGAACTCGAGCTCGTCCTCGCGGTGGGGTGCCTGGCGTGGACGCCGGCCGGCCACTCCCCGGTCCGCCGACACCTGATCACTACGCCGGTCACCATCGACCTGGACGCGGCCAGCGGCAGACTACGGATCATCGCCGTCGAAGCACCCGACCCGGTGCGGCTCGAACTCGACATGCTCGATTCGCATCTGACGAACTCCCGGCACATCACCGCCGTACGGGAGGAGGCTCGCGACTACGAGGCACACCCGCTCGACCGGCCCGCCGTCGGCGAGCTGCTGCAGCGAGTCGCGCACAGCCTCGACCCGAACGCCATTTACGAGGACTCGGAGAAGCCGGCCCAGGGAACGCCGGTCACCGCCGCCGTCACCCTGGCACCGGCAATCGTGCTGCGCAACCGCGACCGCTACGGGCTGGTGCGGCTGCTGGAGCGCATCCGACAGCAACTGATCGACACCGGCGTCGTGCCCGACGGTGTGCTGCCGCTCGTCGATCCGGATCACCGGCCGGCGGTGGTGACTGATCCGACACCCGGAGCGCTGGTCACCGTGGACGACGAGACCTACCTCCCGCTTCCGGTCAACGAGCGACAGCTTCAGGTTCTCCGGCAGGTGGACCGGCACGCTCAGACTCTCGTACAGGGACCACCGGGCACGGGCAAGACACATACGGCCGCCGCGTTGCTCAGCCACCTGCTCGCTCAGGGCAAGCGGGTGCTGGTGACAGCGCAGACCGACCGGGCACTCAAGGAGGTACGGGCCAAGCTGCCCGACGCGATCCGCTCCCTGTCGGTCGCGGTGGTCGGCGCGTCACGAGAAGACATGGCGGACCTCAAGGTCGCGGTCAACACCATCTCTCAGCGCGCCATCGACTTCGACGACGACGAGTCGCAGGAGGCGATCGACGGTCATCTCCAGGCCATCGACCGCCTACGGCGGCAGCGAGCCGAACTGCGCAAGCGCCTCGTGGAGGTACGCTCGGCCGAGGTCACCCAGCACGATCCGGGTGCCTACCGGGGCACCATCGCGGCCATCGCTACAGCGCATCAGGGGGACGAGCCGCTCTTCGGCTGGCTGCGCCCGCTGGCCGACCGCGGCAGCCGGCCACCGATGACCACGGCGGAGGTCGCGGAATGGCTTCGTCTGCTGCGCGACGTCACCCTGCAGGCGGACCAGGAAGCGGCTCGCGACGTCTTGGGAGAGCCCCGCGCGTTGCCCGCGCCCGCCGACTTCGCCGCGGCCGTGGTGGATGAGCAGGGCGCGTACGCGACACTGCAGGCTCACGCGGTCCAACTCCAGCACCCGGCCTTCGGCGCGGTCCGTGCCTTGCCCTCGGCCGAGCGCACCCGGCTGCAACAAGATCTGCACCGGCTGGCGGACATCGCCGACGAACTCGCCGGCCGACGCGAGGCATGGATGTCAGCGGCGGTCGCGGACGTCGTATCCGGTCGCGGCCGCATCTGGCAGGACCGCGCCGCGCAGGTACAGCAGCTCATCGCCCAGGCCGGTGCCCACGTCCAGCGCCTCGGCCTCACAGACGTGACCGCGCCCGCGTGCGACCTGGCGGCGTCGGTATCCGTGGCCCTGCACCTGCACCAGCACCTGGCCACCGGTGCGAAGATCAAGGTCGCGCCGGACGGCACCCCACAGGTCTCCATGCTCGCCGCAAAGCCGGTGAAGGCGGCCAAGGACCTTTTCGCACAGGTACGCGTCGACGGCCGCCCGCCAGCCACCATCGATACGGTCGAGCGGTTCTTGGCCTGGGCCGAGGCAAACCGGTTGCTCACCGGTCTCGACCGCGCCTGGCCCGCCACGACGGCGATCCCGGCGGAGGACACGCCGCAGGAGCGGCTGGCCTGGCACATGACGGAGCTGGCGGTGCTGCAGCGCGTGCTCGGCCTCGGCGCCGCCCTCGCCGAGCAGGACCAGCGGCTCACTCGGCTGCGTCTCCCGCGCCCGCAGTGGGCAGACCTGCAGGCCGTACGCATGTACGCGGCCCTGGCGGACTCGGCCGCCGCCCAGGATCAGCTGGCGATCGCCCGGTCGCAGGTCGACGCCACCGCCGCACACTTCGCGCACCTGCTGCACGATCCGGCCGCCTCTCCCCTGCTCGGCGAACTCGCCGAGGCGGTCACAGCTCGCGACATCGCCGCGTACAGCCGGGCGGCGCACCGCCTGGTCCGTCTGGACGAGGTCCGCTGCGCAATCGATCGTCGAGACAAGCTCGGCGCACGTCTGCGGCTCGGCGCACCTCGCCTGCACGATGCTGTTCTCCGCACTCCTGCCGACAACGCGTGGGATCAGCGTCTCGCCGCATGGGACGACGCCTGGGCGTGGGCAGCTGCCGGCGATTGGCTGGCCGACCGGCACATCATGGACCTGAACAAACTGCAGGCGGAGATCGCGGAGGCGGAGCGTGCCATCCGGCACCACGTCGAGGAACTCGCCGCCGAGCGCGCCTGGCGGCACGCCGCTTCCCCCGACCGCATCAGCGGGTCGGCGCGGGCCAACCTACAGCAGTACGGGCAGCTGGTGCGCCGGCTCGGCAAGGGCACGGGGAAGTACGCCGTCCAGCGTCGCGCCGAGATTCGTCAGGCCATGGACCGCTGCCGTTCGTCGGTACCGGTGTGGATCATGCCGATCTACCGCATCGCCGAGCAGTTGGAGGTCGAACCCAACATGTTCGACGTGGTAGTCGTTGACGAGGCGTCGCAGGCCGGCCTGGCCGCGACGTTCCTGCAGTACCTGGCGCCGAAGATCGTGGTGATCGGCGACGACAAGCAGGTGTCCCCGTCCGCGGTCGGCGTCGACCAGCAACATCTTCGCAACCTGGCCACGCAGTACCTGCACGACGACCCCTACCGGGCGTCCTGGCTGGACCCGCTGCGCAGCCTCTTCGACGAAGCCAAGATGCGATTCAGCGGCCTCATCCCGCTCGTCGAGCACCGGCGCTGCGTGCCCGAGATCATCAACTTCTCCAACCGGATCGCGTACGAGCCGGAGAACATCCGCCTCATTCCGGTCCGTCAGTACGGTGCCGACCGCCTCGATCCCATCAAGCCGGTCCTGGTCGAGGACGGGTACGTGCGCGGCACCACGTACAAGACCAACCCGCCCGAAGCCGAAGCCATCGCCGGCCAGATCGTGGCGTGCACGCAGGATCCGCGCTACGACGGTCTCAGCTTCGGCGTCATCTCCCTGCAGGGCACGCACCAGGCCAAGCTGATCGAACGCCTTCTGCTTGAACGGCTCGACCCGGCCGAGTGGGCACGGCGTGATCTACGCTGCGGCGACTCGGCCGACTTCCAGGGCTCGGAACGCGACGTGACCTTTCTCAGCATGGTCGCGGCAGTCGAGCCGGAAGTGCGGTTGGGTTCGGCGACGACGGACATGTACGTGCAGCGGTACAACGTCGCGGCATCGCGGGCGAAGGATCAGATGTGGGTCTTCCACTCAGTCCGGCCCAGCGACCTGAGTAACCCGACCGACATGCGGCATCAATTGCTGGACTACTGCTACGGGCTGGCGGCGCGCCCGGAGACGTACGAGGGCACGGTACTTCCGACCGCGGTTTCGGAGAACGAGCGCGTAGCGCCCTTCGATTCACTGTTCGAGCAGCGGGTGTTCAACCGGCTGGTCGAACGGGGGCACACCGTGGTCCCGCAGTATCCGGCGCTCGGCTACTCCATCGACCTGGTTGTCGTGGGCCCGCACAGCCGGCTCGCCATCGAGTGCGACGGGGACACCTGGCACGGACCAGAGCGCTACGAGGCTGATATGGCGAGACAGCGCGAGCTGGAGCGTTGCGGGTGGCAGTTCTTCCGGATTGCGCAGTCGGCGTTCACCGTCGACGAGGCGTCCGTTCTACGGGATCTCTGGGCGGCATTGGAACGTCGCGGCATCCACCCTTCCGACTGGGCTGACCCTGCCGAGGTCGTGCCCGCGCACCAGGTCGCAACCGTCTCCGAACCGGCTGCTTCCCCGCCAGTTCCCCTGCAGATCGCGACTTCGCCGGCGGCAGAGACACCACAGCCGGCCATCAGCACGACGGCAACCGAGATGGTTCCAGAAACTCCTCCCGCCAATGATCTTCCATCACCGGCCGAATCCCACACGCCGTCGCCCGGTCTCAAGCCATACGAGACCTACCACGGCTCGGCGCCCCGCCCGTCCGAACCCGCGCCTGCCGGCATGCGAGAGGCGCTGCTCGCCATAGTCGACGCTGAAGGGCCGGTGCTGGGCGCGCGGTTGCAGACCGCGTACGTCCGGGCATCCGGTGGGCAGCGCGTTACCCGGCTGTCCGCGAGCGCCATCAACAAGGTGATCAGTGCGGCGGTCCGTCGAGGCCTACTCGTTCAGGACAACCCATTGAACGAGGCCGGCGTCCAACCGACAACTTTCCGCTTGCCATCCCAGCCTGACACGCTTACGCGCGAGCTAGGACCCCGGACACTCGACGAAGTGCCGCCGGGCGAACTCGCCGCCGTGATGGCCCGGCATGCGAAGTCTTTGGGCTGGCAAGATCGAGAGCACGTCTTTCGGGCAACGCTGCAGACTTACGGGCGTAAGGCCTTGACCGAGGTTGCCGCCACTCGGCTGGCCAAGGTGGCTTCGCTCGCAAGTCTTTGAACTGAATCTCGACAAAGAGTTCTATGCCTCGCCGGGAGGAAATCGTATGCAGGACACATCGGACTCGATGGAGATCGCGGAGCCTGAGGAGAACGGCCAGGTGCCCAACGCGGACGGCTCAACTGCGGCATCGTCGGTCCTGGCGGAGGTGCTCCCTGGAATCGCCGTTGTCTTCGGTGAAGTTCCGGAGGAACTCAAGCTCGAATTGATCGACTTCGGGCTCGTGTCAGCCGCCGACCGCATGCAGATCTCAACAGTCCTCGCCTCGATCGGAAACACGGCGACCGTGGCCGGCAACCTCGGAAACGCATTCGCCAGCGCGCAAGGGCTCTACCGGGTCAGCGACGCGACGCTAGGTCTACTGAGGAACGGCGCAACGCTCGCCGTCAAGGACGGCGCGAACCTCGGAGCGGTGTTCGCTCACGGCCGTATCGTCGCCCAGGCCCGCTTCATCCCCGTGACCGCGGTGAGCGCGGCGCAGACCGTCGCTGCGCTCGGGCCGGCGCTGGCCATGATCGCCCTTCAAATGCAGCTCAGTGAGATCACTGGCCTTGCCAGAACCAACATCGCGCTGACAAGCCAGGTACTCACGACTATCCGTCACGGGCAGTGGGCCGAACTGACAGCGCTCGTCGCTACCATCGATCGCGCGGTCGAGAAGGCGCGAGAGGTCGAATCAGTCCCAAGCTCCCTGTGGGACAGCATCGCGGGCAGTGAAGCGTCACTGCGTAAGCAGCGTGACCTGTACCGACTGAACGTTGACGATCACATCCGGCAGATCCATCGGCTCGACGCGCGTGGCCGCCGTCAGTACTTCGAGACGAACGCCGAGGCGATGCTTTTCGACGCCCACGCCCTCCTGTCCTCGGTCAAGGCGTGGACCGGATATCAGGCGCTGCACGCCGCGCGAGCCCGAGCCGCTGGCCCGGAAGACGCCGGCGAAGCCCGGCTCGTCGACGCCATCGCGCGAGACACCGGGAAGGAGCTCACATCCGCTCTCGCCGAGACGACCAGTCTCGTCGACTCACTGAGGCGGGAGCTCCGAATCATTGCCGAGTTCCCCGGACGCGACGCACTGGCTCTGCCGGGAAAGCGAAGGGACTCGAACGCCGCCCGCCAAACCTCAGCTCGCCTGCTGGAAGCACTCGAGCCTCTTGCCGATGCTCTCCATCCGCCGATCGCTCCGCTTGAGGCCCCGAACGTCGTCTGCGCACCCAGATCGCTGGACTTCCAGCCATGCCTCCGTATCCTCCGCTGGTTCCTCGAGGACGGTGAGACACTCCGCGTCCTCGGCTTCCCCGATCAGGTCGACGGCTCCGGTTCAATCTCTTCGATCGTCAGCGGAGCGAAGGGAATGCTCGGAGCAGGGAAGGACAGAATGGCGACTAAGGAGCTGGTCGCAGTCACGGATCGCCGCATCATCACCGCAAAGGCGAACGCGTTCCTGGAGCAGGGCGAAATCCGCCAGGACATCCCGATCGACCTGGTGCGATACGTTCGGAGCGCGGCCCCGCAGGACAAAGAGGGGCGTTTCGTGATCGACCTGATCACGCGCGACGAGAACATCCGATGGCTCTTCCCTGCCGACATCGACAACACTGAAGTGGATACGCTCGCCGCCGTGCTCGCTGAATCGATGACGATCCCGGACGTTGAACGCGATGAGCTTCAACGGCGGCGCTCCGCCACGATCAAGGCGAGCACGAAGGAGCGCAACGCACGGATCCAGGGCACCGAATGAAGTAGGCCGCGGCCAGTCCCTGATCCAGTACGAGCCCCTGATGACCAGTGCCGCTTGACCTTGTGGTTACTGCAAGGGCCACCATGATGTCGTGTTGTCGATCAGCGATTTCAGCGAAATGTGTCTTCTGTCGCCGCAGACCCTGCGGTTCTACCACTCCGAGGGCCTGCTCGTCCCAGCTTCGGTAAACGAGCAGACCGGCTACCGCGCGTACACGTTCGACCAGGTCGAACGCGCCATGCTGATCACCGTACTGCGCGGCACCGGAATGAGCGTCAAGCTCGTCCGACGGGTGCTCGACGAGCCGGATACGGCGACCGCCCTCCTGCAGGAGCACAGCAGCGACGTGCAGAGCCGGCGACGAGCCCAGGACGAGGCGATCCGCGACGCACGCGTGCTCCTCACCTCGTGGCCGGAGGTACGCCTGCGCCACGCACCCGAGATGACCGTGGTATCGAGGCTGGTTCCCGGCCCACCGGCTCGGCACGATCAGGACGAGTGGGTGGAATCCGAGGCCACCGCCACTGTTCAAGACCTGGTCACAACCGTGAAGTCGTACGGCGCCGCCGTGGCCGGCCTCCCGTGGCTGGCCCCGGCCATCGAGACCCCGGAACAGAGACGGCGAAACATCAGCGGCGAGGGGCTGCACTGGATCGTGAAGATACCCATCACGGCGGATGCAGAAGCGGTCGCCGCCCTGTCCCGCAATATGGAGGTGCAGACCTTCGAAGCCCGGGACGAACTGTCGATCTTCATCCCGGGAAGGCCCTCGATGGCAAAGCACGCCACGGCACTCTCACGCCTGATGACACATCCCCTCGACGCCGCCTACCCCGACCTCTCCCGTACCCGTCAACTGCTGCACGACAACGGCGTCGAGACCACCGTCGCCATCTGCGAACTCGACGCGGTGGAGGATGGTCAGGTGACCTGACCGGTATCCGGAGCCCCGCAACCCGGCGGCACCGGCCGGCCGCAACCACCGGTGGGGACGGCTCGGTGAGCGAGGTCGTCCTGCACCCCGGTTCACCTCGTCGGGCCGCGGGTGATGCGCTCGTCGAGCGTCCTGCCGCGACGCAGTCGGCATGGGCGTTCCGGATGATGTCGAACGCCCGATACCGAGCACGGCGAGGTCGTCCGCCAGGTCCGGCGCGCGATCAAGAGCCCGGCTGGCGTCCCGGACGCCCCGGACATGATCCGGTAGCGGTGGGGCCGGCGCTGAGCGAAACCCAGGTACGCCGTACGGATGGCCCGGAGGCGTTCGGAACGGGTCCGGGTGGTGTTCCAGCGGGTCTCGGGGGCGCGGACGATCGCGTAGACGATGTCGAGAGATCCACGGCGGTGCCAAGCCGCGCCTCAGGGGCTCACGTCTGCTCGCCGCCGGACACCGTCCGCACGAGCAGGTACTGCTCGATGCCGAACCGCCGCCAGGTCCGCTGCAGCCGGGCCGGGATCAGCGGGAACGCCTCCTGCGCGTCGGCGATGCGCGGGTCGGTGATCACGTAATGGTGCCCGTGCACGTCGATGTTCGCCTGGCCGGCCGCGCGGATGTTGCGCAGCCAGTCGACGCCCGTGCCGTACGGCAGTGGGATCACGAAGCCGCCGCCGGCGACCGGCTGGGCCACGATCGGGGTGGTGTACGCACGGCCGGAACGACGGCCGATGTGATGCAGCGCGGCGGCATACCAGTACCGCCGGCCGGCCAGCAGCAGCATCGCCGGGTTCAGCACGTGCTTGTTGAAGGTGCGCAGAGCGTCACGCCTGCCGGACGCGGTTCTGGTCATGGTCCCTCCTCGGCAGGGTGCGGGCCACGCCGGCGGACAAGGGACGGGTCTCCGGCGCAGCACCGGAACGGGCAGCAGACACCCACCGGCGGGGATCGGCCGGCCACCGATGGCGGATGATCCATCTTGACGATGGCGAGTCAACGGCACGGATGCCGCCCATCCTGCTCCGCCACCGAGGTGTTTCACCTCTGCGCCGGTGGGCTCACCACCATCGTCGCGCCGCGCCGGAACCCGCTCCAGGGCCGAACGGCCCGGTCTGCGCCGAGCCACCGGGCCCGCCGGCTGGCCCAGCGCCAGAACGCCCGTGTTCACCATCAACGACGATGCGCCTTGCGGTACACCCGCGGATCGGGATCGGGGACGCGGACCGGGCGTCCCGGGGTCGCGGACCTCGATGGTCGTGGAGTGCCCGGCCGCGCGCCGCCGATTCTTCCGCGGGGCGCCCAGTCCATTGCCGCTGGTACGGGTCAGCGCGCGAGCGCGAGACCCTGCTTGTCCGTGAACTTGCCGACCGCGATCATGATGAAGTCGATCAGCGCCCAGAGGCCGAACCCACCGAACGTGATCAGCATGAGGATGCCGGTGCCGATCTTGCCGACGTAGAAGCGGTGGATGCCGAGCACGCCCACGAAGAAACTGAGCACCAGCGCGACGATCCAGGACTTCGAGCCCGTGCCGGTGGGGGTTTGGGTGGCAGTCATTCTGATTGAGGCTCCCTGTCAGAGATGTGTCAAAGCCGATGCAAGATAGCGGACATGGCATCCACAGGCAAGATCCATGACCGTACGGGTTCCGCCCGACGCGGCGTGCGGTAAGGACCTCGACGCCGCGACACCCTGTCCGGGCCCCGCACCTCCGCGCTGACGCGACTGGGCTGCCGGAGCGGGCTTATGCAAAAGGTCTCATGACTGCCTGCAACCTTCCGATAACACTGAGCGACCAGGTCGGCGGTTTTTCCGTCGCTGTGACCACCAGGGAGCTCTCATGCTGATCCAGCTTGCCAGTGTCATCACCCAGCACATCCGGTCTGCCATGTCGGCGCCGTCCAACGACGAGGGGGCCACCGCCGTCGAGTACGGGCTGATGGTCGCGCTCATCGCCGTCGTCATCATCGGTGCCGTAATGGCCTTGGGTGACAACATCAGCGCCATGTTCGACGGCGTCTCGGATGAAGTTTCCACCGTGACCCCATGACCTCATGACGCGGGAAGGACGCCGTGGCGGGGTTCGGTCCGGCGTGATCTCGTCCGGGGCGAAGGGGTCGGAGCCGCAGCGCTCCGATGGCGGCTCCGCAGCCGTGGAACTGGCGCTCGTCCTGCCGCTGATGCTGTTGGTGGTGTTCGGCGTCATCGACTTCGGCCGGATGTTGAACACCCAGATCACCCTCACGGAAGCGGCCCGGGAAGGCGCCCGTGCGGCTGCACTGGGCTTCGATCCGGCGGCCCGTGTCAACCGCACGGTCAACGGCATGCCGCTGGTCTCCACCAGCGTCACCGCTTGCCCGGAGGACGACCTGACCGCGGACGCCGTGGTCACCCTGACGCACGCGTTCCGGCCGGTGACTCCCCTCGGCTCGGTCATGGGCTTCTTCGGCGGCGATGGGGACAGCTCCGTCGTCATCACCGCCAGGGGAGTCATGCCATGCGTCGGTTGATCCGGCCGTCCGAGGACGACCGCGGCGCTGTCGCGGCGCTGCTCGCCGTCATTCTCGGTGGTGGCGTGCTGCTCGGCATGGCGGCCGTGGTCGTGGACGTGGGAAGGCTGTATGCCGAACGCGAGCAGTTGCAGACCGGGGCCGACGCGGCCGCTTTTGCGGTCGCGGAGACCTGCGTGCGGCTGCCGGAAAGCTGTGCCGACCAGGGCGCGGAGGCCGAGCGATACGCCGCCGCAGTGGCGGCCGACGGCGCCGCCGGGATCGCCGAGATATGTGGGCGCGGACCCGGACTGGCCGACTGCTCGGCGCCCGCCACCAACCGAACGGCCTGCCTGGGAACCGCCCCGGAGACCGGGAGCTACGCCGAGGTGCGCACCCGCACGTTGGGCCGCGACGGCAGCACCCTGCTACCGCGAACGTTCGCCAGGGCGTTGGCCGGCGATGACATGGGCACCTCGGTCGGGGCGTGCGCGAGGGTGGCCTGGGGCCCGCCCCTGCGAGCCGCCGGCACCGCCGTCACGTTCTCCACGTGTGAGTGGGAGGCCTTGACCGACGGCGGACTCACCTTGTGGCCGCCGCCCTCGGACGGGACCCCACCCGCCTCGGCTGAACGGGTCGTGCGTCTCAAGGGATCCCCGTCCGCCACGACGTGTCCGGCCGGGCCATCCGGCTGGGACCGGCCCGGTGGGTTCGGCTGGCTGGACGATACCGAGCGCAACTGCACCACCACCGTGGAGACCGACGGCAGTTTCGGAGGAGACACCGGCAGTTCGGTGTCCTCGGCATGCCGGACCGCGTTGGCGGCGCTGCGTGACGAGCGCCGGCTCATGCTGATCCCGATCTACGACGGGGTCACCGGCACCGGCTCGTCCACGACCTACCACCTGGCGGGCTTCGCGTCGTTCGTGCTTACCGGCTATTACCAGTCGGGCTTCACCGCGCCGTCCCGGCTTACCGGGCTGCACCACTGCGAGGGCAGCGAACGCTGCCTGTACGGCTACTTCACCAGGGCCCTGGTTCCGACCACCGGCGTCACCATCGGCGGGCCGGACCTGGGCGTGTCCGTCGTCAACTCGATCGGCTGAGAAAGAAGATGGGTCGCGGATGAGACGTCGATTGCTGGCGGTACTGGTGGCGGCGGTGCTGGCGGCGGCGGGCTGCCTCGCAGTCGTCACGTACGTGCGCGGCGTGGACCGGCGGACGCTGGCCGGCCAGGAGGCGGTCTGGGTGCTCGTGGCCACCCAGCGCATCCCGGCCGGGACCACCGGCGCGAAGATTCAGGCCGGCGGGTACACCCGCCGGATCGCCATGCCTGCGGCCACCGTCCCGGCGGACGGCGTCGAGGCCATCGACGACCAGCTCGCTGCCCTGTCGATCACCGCGGACGTGCAACCCAGCCAACTGCTGCTCCGGGGGATGTTCGGCGAGTCCACCCGGATCAGCGGCGGCTTGGCGCTGCCCGAGGGCAAGGTGGCCGTCAGCGTGGAAACAACCGCGGCCTCCCGGGTCGCCGGCTTCGTCCGGCCGGGGTCCAAGGTGGCGATCTTCGACACCTTCACCGTTCGCGACGGCAAGGGCCGCGTGCCCTCCGGCGCCCGGCTGTCCGACAACTACGAGTACAACCACGCCACCCGGGTCCTGCTGCCGCGCATCGAGGTCCTGGCCGTCGGCGAACGCGGCACCGCCGGTGCCGCCATCTCCACACCGTCCGCCGAGGGACAGCCGGCCAAGGACACCGCCAAGGCGGGTCAGACCGTGCTCGTCACCGTGGCCGCCGGTCAGGACGAGGCAGAAAAGCTCATCCATGCGTCGCTGACCGGCACCCTCACGCTGGTTCTGCTCGACGACACGGCCACCATCGCGCCGGGTGCCGGCGTCGACAACAACAGCCTGTTCCCGTGAGCGCTGCCATGATGACGGTCTACTGCGAGCCCGCGGACGGCACGGCATACCCGGGAACCCAGTCCCCGCGGACGGTGCCGGAGCCGGGCGACCTGGCCCGTGAACTCGCGGCACACCCGGCCACGTCGCTGGTCGTGCTAGGCCCCTCAGTGACGATCAGCGAGGCCGTGGAATTCGCCGCGGATCAGCGTTTGCGCCGCCCGGCTCTGGGGGTGGTGCTGCTACGCCACGAGGTGGCCATGGACGTGCTGTCCGAGGCGATCAGGGCCGGTGTGCGCGAGGTGGTCGCGGCCGACGATCCCGCCGGTGTCGACGACGCATGCGCCCGGTCGCTGGAACTCTCCCGCCGGCTCGGCGCCGGCCCCGCCGCGGCGGAACCGGCGCAGGCGCGCATCGTCACTGTGTTCGCCGGCAAGGGCGGCGTCGGCAAGAGCACGGTGGCTGCGAACTTGGCCGTCACCCTCGCCGACGGCGGCCGGGCGAGGGTCTGCCTGGTGGACCTGGACCTCCAGTTCGGTGACATCGGCATCCTCCTGCAGCTGGTTCCGGAGCACAGCATCACCGACGCGATCACGATGGCTGGGCGGCTTGACACCGACGCCCTGCGATCCCTCATCACGCCGTACCGGCCAGGCCTGGACGTGCTGCTCGCTCCGGCGGGGCCGGCCGAAGGCGATCACGTCGGCCGGGACGTGGTCCGGGAGGTGCTGACGGTGGCCCGTTCCGCCTACGACTTCATCGTCGTCGACACCGCCCCGTACGTCACCGACCATCTGCTCACCGCCCTGGACCTCACCGACTGGTTCGTCCTGGTCGTCACGCCCGACCTGCCGACGCTCAAGAGCTACCGGCTCACTCTCGAGATGTTCGACATGCTCGAATATCCCCAGCAGCGCCGGCTCACCCTGCTCAACCGGGCCGACTCCGATGTGGGGCTGAGCGTATCGGACATCGAAAAGGCTGTCGGGTCGCCGATGTCGGTGCTCATGCCCTCCTCGCGCGACGTGCCGATGTCGGTGAACCGTGGCGTACCGCTGGCGGTCGACAAGCCTGGACACCCGGTGTCGCAGGCGATCCGGCAACTGGCTGACCGATGCGCCGGCAACGACACCGGTCAGGCACCGAGCCGACGCCGGCTGCGGATGTTCAAGAGGAAGGGCTGACACCGTGGGTCTGACCAAGCACCTCTCCCTGCGTCAGAGCGTTGCCGATGTCACCGTGGTCCCACCGGCCGCCGACGCGGCGCCGCGCGACTCCACCACCGGGCGAACCGGCGGCGATCGTTACCGGGCCGCCGGCCGGCCCGTGGCCGACCCGGTGAACGACGTACGCCAGCGCATCCAGCGCAGCCTGGCGGAGCTGCTGGGCCCGACCCTGTACGACGACATCGCCGACGCAGACGAGTTGGAGCACCGGGTCAGGCAGACGCTCGGTGAGCTCCTGTCGCGCGAGGAGACGCCGCTGACCACGCCGGACCGGACCCGGATCGTCCAGCAGATCGTCGACGAGGTTCTCGGGCACGGCCCGATCGAGCCGCTGCTGCGCGACCCCACGGTTACCGAGGTGATGGTCAACGGCCCGCACCGGGTCTACGTCGAACGCTCCGGACAACTTGTCGCGTCCGGTGTCGAGTTCGCCGACGAGGCCCACCTGCGACGCATCATCGACCGCATCGTCTCCCGGGTCGGCCGCCGCGTCGACGAAGCGAGCCCGATGGTGGACGCCCGACTGCCCGACGGCAGCCGGGTCAACGCGATCGTGCCCCCGATCGCGTTGGACGGCTCCTCCCTGACGATCCGGAAGTTCTCGCGCGACCCCTTCACCGTGCACGACCTCATCGCCTTCGGCACACTCACGCAACAGACTGCCGAGCTGTTGAACGCCTGCGTCCGCGGTCACCTCAACATCGTGGTCAGCGGCGGCACCGGCTCGGGCAAGACCACCACCCTCAACGTGCTGTCCAGCTTCGTACCGGTCGACGAGCGCATCGTCACCGTCGAGGACGCCGCCGAGCTGCAGCTCCACCAGGACCACGTGGTTCGGCTGGAGTCGCGCCCGGCCAATGCCGAGGGCCGCGGCGCGGTGACCACCCGCGACCTGGTCCGTAACGCGCTGCGGATGCGACCGGACCGGATCGTTGTGGGTGAGGTCCGCGACGGTGCGGCCCTGGACATGCTCCAGGCGATGAACACCGGACACGACGGTTCGCTGACCACCCTGCACGCGAACAGCCCGCGCGATGCTCTGGCCCGCCTCGAGACCATGGTGCTGATGGCCGGCATGGACCTGCCCATCCGGGCGATCCGTGAGCAGGTGGCCTCCGCCGTAGATCTGATCATCCAGGTGAGCCGGCTGCGCGACGGCAGCCGCCGGATCACCCACATCACGGAGGTCCTCGGCATGGAGGCGGAGGTGGTCACGTTGCAGGATCTGTCCGTCTTCGACTTCCGGGCCGGTATGGACGCCGGTGGCCGCTTCCTCGGCACCCTTCAGCCGACCGGCCTGCGGCCGCGGTTCCTCGAAGGGCTGGCCGCCCACGGCATCACCCTGCCGCCGTCGACGTTCATGGCGGGGCCACGATGAGCCTGGCTCGCCGTCGCGTCACCTCCCTCGTCCGGCGCACGCTGGCGCTGGCGGCTGCCGGTGCGGTGCTGATACCCGCGGGTCCGGCGGATGCCGCACCGGCCCAGCCGGTGGATGTCGTGGTCAGCGGTGTCCAGCCCTCCGTGGGCGCGGTGGAGTTCTTCGTCGCCGCCCGGGGCCTGCCGGCCGGGCAGACGCTGAGCGCAGCGCAGATCAGCGTCACGGCCGCCGGCACGCCACTGCCTGCGACGGTGCGGTTCGGGGCTGCCGCCGGCCGCGACAGCCCGACCAGTGCGGTGGTCCTGGTCATCGACACGAGCGGATCCATGGCCGGTGAACGCTTGACGGCGGCACGGGCCGCGGCGGTGGACTACGCCGCGACAGCACCGAAGGCAATGATGCTGGGGCTCGTCACGGTCGCCGACCGGCCGACCATCGTGCTGCCCCCGACGGCTGACCGGGCCACGTTCACCGCAGCAGTGGCCCGGCTGTCGGCAGGGGGCGGCACCGCGCTGTATGACGGGATCCAGGCCGCCGTGCAGTTGCTCGACCCCGCGATGCGGCCGGCCGCCGCCGACTTCGTCGAACGCCGGCTGGTGGTGCTCACCGACGGCGCCGACACCGCCTCGAAGATGACCGGGGACCGCCTCACCAGAGCGCTCAAACGGTCCTCCGCCGCGACCATCGACGCGGTGGCCTTCGGCGGCGGAACCGACCGGACGCGGCTCACCGACCTCACCGCGATGACCGGCGGACGGGTCTTCGACGCGGCCGATCCGGCGGCGCTGCGATCGACGTTCATCACCCTGGCCGCCGGCCTCTCGGCACCCGTGGTGGTCACCGCCACCGTGCCACCGTCACTGAGTGGCCGCAGCTCGTTGATGTCGGTGCGGGTGTCCGTGGGCGGGGTCGTGGCTGATGCCGACGTCCCGGTCGTGTTCCGTCCCGATCCGAGGGCCGCGCCGCCACGAACGTCGTTCACCGCCACGCGCGCAGGCAACGTCGGCCTGCTGGCCACGCTGAGCCTCGTCGCCGCTGCGTTGCTCGCCGCAGGCTTTCTCGTTGTCTCCCCGGTCACCGGGCGCAACCACGTGCGACGCCGACTACAGGACCTGGACCGCTTCACCACCCGCGGAGTCACCGCTTCGGCCGGACGCGACGACACGGGCAAGATACTGCGTGCCGCGCTGGCCGTCTCCGAACGGGCCGTCACGCAACGCGGGCGGCGGGCCCGGATCGAGCTGGCATTGGACCGGGCCGGCCTGCAACTGCGGGCCTCGGAGTGGCAGCTGATCCAGATCGGCGCGGCTGCCGCAGGGGCGGCGTCGCTCGCCTTCGCGCTGCCATGGTGGGTCGGGCTGCCGACGGGCCTGCTGCTGGGTTGGTTCGCCGCCGGGTTCTACCTACGG
This sequence comes from Actinoplanes sp. NPDC049599, assembly GCF_044465625.1. NCBI lineage: Bacteria > Bacillati > Actinomycetota > Actinomycetes > Micromonosporales > Micromonosporaceae > Actinoplanes > Actinoplanes sp. NPDC049599. The sequence continues at coordinate 40,841 of NZ_JBITLX010000022.1, forward strand.
CAACGCGCCGGCCGGCGCACGCGGCTGTTCGCCGAGCAGCTGCCCGACGCACTGCAGCTCGTGGTGGGCTCCCTGCGCGCCGGCTTCTCCCTGCCGCAGTCCATCGACGCCCTGGTGCGGGAGGGCAGCGAGCCAGTGGCCGGTGAACTGGGCCGCGCACTCGCCGAGACCCGTCTCGACGGCGACCTGGAGGACGCCCTCGAACGGGTGGGGCAGCGCAACGACAATCAGGACCTCGCCTGGCTGGTGATGGCCATCCGGATCCAGCGAGAGGTCGGCGGCAACCTCTCCGAGGTCCTGGAGACAGCGGTCGACACGATGCGCGACCGGGCCCGTCTGGGCCGGCACGTGCTCGCCCTGTCCGCCGAAGGCCGTCTGTCGGCCCGCATCCTGCTCGCCATGCCGATCCTGCTCGGCGGCTGGATGTTCGCATTCCGCCGCGAGTACCTCGAACCGCTCTACACCCAGCCGCTGGGAATCCTGATGCTGGGCACGTCGGTAGCGATGATCGGCGTCGGCGGGCTCTGGCTCCGCAAAATCGTCCAGGTACGGGTGTAGCCATGACATCGTCAATGGTCCTCCTCGCCGGACTTGGCAGTCTCGCCGGCGCTGTCGTCGTCCTTGTTCTGACCTTCCTCGGCGGCGACCGCAACCGCGCCGACGTGACTCAGGCCCTCGCCGCGCTGCGCTCCCCCGGCCCGGCCGAATCTGTCGCCCCCCGCGACCGCCCGCTGGGCGAACGGCTCGGCGCCCTTGGTCAGCACCTCGGTCGGATCGGTGGCGCGTTGACCCCGGCCGCCGCAATCGCCCGGCTGCAGCGGCAGCTGGACTACGCCGGGAACCCGGCGGGCTGGCCGGTGCAGAGGGTGGTTCCGCTCAAGGGCATCGGACTGGCCGCCGGTGCGGTGGCCGGCGGGCTGTCCGGCCTGCTGTTCGGCGGTGCGGAAGGGGCACTCTTCGGCACGCTGCCGGGCGCGGCCGCCGGATTCCTGCTACCGGATCTCCTGGTCTACAACCTGGGGCTCAAGCGACAGCAGGAACTCTTGCTGTCCCTGCCGGACGTGCTGGACACGCTGGTCATCAGCGTGGAAGCGGGACTGGGCTTCGATGCCGCGATGGCGCAGGTGGCACAGCACGGAAAGGGGCCGATGGCGAGAGAGATGGTGCGCGTCCTGCGCGAGATGCAGATCGGCGCGGCTCGGGGCCAGGCCTTGCGGGCGCTGGCGGCACGGACCACGGTGGCGGAATTGCGAACCTTCGTCACGGCGGTGGTGCAGTCCGGGGACTTGGGAGTGCCGATCGCCGGAGTGCTGCGTGAGCACGCCCGGGAGATGCGGTTGAGGCGACGTCAACGAGCGGAGGAGCTCGCCCAGAAGGTTCCGATCAAGATTCTGTTCCCCGTGTTGTTCTGCCTTTTCCCCTCCCTGTTCGTGGTGATCCTGGGACCGGGGGTGCTGCAGATCATGGATGCCTTCGCCCCATGACTTCGCATCGGGCCGCGCTTGGTCGTCCGCCTCATGTGCTCGGCGCCCCACCCGATAGGAAGCCGCGAGGACCGGGGCCGACGCCACCGGCATCTATACCACCGATCAGCCAGAACATCGCAACGAAGCTCGAGCCGCAGAGCCCTGCGCCGTGCCGCAGCAACGAGGGAGAGGCACCATGGCAAACATCCTGGTCATCGACGACGACGTCGCGATCTGTCAGCTGCTCACCGACGTTCTCGAGATCGACCAGCACGAGGTACGGGTGGCCATGGACGGCAACGAGGGCGTACGCGCCTTTGACGTGCTCCGGCCCGATTTTGTCGTCCTCGACGTGATGATGCCCGGCCTCGACGGGCACGGCGTCCTGCGAACCATCCGCGATCGACCGGGCAATGCCGTACCCGTCCTGATGCTCACCGCCTCGGCAGATGCCCGATCCGCGCAGCAGGCCTGGGCACAAGGGGCCAACTACTACCTCGCGAAGCCGTTCACGGCGGATGAGGTGTTGTACCTGATCGACGGCGTACTGCAGCACCGCATCCCGATGACCGACGCGCTCAAGGCGGTCCAGTACGCGCGCAGCCAGGGGTATCACGGCGCCGCTGACGAACGGCCGGGGACTCGAAGCCTCGGTGCCGTAAAGTCCGAGCGCTGACGGCCGATATGCGAAGCCGTGACCCGACCGCGCACCCAGGCATGGAGCATCTACCTGGCTCTGGGCAGCGTGGCGTCGGTTGTCACCGCGTTCGGCAGTCATCGCTGGTCGGCCTGGAGCGCCGCGGCGCTGCAGGTGTCGGCCGGGCTGATCGTCGTCGCCGGCATTCGCCGGCACCGTCCGGCACGTCCGGCGTTCTGGGTGGTGACGGCGGCCGCCCTGATGGCGTACGCGGTGTCGCAGCTCCTGTGGCGCACCGGCGACGACGCGTGGGAAACGATCATTCCGTTCGGTGGCATCGCCGATTGGCTGCTCTACCTGGCGTTCGGACTGTTCACGGCGGCCCTCGCGAGCTGCGCGCTGCGGGGACAACCGGCCGGCAACCGCCGGACCGACGCGATCGACGGGCTCGTGGTGGTTCTGGGTGTGTCCGCCGCCAGCTGGCACTTCATCGCCGAGCCGTTTCTGGCCATCGGCGGGCTCGACGCTTGGCAGACCGCACTGTTCTGGTTCTACGAGCTCTTCGAGCTGGCCCGGATCGCGCTCCTGGCGCTGATCCTGATGTCCCCCTCGGCGCGTGGGCACGCTCAGCGCCTGGTGCTGACGGGCATGGCCCTACCGATCGCCGGGGACGTCCTGTTCACCCACGCGGCCACGACGGATGCGGCCGTACCCGTCGGGTGGTTCGATCTGCTCTGGCTGCTGGGACCCGTCATGATCGCGGCGACGGCACTCCACCCCGCGATGGCCGTACCCGTGCGGCCGGACCGGCCGGCCGACACGGTCTCGGGCCCCCGCCTGGTCATCTTCGTGCTGCTGACCGCCGTGATCCCGGTCGTGACCGGGCTCGACGACATCACCGGAGTCGCGGCCCCGCGGAGCCGGCCGGCCGAGGGCGCGTGGGTCCAGATGATTCTCGGGGTCAGCGTCGCCATCCTGCTGGTCCTGCGGCTGGGCATGCTGAGCGCGGTGGCGCAGCGCCGGTCCAAGGCGCTCGAGGAGGCGCTGCGGCAGCAACAGGCGCTGCGCGAGCAACTCGAGCATCGGGCCACCCACGACTCGCTCACTGGTCTCGGCAATCGTGCGGCCCTGATCGACGCCCTGGACTCCGCGCTGGCCCGGCCGCCCGGCAGCCGGGGCTGGCTGATCCTGCTCGACCTGGACGGTTTCAAGAAAGTCAACGACACCTTCGGGCATCCGGTCGGTGACGCCCTCCTGGTGGTGCTCGCCGGCGATTTCGATGCCGCCGTGCCGGCCACCGGGCGGGTGGCGCGGCTCGGCGGCGACGAGTTCGCGATCGTGCTTCCCGAGGCCGACGAAGCGGCGGTGACGTGGCAGGCCGAACGGATTCTCGGGCTGGCCGCGCAGCAACGGCGGATCGCCGGCGCCACGATCACGGTATCGGCCAGCCTAGGGCTGCTGCCGCTCGAATTGATGACCGATACGGCCGACGCACTGCGGGACGCCGACATCGCCCTTTACGCCGCGAAGGACGCCGGCCGCAACCAGTACTGCATCAGCGTGCCGGCGAGATCCCGTCTGTCCGCCGGCACGCGGGTCAGCATGCGTACGCGATGACGACGTCCGCGTTGCTGGACGCGGACCGGTTACCGGCGGCATCGACCGCCTTGACCGTGACCGTGTTGGGCCCCGCGTGCGTGAATTGCAGGCCGCCCCAGACCGCCGAATTGTTGGCGTAGTCGGTGAGCGAGCCGAGCAGGACGCCGTCGGCGAACACCTCGTACCGCAGGCTCGACTGCGGCGTGACGTTGTCCGTGGCCCGCTGAATGCCGATGGTGAGCGGCATGCAGCCGGGAATCCAGCGCGCGCCCGAGGCATAGATGATGTACGGCGCTGTGGGCGGGCGGGTGTCCCCGGCGGCGGCACCGGTTGCCAAGGTGGACAGGATCGTGGCCGCTGCGATGGCCGCCACCCGGATCGACGTGGTCATCGGTCTGCCTTCCGGCCGGCCAGACGCCACAGCGCGAGAGCGCCGACGAGCAGGCCGAAGTCGCGCAGGGCCACGTCGTAGTAGTCGCCGAGAATCAGCAGGTTGACGATGATCCCGGCGAGCCAGGCGGCCACCACGACGGCGCCGTACTTGGGCCGGATCGCCACGAGGAGCCCGGCCGCGATCTCGACGACACCGACGACATACATCGCCTGTGGCGCCGTACCCGGGGCGAGCCGGTCCACGAACGGCGCCAGGTAGCCCGGCCAGTCGGTCAGCAGGTTCGCGAATTTGTCCAGGCCGAACAGGATCGGCGCGACCGTGAAGACGGTGCGCAGCAACAAGAACGCCTGCTGCGCCGGCCCGCCCACCCGATCGGCAAGCCGGGCCGTCGAGGAAGCGCCGTGCGTGCTGGTGACCATGACATGCTCCAATCTTCTAAAAACCCATTTCCTGTACGTTAGACGCTAGACCCAGCTCTCTTCTAAAGTCAAGAGAGTCGTGTTTTACACTCGGATCATGGCCCAACGCCCGCTACCCGACCGAGTCGCCGCCCTGGCCGCACTCGACGACCCGACCCGCCGAGCCGTGTTCGACCTGGTCAGCCGGGCAACGACCGCGGTCGGCCGGGATGCGGCGGCGCAGGCCCTCGGCGTCAGCCGCCGGATCGCCGCGCTCCACCTCGACCGGCTCGCCGATCAAGGCCTGCTCCTCGTCGAGTACCGCCGCCCCGCGGGCCGCAGTGGTCCCGGCGCCGGTCGCCCCGCGAAGCTGTACCGGCGGTCCGCGGACGAGGTCTCGGTGTCGGTGCCCGAACGGCACTACGACCTGGTCGGCGGCTTGCTCGCCGCGGCGGTGGCCGAATCGATCGACACCGGCGCCCCGGTGGAACAGGTGCTGCACCGCACCGCCTACGACGCCGGCAAGACCATCGGCGCGGCCTCCGAGAACCTGTTCGAGGCGCTGCAGGACGCCGGATACGAGCCACGGCCGGAAGATCCCGGCAGCGCCGCCGTCGTGCTGGGCAACTGCCCGTTCCACCGCCTCGCGCAGCAGTACACGGCACTCGTCTGCGGGGTGAACCTGCAGCTGTTGCGCGGAGTCGCCGACGGTGCCGGCGACTCCTCCGATCGGGTGGAGCTCGATCCGGGCCCGGGCCGCTGCTGCGTACGGCTTCGGCCGTGACGGTGGTCGAAGGTCTCTGGTACTGCAATCCCCAGTCAGCGTCGTTCTCTCAGAGGACGTCTGATTAACGTTTTTTGTGGTATTATGTGGTTTGGGCGTCTCGCCAGGTTGGGGTGGTTTCGTCGGTGAGTCGTCGGGCGAGGTTGTCGATCATGGCCATGGTGATCATGCTGGCGGAGTTGCCGGGCAGGGTTTCGTAGTCGCGTACGAGGCGGCGGTGTTGCATGAGCCAGCCGATCGTGCGTTCGATGACCCAGCGGCGTTTGACCACGCTGAAACCTTTGACCTGCGGATCCTTGGTGACGATCTCGACGTCGATGCCGAGGGTGGCGCCGTGCTCGACGGTTTTGACTTTGAATCCGGCATCGACCCAGGTCTTGGTCAGTGCTGGGTGGATCGTGGTGGCCTGGTTGAGCAGGTCGTTGCCGATCGCGTTGTCGCTGACGCTGGCGGCGGTGACGATCACGGCGAGCAGCAGGCCGAGAGTGTCGGTGATGATGCCGCGTTTACGGCCGACGATCTTCTTGCCGGCGTCGATGCCTTGGGTGCCGGTGGGCACGTTGGTGGATGTCTTCACGCTCTGGGTGTCCATGATGGATGCGGTCGGCTCGATGGTGCGGCCGTGGTGGTCTCGGACGAGTCCGGTGAGGTGGTAGTTGAGTTCGGTGAAGATCCCCTCCTTATTCCATAAGGCGATGTAGCCGTAGACCGTCGCGCGTGGAGGGAAGTCGTGCGGGAGGTAGCGCCAGGCGATTCCGGTGCGGTTGACGTACAGGATCGCGTTGAAGATCTCGCGCAGGTCGTGGATGGGGGTGCGGCCCTTGATCCCGAGCGCGGTACGGGCGTCGGTGCGGGCCTGGCGCCACGCGGTGAGCCGGGGTGCGATCAGGGCCCAGCGGGCGTCGGACAGGTCGGACGGATATGCGCGTCGTTCGGTCATGACCTGGGGATACGGTGGTGCAGGCAAGCGGCGGGGACGCGGGGTCCGTCGATTCCTGGTGGAAAGCTAATCAAACACGATCGAGGGATTAAAGCCCGCAGATCTACTCATAACAGAGTCATCCCGAAAGGTTCGATTCGGGTGTATAGGCCATCCAGAGCCGAGATCGCACTGCCGTAACCCGCCGATAACTCACCTAACACTACTAAAACGTCCAGTCAGTGAGTGTTTGAGAGAGGGCTACTCGGGCGTGGCGGCGAGCTGACGGCGGTGTTGCCGGGTGGCGGGTCGGCCGCGGTCGAGGCGGCGGACCATGGTGTTGATGGCGGCCCAGCGGATGAGTGCTTCGGAGACGGCGGGGTCGCGTTCGTAGTCTCGTGCCAGCCGGCGGTGTGCGGTTAGCCAGGCCAGGCACGCGTTCCACGACCCACCGCTTGGGGTGCACGGCGAAGCCGCGCTGCTCGGCCGGCTTGCGGACGATTTCCACGGTCGTCTTCAGAGTGCCGGCGGCCCAGTCGACCAGTCTGCCGGCGAAGCCCTGGTCGGCGAACATGTGCCGGATCGGTGTGCTCAGGTAGGTGCTCAGCAGGGTGGTCTTCGCGCCATCGCGGTCCTGCCAGGCCGCGGACGTCACACAGACCACGACCAGCAGGCCGAGGGTGTCGGTGACGATGAATCGCCTACGTCCGTTGATTTTCTTACCGGCGTCGTAGCCTCGGGAGTCACGGCCGACGGTGTCGGCGCCCTTGACCGACTGGGAGTCGATGATCCCCGCGGACGGCTCCGGTTCGCGACCCTCGCTGATCCGGACCAGCTCCCGCAATTCGTTCAGGATGCGTTCGGTGACCTGGCGTGCTCCCACTGCTGAAACTGCCAGTAGACCCCGAAGATGTCGCTGGCCACGGTCGACAGTTTGATCAACGCGTCTTCCAACAGTTTCTCCATGCGCTGCTTGTCCGGGTGCGTTCCGCGGTCAGGTCCAACCGCAGCCGGGTGTAGTCACGCAACCGGCGGATGTCCGCGGGTGGGACGAACGATGGACGCAGCATGCCGCGCTCGTTCAGCTTCGCCAGCCATACCGCGTCGAGTTTGTCGGTCTTCGGGCGGCCCGGAACCTGCTTGACGTCGTTGGCGTTGACCAGCCACACCGTCAGGCCGTGAGCTTCGAGCAGGTAGTAGAACGCCCGCCAGTAGTCCGACGTCGACTCGATCACGACGCGTTCGATGCCCTCGTCGACCAGATGGGCGCCCAGTTCCATGATCGCGTTCGTGGTGGACCGCACGTCCCATACTCGGGTCACCCTGCGTCCGGGCACCGTCGGGTGCGGTGTGCGGGTGCAGGCCTTGCCGAACTCCTTGCCCACATCGACCGACGCGACCCGATGCACGATCTGTTCGTGGTCGTCGGCCGGGACTTCTTGCGGTTCTTGCATCGCCACGCGGGTGCTCCTCACCTCGCCGGGTCGGGTTGGCGGGTTGCCCGCAGGGCCACGGTCAGGGAAACCGAAATTCTGATCGGCGTGCTCGAAGCGACAGTGTGCGACCCTTCAGGTCGGGCCCCGGCGCCAGACTAATTAACGGGCTTCACTACCAAGGACGTGTCGGCGTCGGCGAGCAACCCCACCATCTTCACGCCGCGGGCGGCGTCCCCGGCAGGGGATATTGGGACTAATTAGTCAGCGACCAAACCCGACGCGGCAGCAAGATCGTCCCACGACAGGGCCGGATACAGTGCAAAGCAGGCTTCGATGTTCGACTCCGCCCCCGAATTGGGACTCACGTACGTGCCGTCCACCCCGTCATATGTCAGCTGTCGGAAGCTGTCGTAGACCGGCGCTGAAGCCGCGTTGCGCCCGAAGAACCATGCCCTGGCCAAATCCGCGAGTTCTGCCGCCCGTGGGTCGCCGGACGCCCGGTGAACCGCGGCGAAGGCCCGCACCGCGCAGCTCACCTCGTACGGAACGGTCTGCGTCCGCCCGCTGAAGCCGGAGGCGACCGCTGGGCCGAAGAGCTCGAATGCCGAGGTGATCGCCACGTCGGACAGCGAGGAATGCCCGAAGGCGGCGGCGATGCGGATCAGTGCCTCCTCCTGATGGTGTGCCCAGAAGCGTGCGGTCTGCGGATCGTCGGCGAGCACCCGGCCGTCGCGATGATCCGCGATGATCTCCGCCGCCTTCCGGCAGAAGCGCGCGGATGTCGGGTCCTGGGTGACCAGCCAGTAGTCAAGCTCGGCCTGGGCGGCGAGAGCAATGGCGCCGACCAGTTCCTGCTGGTGGAGCCATTGCCGTCCGAGCTGGAATGCGCGGTCCGCCTGCTCCAGGTGAAACGTCCGGAGTGTCGCTGCGAGTGCCTGCATGGCCCGGACGGTCCACCACGGTCCGCCGGGTGACGAGGACGGCGCCGTCAGATTCGGGCGCCCTCTCCAGTCGAGGATGAAGTTGGGGAACGAGCCGTCGTCCTGCTGCATACGCGTGAGGAAATTCAGCAAGTGCGTCACCGCGGACACTAGCCAGGGGTACCGGTAATCGCGCCACAATCTGCAGTAGAACACGAGTGCTCGGGCGGCGTCGTCGACGCACGCGACGCCTTCATAGCCGGCATCAGCGGCATAGGCATGCGTGAAACCGGCATCGCTGGGTTCGGCGTACACCGCGAGTGCTGCAGCCGCCTGCGCGTCCCCGTCCAGGCGGCGGGTCAAAAAAGCCAGATGAGACAACATATGCGTCCCCCGCGGCCCATCAGCCCCAGGATCCTTGCAGATGGGCGAGATCGAACACTCCTCCGGCCGCATATATCGCGATACCGGCCTTCTCGCCCGGCATCTCCCGCGTCGTGAGACCCTCGTACGGAAGTACCGATCCGTCGTCGTAGTGATGCAAGAACCGGTAGGACCGGGACACTCCGAGTTCGCAGACGCTTCGGATGGGCAGCAGCAGCATACGGTCCTCGATCGAGGCGAGTGACACCAGCGCGGCGACCGACTCGCGAAAGGTCGGATACATCATCCCGGCGCACCCTTCGAACAGGCCGGCATTGACATGATCCCGGTACATCATGAGCAGCATTGCATGCGTGAAGTCCTCGCCGACCCTGCGGTGAAAAGGAGTCTCGCGGCTCAACTGGAAGGCGCTCTCCGCGGCCCGTGCCAGCAGCTCCGGCTGATGGAACAGTTGTTGCACGGGGAAACGCCGCATCACGGTCAGCGCTTCGGCCGCCTCGGCCTTGAATTCTTCGGCCTGGTGGGGAATGAGAGACGCGGCGGCGAGCATGACGCTGGCATAGAGCCCGCCCGCGGCCACGTTGAGTTTCCCTCCCTGGTTTTCCCGGTGCGTTGCATTGAGGAACAGGGGAAAGTTGTACCTCATCTCCCTGCCTATCGCCATCCAGGTGGCGACTGCGCGGGCGGCAAGTTGATGCAGCTGCGCACCGGGGTTCGCCGCTGCGAGGTAGAGAATGTCGCTGAGATTGCTCAATGCGTACCAGGTGTCCAAAATGACGATGTCGTCTTTTCGCGACGTTTTCCCCACGACATAGGAATTCTCGAACAAGTCCAGCACCGGATTGAAGAAGTTCGGGATGACCTTCCGGGCCAGCCTTTGACTGATCCGGCCCGCGCGGGTAAGCCCGAGGTGCTGTGCCGCCCCATGCAGCGATCGAGCGATGCTCACCTGAGGAATCAGCTCGACATAGGGCATAGGTCTTCCGTATATGTCGCGAGAACTGCCGTCCATGGATTGGTAGGCGATGCCTCCCAATTTCTTCGCAAGGGGGTGCTGCACCTCCTTTGTGTCGAGCCGGTCGAGACAGCGTGACGACAGGTCTCGCCAATTCGGCGTGAAGTCCGGTGCCGCAGGCAGGGGAGCCATCTGGAAGCTCCGGGTGACGAGAGTTTCCACCGCTTCCCATTGGCTGGGCATCTCCTCCCTCGGCGAATGCCACACCTTGAGGCTCACCAGTGGATTTATGGGCAGGGTGGAGAAGAGGCCCAGTTCGAGAACGCCGTCTCGCGGTTGGACGTCAAGTCGGCACTGCGTCCAGTCGACCGGCCCGTTGACCATGATCACCCATTGCCTGTCGGCTCCGGGGTGGTAGTAGTACATACCCGGGAAGCTGTTGCCCCGGCGACCGGAGCTACTGGGAACAGGTCCGGCGATGAGCACTTCATGCCATTGCGTTGATTGCCTGTAGGAGAGCAGACTCACCCGGTCGCGATCGGAACTCCTGTCATTGACCTCGATAACGATTCGGTCGTCGTGATATCTGACCTTGATGTCGTCCTGACCTTCTGTCATTGCGGCTCCGTCGTTGACTACGAGTTCCTCAAAGAGATGATCCCGTCACTGCAACCGATGATTAAAACCTGTGGATCCGCACAGACAGCCGCAGGCTTCGAGGGTGCAACACCATGGGTTGCAAGAAGGGGTTTCGGTTGATCGGAGTTGACCCTTGGATCCGGATCCCAGACCCGCGCGGTGTTATCATCGCCCGCCGAGATGAGCGTCATCCGGCCATCGACATGTTCTCCGAACGCGAGTGAACGCACCTTCGCGGTGTGGCCGCTGAGCGTCATTTCCGCCGACTCGGAACTGTCAACTTCGTGCACCACTATGCGCGGGCCACCGGCTGAGGCGAGTATGGTCCGGCCGTCGCTGACTCGCCCGATCGCTAGGGCGAGCACCGGCCTTGTATGACGTGCAGCCGGGTCCGGAAGTCTCGATCCGGTGTCCGGATCCCACAGCAAGATTCGGGTGTCGTCGCCGCCCGAGGCAAGCAGCGGCCGGCCGTCGGAGGTGGTACCGAAGGCCAACGCTCGTACG
>NZ_JBITLX010000022.1:51963-158022 GCF_044465625.1 Actinoplanes sp. NPDC049599
AACGCTCGTACGGGACCCAGGTGACTGTCGAGTGGTTGGCCGACGGTTGATCCAGTGTCCGGATCCCACAGCAAAATTCGGGTGTCGTCGCCGCCCGAGGCAAGCAGCGGCCGGCCGTCGGAGGTGGTACCGAAGGCCAACGCTCGTACGGGACCCAGGTGACTGTCGAGTGGTTGGCCGACGGTTGATCCAGTGTCCGGATCCCACAGCAAAATTCGGGTGTCGTCGCCGCCCGACGCGAGCAGGCGCCGGCCCTCGCTCGCCGAACCGAGCGCGATGCTCGACACTCCGCCGATGGGACTACCGACCGGCTCAGGAGCCCCGGTCGCCGCCTCCGGCGCCCACAGCCGTACCGTCCGGTCCCAGCTCACGGACGCCAGCCATCGGCGCCCGTTCTCCACTTCACCGAACGTGACCCCGGAGACCGGTCCCAGGTGACCGGTCAGCGATGCGCCCAGTTGACGGCCAAGACCCGGATCCCATACCCGCACAGTTCCGTCGTGGCCGGCGGACGCAAGGACGAGGCGCCCGTCGCGAAGGCGGCCGAACGCCACACCGAACACCGGACCGGCATGCCCGGCGAGCGGGGGCCCGAGCGGCGTTCCGGAGCGGGAACTCCAGACACGAACGGTGCCGTCGTCGCTACCCGATGCCAGCACCGGCCGCCCATCCGAAGCACCGAACGCCAGGGCGCGCACCGGACCGTCATGGCGGGCGAGAACCCGCAGGTCTCGTCCTCCGTCACCGGCACTCCAGATGCGCACCGTCGCGTCGTCGCCGCCGGTAGCCACGACGCCGTGATCGCCCTCGGCAGAACCGAGCGCTACGGCCGTGATCGGGCCGTCGTGACCGGTCAGCGGCGAGCCGAGTGGTGCGGCCGTGGCCGGATCCCACAGCCGAACCTGTTCGTCCCAGCCCGCCGATGCCAGCGTCATGCGTCCACTGATGGTCGTCCCGCAGGCGAGGCCGATGACCACGTTGCGGTGACCACGCAACGGCTCACCGATGGAGGCACCCGAGTACGGATCCCACAACCGGACCGTAGCGTCGTCGCCGGCTGTGGCCAGACGTACGTCACCGTTGGCCAGGTGCACGAACACGACGGCGGTCACCGGGCCCTCGTGGCCCTCGATCGGTGCGCCGATCGGCGCACCGGAATACGGATCCCAGAGCCGTGCGGATCCGTCGTTGCCGCCGGACGCGAGGACCATTCGACCGCCGCTGAGGGAACCGAACGCGACGCTCCTTCCCCATCCGATGTGGCCGGCAAAGGGTAGATGCGCGGTCACCCGCTCGAGCCGGCACCACCGTACGAGGATGTCGCTGCCCCGGGCGTCGAGGCTGGTTCCCAGGCGGTACGCGGCGATGGTACGAATCAACCGACGTTGTCCGACCGGAGCCCTTTCCAGATCATCTGCCACAATCATCGACGCCGCTATCGCGGGAGGAAGCCGGTGAAGGCCGTACTCCCGACGGAAGGACTCAGCGGCCACGCTCAACGGACTCACGCGGTCCAGCACGTCGGTGCGGCCGGCTAGCGACTCCCATAGCCGGCCCGCCCCGATATGCTCCGGCAGATGCTGCGTCAGGTACGGGCTCAACGGCTGATCAGCGGCGATCGCCCGGTCGGCCTCCGCGAGCATGATGAGGGCGAGCCGTTTCTCGAATTCGTGATCAGCGACAGTCACCAGCGGCCGCCGGGTTCACGTCGTACGTCTGCCGAGTTGGCGTGATTGTCAGGTCGAACGTCATGATGTGTCCCGACGGTGATACCACTCGGCGAAGGTCCGGTGCGCGAGCCGATAGACGGCCTGCCCGTTCTCGCTGTCCTGCATGATGTACGGGGCGGCCAGGCGAAGGGCACGGCCGACACCGGCATCGTCGACCGGAGCCGTCCCGATGCTCGCCGCCGCTGCCGCCCAAACTCCGAAAGTGCGTGGAAACCCACTTCCTCGGGCATAGGCGAGGACGTGCATCAGCGCCTCCACGTCGGGTGCGCAGGCGCTCAGCCGGCGTACGGCGTGGGCGAAAATGCGGCCGTGACCGTCACCAAGAAGTCGATCGAGCAGTGCGTCGGACTCGCCGATCGCCGGGTCGGCGAGTATCTCGTGGACGGCGAGCCGGGCGAACAGAAAAGGCTGGTTTTGAACGGCGATACGTTCGGCGAGATTCCTGACGTAGGTGCCGGTCCGCTGAAGGCCTGCGAATCGCAGCCGGTTCTCGACATAGCTGCGGACGGCGCCGGGATCACGGCCCAGCGTCAGTACGCAATTCGGCTGGAGGACGAGGTGATCGAGGATCTCAGAACCCATATGCTGGTTGTTGTCCAGGTCCTCCCCCAACGCCCGGCGGGTGCCGAGGAGTACCCCGAATCCGGGCAGTGCCGCGAGTCCGCGCAGAAGCGCCGCAATGGTGAACGGATCCCGGGCTTCATCCAGAGCGTCGACGACGACAAGGGTCCGGCTTTGCTGTCTCTGCCGGGCGTAGTCCAGAAGCTCTGCGTGCCCGGCGACAGCGCCAAGCCCGAGTTGCGCCGCGACGGACGACGCGGTCTCCGCGATGGTCCGCCCACTGAGGTGGAGGATCGCATCGAAGGCCAGGTCACCTGATCGCAGGTCTTCGGGAATCGGCGCATGGCCGGCGGCGTGCAGGGCCGACCGCACCTTCGGATCGGAGCTGGCAAGGACCATGCCGAGGAGTGCGGATTTGCCGCACCCCGCCGGGCCGGTGACGACCAACATGCCACCGTCGGCCGTCCGTAGCCATTCGGCGATTCGCCGACGCTCCACGACCCGGCCTGCGAAGTTCCATGCAGCCTCGCCGATCTCACAACCCTGTGCCTTGGCGTAGAAGTGGTCGCGGATTTCCGCCGGGGCGTTGGCCAGGACCGCCCTCATTTCGCCGTACACATCCATCGCGGCCCGGACCGGCGGCAGCACATCGGACCGATGAGGCAGCACGGCGGATAGCTCGAACTTCTCATTGATCTTGTCGACGCCGAGCGGGATCGTCAGGCGCCGGACGAGTTCATGGACCGGAATCGCGTCGGTATCGTTGCCGTTGAAACTGGCCAGCACTTCTTCGAAGACATCCGGAAAAGCGCCCGAGTAAGCGGCGCCGTCGTCGGTCGTCGCGATCACCCCGACATTCCGGGGCGGGTAGCCGAACGACGTCCAAATTCGCCACCCTCCTCCTCTCGACCCGCAGGTATCAAGGATCAGCAGGACCCAGTCCGTGCTGGCGGCGGCCGTCCGGGCGCGTTCGAGCCTGAGCAGGGCAGCGCTGATCTGACCGTCTGACAGGGAGTCGTTACCTACCAGCTCCTCGGTGTCGGCCAGTGCAAGGAAATAGCCGTCATCGGTGAACTCACCGTGGCCGGTCCAGTAGACGATGTGCGATTCCTGCCCTCGCTTCGCCCACTCCTTGAGCTCCTTACTGATCTTGTCGGAGGTTGCCCGGTCGGTCCAGTCCTCGGTGACAGCGCCGTGCGCGCCCAGTAATGACTCGACCTTCCGTCGGCTGTCCGCGGCGGCAGGAACTGTCCACGTCGGCTGGCCGGGATACTCGGCCAAGCCGACCGTGATGAGGCGCACCACGGTCATGCCGCCTCGTCGGCGAGGAGCAGTTCCGACACGGCGGAATATCCGCCCGCCTTGACCTCGATGCGGTGCAGGCCGGCGGCGAGCCCGGGACGGGTGTATCGGAGCAGGTCCCCGTCGATGCGCACGGTGAGCCATCTGGTGGGCACATTGGTGGACAGGTTCGTCGAGGTGACCGTCACACCGACCGGATCGCCGCCGGCACCGGACACGGTGACCTCGACCGGGGCGCCGGCGCGCACCAAGTCCGGGATATCCGCGCCGACCGGCCGAGTTCCCAGCGGGAGGCCGGTGTCCGCGCCGGCGAGTTTGTCCGCGACGAAGGTTAACGCCTCGCCGCTCCTGGCCAGCGCGCCGTGCTTCTGCGGCAAGGGCCAGGCGACCATCCCCGCCGGGGCGGCCGCGTTGCGGTACACCGTGGAATCGCCACCGTGGTCGACGCCCGCGAGTGATTCGCCGAACCGGCACTCGCCGTCGGTGAAGGAGACGCTCTGCAACGTCGGCTGTTCGGCGCCCACCACCGGGTGCACCCGCAGGCTCGAGGCCGACCTGTTCACGTCGTCCGGTCGCAGCGACAACGCGTTCCAGCGGTTTGCCGCATCGTCCGCCAGCGCCGCCACACCCCCGAGACGGACGACGTCGGATGACGTCAGAAGCCGGTCCGGGCCGACGCACCGGTACCGCGGCAGCAGGTCGTACACCCCCGGACAGGTGCGGGCCAGTGCCTGAACCGCCCGCCGCGGCAGCGGCGCGCCCTCGCCGGTGGCCATCATGCGCACCGTCTTCACCGAGCCGTAGTAAGGCGTACCGAGCGTGATGATCTGGCGAACGACCGCCGATAGGCCCAGTACCTCGGTCGCGTATCGGGCCACCAGGCCACCCATCGAGTGCGCGACGATGGAAACCTGGACCTCAGCACGATCAGTCCACCTGTTCTCGGCTACGAGGGTCCGCCATGCTGCCAGTCGGGTCTCGCAGCTGAGGACCAGGTGCCGCGCGCTATGTTCGATCGACAATCGCCAGTCATAAGGAAACTCGAACATCGCACGGGCGTCTACGACCCGCTGCGCCACTCGATCCAGCAAAGCCGAATACGGCTCGACGCCACCGAGCATCGGCATATAGCCAGGGACACGCAGCAACCGTGTCGGCCGGAGCCGGCCCGCACCCGCCATGTCGTCCTCGGTCACCCGTAACGTATCCATCGCACCGGTCGACCATGCTCGGGCCAGCACCGAAGGGGTCAGGCCCCACCGGACCTTGCCGCTCTCGTCGACAAGTTCGCTGCCCATCACCCCGGGTATGACGCAAACCACGTCGTACGTCTTCCGGAATGTCGGAAGCGCGGCCATGGGTGACCCCTGTCAGTGAGGAACTCCGCGGTTGTACGTCGATTCCTACCGGGTAAGTCGTTGACCCGCACTCGAAGCGCACGGTTTCACTCATCAGTGAGCCTTGACGCAAACCGACTGCCCTTGTCTTGGCCCTGCGCGAGTATTCGTCCGATTGTCCATAGGGAGGCGAGCCGCGCCGTCGAGTCCCGGAGCGCGTGGCCGGCCGGACACGGATGCCGCTACGAGTGGGCAACGGCCGGCCGTTCAGGCGGGAGCGCCTGCTGGCGCAAGGTGGCGGGCGGTCGCGGCCGACAACGCTTTGCGGGTGAGCGGTCCGACGACTCCGTCTACCTCGAGGCGGTGCGCCTTCTGGAAGGCCCGCACGGCCGCCGCGGTACGGCGTCCGTAGGCACCGTCGGCCGGCCCGGGGTCGATGCCGTGCATCTGCAAACGGCGCTGCACCCAGCGGACCTCCTCGCCGAGGCAGCCGAGCTCCAACAACGTGTGGTGTTTGTCGGCGTGGAGCCCTGGAACCAGTCCGCCATGCGTCCACCCTCGCTTGTCGGCCGGGAACTTGTTCACGCCGTACTTCCTGCCCCGGGCCTCTATGGTCCTGCCATTACCCAGCGAAATTGCGACATGGTCGTTCGACGGCCCTTCATCGATTCGGAAGAGCAACGCCCCTCTCGTCTTGCGGGCGCGTTCCACCGAGATGAGCTTGTCGGCGCGGCGACAGGCGTCCCGCTGATTCTGGGCACCGTCGACGAACGTGACGCCACATCGCGCGGCGGCCCACTCCACGAGCTCCGAGCAGTCGAAGCTGTCAGGGTTCGGGTCGTCGAATTCGGCCTCGGAGCCGAAGACGTAGGGATCGCCCTGCTGGGTCAGGGCAATCTTGGCGAACTGACTGAAGCTGGCCATGGTGTGACCTCTTTCCAGACGAATGGCCGCTGGTGATCAGACCAGTGAAGCGCCTGCGGGTGGCCAGCATGCGGAAACCATCCGATGCATCACCCTCTGTCGGATGAGCGACACTCTATTTGTCATACGTTTTGGCGCTCCGGTAACGGGCGCGCCTCGGAAATGGCGGCTGGCACCTGCAAGGCGGGCAGCGGATCGCGCAGCCGGGTGCGGCCTGGCGGCCGGCGCGCGGCAGTAACGAGGTCACCCGGTCGGGGCGTAAGGGAAGAAAAGGCCGGCACCGCTGCGGCCCGAGGGTAACCTGGAGAGATCCGGCAAGCGTTCTACGGGTTTGGCTTGGATGGTGCGAAATGGTTACCCGAAACGCTTGTTTCCCTCATGTTCAGAGTGGACTCAGTCGCGCCATCGCCGCGCACAAGGAATACGCAGCCGCGCTGGATGATTGGCATACCTGGCTTGCGGCCGGGGACAATCCCAGCAATGCGGAGCAGCTGACCTTGTACAAGCTGATTCAGGAGACAATCGCACGTCGGCGCGACGGCGGGGCGTGGGCGACAATGGACAAGAAGGTCATCCCCGAGCCGGCAGCCCTCGACCGTGTGCTCGATCGCGACAAATATGACGCCTTCGGGGCGACGGTTATGACCCGGCGACTGAAGGTCGAGAAATCAGCCAAGGAACTCTGCGATCAGCTGGACTCCGATGACCTCATCGCCGAATTGGAGGCCTCCTCCTATGAGGCACAGTTGGCGTACCTCGCCGAGTTGACCGATCAGCTGTCGGCATCGAATGTCGGAATGCTCTTCATGCGCAGGTCGGTGAATCTGGATCAGAGCCCTCTGCCGGTCGTACATCCTGACCGGATCACCCGCGATCCCATCAACTTTCTCATCACTGACACACCCGCGGCGCGCCGGGCCGCCAAGATCTACATCCATGCCAGCCTGAAGATGTTGCCCGCGCTGGTGAAGGACAAGAACCCCGATAAGCTCACCGCCCTGCTCGTCGATTTCATCGGCCGGTACTTCCCGGAGGACAAGGTTGCCGCCGCGACCTTGGAGGAGAAGTTCAACAAGGCACGCGCCTGGCTTGTCGACAATCCGGACGTCTGGAAGGACAAGTTCGACAAGCACGGTCGCGCCGCCGGCTGGATCCAGGTGTTCTTCGAGGTCGCCGACTGCGCGGTGAAGGCGAAGAAGATCAGCGACCACGTCGATGCCAGGAGCATCGTGGCGATGATCAAGGCGATCGTCGGTACCGGCTCGGCCATTCTCGCTTCCCCGTGGGAACGCGCGCAGAACTTCGTCACCACCGATGTCGGCAAGAGGATGAAGTACGGGCTTTCCTTGCTCAACGCGGTCATGGACGTCATCACCGCCTGTATCGCGGTGTATGACGCCAAGGAGGCATACGAGGACGGCGACCTGAGCGTGGCGGCCGGGCAGGCGATGCAGGGGGTCGGGCTGGCCGCCGCTGGGGTCATCGCCGGGGTCGACACGGTGGCGTCCCTAACCGGGTCCGTGGCTCTCGGCGCCCTCGTTCCGGGCCTTCAGGTGATCGCGCTTGCCGCGGTCGTCGCCGTCCTGGCCGGCGCTCTTCTCGTCGCTTACACCCAGGACTCGCCCTTCGAGTCCTGGCTGCAGAACTGCTGGTTCGGGGACCGCTGGGACGACGTGGAGCCCGGGGCCGGGCCCGACAAGGCGTGGTTCAAGGCCAAGCGCGTGGACGGTACCCCGGACATCGGTCGACAGGTGTCGACCTATCTATCGGTGCTCTTTCCGCTGCGGCTCACCGCGACGATCGGCGAGCACACGCCGTTGTTGGTGAGCCTGAGCAGCAGCCCCATCCTTGCCTATGCCGATTCTCAGGTGGACTTGTGGCGACTGGCGGACAACACGGGCACCGACCAGGGGATGCGGTGGACGCGGGTGCCGGTCTTCAACCGCTCCCGGACGTTGGGGCAGGTCGACGATCCCCGGGTGTTCGCCGACCTTGCCGGCGATCCGCCGGACCAGCGCGTCATCGGCTGGGTGGCGTCCTTCGGGCCGCTGGTGTGGTCACAGGGGACCAACGCGGCCTTCGACATGACTGAAAGATGGGTGGAGATGGACGTGACGATCCCGGCCAGGTTCGCCCCTCAGATCGTCGAGGCGATCGGAGGCAGCGACCGGGGTCAGAACTTCTCCTTCCCGTATACGGTGCGCGGCCGGTGCAAGGTCGCCGAGGCATGACCGGGTCTTCTGTAGAGGCGGTGCTTAGGGAGATCGGCCTCGCCCTGGAGCCGCTCGCCGACGCCGTCACGCAGCAGCCGGTTCCCTCGGGCCTGGCGGCGCTGCTGTCCGAAGCCGGAATCACCACGATCGCCGCCGGCGGCGTCCTCGCCGACCTGTGCAGGGACGTGGCGCCCCTCGTGCAAGCGGTCCAAAGCCTCACCAGCGATGACGCCGGCCCGGACGCAAGCACCCTCGGCTCGGCGCTGCGCAGGGTGTTCGCCTCGGTCAACGCCTTCGGGCAGGGCGCGGCGGGCGTTCCCGTCGGTGCCGGTGAGCAGCTCGTGGCCCATCTGCTGACCGACTCGCTCAGGCGCCGGCACACCGTGCTGTATGCCGCCCTGCAACTCATGGGCTTGATGCGGGAGACGCCGGACGGGGTCGCCGGGCCGGCCCCGCGACTAGAACCGGCGCGCTTTCCGCGACTCGTCAACGACCTCAACGGCCTGATGGCCGAGGCGTACGGATGGGGAACGCCGCATTTCGCGGATCGCCGGTTGCTGGAACACCTGCAGCAACTGGCGCTCGCCCTGGGTTTCCCGGCCCTCGCCGACGTGGCGGACCGGCACGAACATGCCGGGCTGGCACCCGTCGCGGGACACCCGATTCCGGGTCTACGGCTTGTGCTGGCTACGACGGGTACCGCGGAAGCCGCGGTCGAGACCGGGATATCCGTGCTGCCGATCAGGCGGGACTCCGACCCGGCGCCCGGGTTCGCGGTCGTGCCGTTCGGCGTCGGCGCCATCTCGCAGAAGATCCCACTCGGCGATCAGTGGGACCTTCTCCTCGAGGCAACCGGCGAGACGACAGTGCCCTTCGGACTGGTTGCACTCTCGGGCTCGTTCACCGTCGCGGCGGTATCCGACACACCACACCCGGTGCGGGCCGGAATGCGTATCGGCATCGCGCGGTCGGTCCCGTCCGACCAGTCACACACCTTGCTGGGCGACCCGCACGGCACCCGCCTCGATGTCGGAACCCTGGGTCTCTTCCTGGAGCTCAGCGCCGATCCGTTCGATTTCGGCGTATGCGTGGCGGGCACGCAGTGGCGCCTCGTCGTACAGGCCGGCAGTGAAGACGGCTTCCTGTCCGCCGTGCTGCCCGAGGACGGACTCAGTCTGCCCTTCGACCTGTCCATCGGCTGGTCACACCGTCGGGGACTCTATTTCGCCGGTGGCGCCGGACTGCGCTGGGCGGTTCCGACTGCCATCGACACCGGGCCAGTGCGCATCACGAAGGCGGCGCTCGCTCTGGCAGCGGACGCCAAGAAGCCCGACGCCGCAGCCAGGATCCGCCTCAGCGTCGCGCTCGACGCTCGCGTGCAGATCGGACCTTTCTCCGCCGTCGTCAGCGAGGTGGGTGTGCAGGGCAACCTGGCGATCGGCGTCGGCAACGCCAACGCCGGGATCGGTGAGTTCGGCCTCACCGCTCAACGCCCGACCGGTGTCGGGCTGACGATCGACACACCCACCGTGTCCGGCGGCGGCTTCCTGCGACTCGAGCCGGAGCTCGGCCGATACGCGGGGGTCTTTGAACTCACTCTCGCCGGCACGGTGGCGATCAAGGCGATCGCCCTGATCGCCACCAGGACAGGCGGCGATTCGGGGGGCTTCGCGCTGCTGATCCTGATCACGGCGGATGGGTTCACGCCGATCCAGTTGGGCCTCGGGTTCAGCCTGACCGGCATCGGTGGGCTGTTGGCGATCAACCACACGATCGACGCCGACGCCGTCCGTGACGGTCTGCACAACGGGGTCCTCGACTCGATCCTGTTCGTCAAGGACCCGGTGAAGAACGCCGATCGAATCATCAGCACCCTCGACCATGTTTTTCCCTTCGCCAAGGACCGCCTGCTGATCGGCCCACTGGCCGAGATCAGCTGGGGCAGCCCACCGCTGATCAAGATCCGCCTCGCGCTGCTGCTGGAGATCCCCCAGCCGGTGCGGGTGGTACTGCTCGCCGCGCTGTCCATGTACCTGCCCACACCGGCGAACGCGGTGGTCGAAATTCACATCGATGCGATCGGGACGCTCGACCTCGGCACGAAGCAGCTCGCGCTCGACGCCTCTCTCCACGATTCGCGGATCCTGACGTTCGCCCTCACCGGCGACATGGCACTGAGGCTGAACTGGGGAGACGAACCGCAGTTCCTGATGTCCATCGGCGGGTTCCATCCGAAGTTCCGGCCACCGAAGGGCCTGCGGCCACTGAACCGGCTCGCCCTGAGCCTGTCCGGCAGCAACAATCCGAGGATCCGCTTCGAGGCCTATCTGGCGCTGACGTCGAACACCATCCAGATGGGAGCCCGCGTGGACATCCACGCGGAGGAAGCAGGTTTCGGCATCGACGGCGGCGGCTCGTTCGACGGGCTGATCCAGTGGTCGCCGTTCATGCTCGATGTCGCCTTCGCGGCATGGGTGAAGATCACCTTCGGTGGTGCACCGCTGCTCGCCCTGTCGTTGTCACTGAACGTCACCGGTCCGCAGCCGTGGCACATCACCGGCCGGGCCGCTGTCCAGGTCCTGTTCTTCAGCGCCAGCGTCGGCATCGATCTCACCATCGGCGCCGTCGCTGCGGCACCGGAACCGGTAGAGCTCATCGATGTCGGCGCCGAGATCTGGTCGCAGCTGAGCGATCCCGCTCGGTGGCAGGCAATCCTGCCCGCCTCGGTCCCGCCCGGCGTCACGCTGGCCGGGGTACCGCAGCCTTCCGCGACGCGCCCGCTGGTCGCCCACCCGCTGGCGACGCTCAGTGTCCGGCAGAGCATCGCCCCGCTGGATCGCCCCGTCGAGCGGGTCGGCGCCCGGCTCCCCGCAGGCGGGACGCACACCTACTCGGCGGCAGCGGTCACGCCGGCCGGAGTCGACTGCGCGCCGGTCACCGACCTGTTCGCGCCCGCCCTGTACACCGATCTGCCCGACGACGCAGCACTCGCCGGGCCGTCGTTCGAGACCATGACCAGTGGGCTGAGCCTCCGGCCGGCGGTCGCGTCAGCCGCGGGACCGGGAATGGCCTGGGACTTCACCGTGGACACCCTCGACATCACCACGTGGGACGGTCCCACCGTTCCCGGTGCCCCGGCCACGGTGTCGCCGAGCACGTCCAGGACGCCGGTGACCACATGAGTGTGCAACGCGGTGTGCTGGCCTGGTACCGGCGTGGCCTGGTCACCGCGGTCACCGGTACGCCGACCGCCGGTACCGCCCGCGCCGGGCTACCCGCCCGGTTGACGCTGAACGGTGCTGCCCCGTACAGCGGGCCGGTGCCGGTGCAGCTGGCAGGCCCCGGCGATGTCGTGGCACTCGACCCCGCCGAGATCCGCCGTTGCGAACCCTATGACGGCTGCTCCGACTTCGAGCCGGAGTATCTGGCCTACGTCGAGCTGGCGTCCGCGGATCTGCCCTGGCGGTTCAGCCCGCTCGGACCGGTCAGTGTTCCCCTCACCGATCCCGAACATCCGGGTCCGGCCCCCGGAAGTCAGACACGGCTGGCACCGTGGCTCGCGCTCGTCGTCGTACCGCAGGACGCCGCCCAGGTGACGCCCGCCGCACCGGGCGGCCTGCCGATCCTGATCTGCGCCGGATCCGAGCTGCCGGATCCGAGTGAAAGCTGGGCGTGGGCGCATGTCCAGGTCGACACCAGTGGTGGCGTCGACGCCGCGACAGCCGCCGGGGACCGTAGCCGCTCAGTGGCCCGCCTGCTCTGCCCCCGCCGCTTGGAGTCGGGCGTCGCCTACCGGGCGTTGCTCGTGCCCACCTTCGCCGGCGGTCTGGGCGCCGTAGGGCTGGATCTCGCCGGCCGCGATCCCTTGGCTCCCGCCTGGGACACCACGGGAGAAGCCCGGCTGCCGGTCTACTTCAGTTTCGGCTTCAGCACCGGCGAGGCCTCGACGTTCGAGACACTGGCCCGCCGGCTACGACCCCGCGGAGCTCCCCCGACCACCGGCGGCCGGACGATCGCCGTTCATGCGCCCGGATGGGGCGTCGTCGGCCCCGTCGGGTCCACCGTCCTCGTTCAGGGCGCTCTGCGGCCTCTCGGACCGCCTACCGACGCGCCCGCCGATCCTGCACTCGCCGCCCAGCTCGCCACCGCGATCAGCGCCGGCGGCACCGGACTTCAACTACGCCCACCGATCTACGGTCAGGACTACGCCAGTGGACGCACCACCGTGAACGCCGCTGAGCGCGGCTGGCTGAGCGAGTTGAACACCGACCCCCGCCGACGGCTGGCGGCCGGTCTCGGCGCCTGGGTGGTCGCCGTGCTCCAGGAGGAACTCGTCGACCAGGCGTGGAAGCAGCTCGCAGCGGCAGGTTCCGTGCCTTCCGCGGCGGCCGACCCGGAGCTCGCCGGGATCCTGACCGACGCGCTCTATGAGCGGACCGCCTCCACCACCGCCGGGGTGCTGCCGGGCACGCTGGCACGGTCGAGCCGGGCGGGTGGTCCCATCGCCCGGACCGGCACTGCGCTGGCGCCCGCGTTGCGGACGATGGCCGTGACCGCTTTCGGCGCCGAGACCGCTCCCGACGCCGGTACGCCTGCCGCCCGCTTCGCACCCGACTACGACGATCCGGCACACGCCCTACTGGCCGGTGTCTGCCCGGAGTGGCTCCTTCCCGGTGTGGGTGACGTAGCTGAGGATTCCCTGGTCGTGATGCGCACCAACCCCGCATTCATCGAGGCGTTCCTGATCGGGCTGAACCATGCGCTCGCCCGCGAGCTGGCCTGGCGGCGCTTCCCCCTGCGGCAGGGGGCGACCATGGTGCGCCGGTTCTGGACGTCCACACCCGGTGCTGCCGACAACCGGATGAGGGCCGTGGGCGATTGGGATGCCGCCTCCGGTCTCGGTACGCACACTCCCGGCGTGGACGAGCTTGTTCTCCTGATCCGCGGTTCGCTGCTGCGCCGGTTCCCGACCGCGGCGATCTACCTCGCCGGTGTGGGCGCCGACGGCACGGAGCGGCACGTCACTCCGTCGATGTCTGCGTCACTCGGTCCCGGCACCGCGTTCTTCGGCTTCCCTGTCACCGCCACCGAGGCACTCTCGCCATCGGTGGCCAGTGGCGTCTCCGCGTGGTGGATCGTCCTGCAGGAGGCCGTCGATCACGCCCGGTACGGGCTGGACGGCGCCCCGACCGACGGCAGCACCGCCATCCTGAACAGCTGGGCCGACCTCGACTGGGCCCACCCGCACGTCGCTGGGCACACGCACCTGCCGGTCGACGGTCCGCTGGCCGGCGTCGCGCGTGGTCTCCGCAGTGCCGCGGGTGGCCCCAAGGCAGTGTGGGGGGCCGACTCCGCGCAACTGGCCGCCGCGCTGACCAGACCGGCCATCCGCGTGCGTATCTCGGTGTCGCTCTGGCTGAAGACACCGAACAAGTCGGTGGTCTGATGTTCGACCACCTCCGCGCTCAGCTCGCCTCGCGGCTGGCGCAGGCCCTGGCCGCGCTCCAGGACGCCGAGACCACCGCCGAGCGGGCGGCCCTCGCCGCGGACGAGGCGGCCACCACCGTCGGGGCCGCCGCCGCCTCACTCCAGAACGCGGAGGCCGTCGTGGCTCCGGCCCAGGCGGTCGTCTCGGCGGCCCAGCAGGCGCAGGCCGGCGCCCGGCAGACCGTGGCTGCGGCCCAGGACGCCATCCGGGAGTGGCTGGACAGCGAACCCGAGACCGACATCGGCACCAAGCCCAACCCCACACACGGCCGCTGGGCGAGACTGGGCCCGCCGCTGAAGAAGCGGCTCGCCGAGGCCCAGGCCCAGGTGAGCGCGGCCGACGCCGACCTCGCGAACGCCGAGAACGCGCTCGGGCAGGCGACCGCCCGGGCCGCGAACGCGCGGCAACAATTGCTCGCCGCCCAAGCCGGTCAGGCCAGCGCCCTGGCCCAGCTCGGCACCGTCAGGGCGACGGTGGTCGACCGCCACCAGCAGGCGCAAGCCGTGTCCCGACTGACCGTCGAGTTGGACGCCGAACAGGCGGGAATCCTGGCTGACCCACTGGATCGAGGAGCTCTGCAGGAACTGGCCGATCGGCAGACCGCGGCCGCCCTGGCCGCCCGGCAGGCCCGGCGCTCTCACCGGCAGGAGCTCGCCACGGTGGCCGCCGAGCGGGCGGCGACGCTGGCCCAGCAGGACGAGATCGTGAATCGTCTCGCGCCGCTGTGCGCCGAGATCCGGGGACAGATCCGATCGGTGCCATATCCAGAACTCGCGATCATCGCCGATGGGCTCGAGCAGGTGGTCGCCGAATCCGCGGTGCAGCGCGTCCGCGACGTACCCGATCGCACCGACGACCTCACCGCCGCCGGGGCTGCGCTGGCCACGCTCGCCGAGCACGGCGCTCGGGTCCTGTCCGCCGCCCAAGCCACCTTGCAGCAGGCGAGGGAGAAGCTGGACTCGGCGAACTCCGACCTGGCCGCCCTGAGGACGGAATGGCGATGAAGGACTGGAACCCGGACGACCCAGGTGACTCCGCCGCATGGAATCGGAACTTCCGACGCTGGCAGGCCGCCGAGGCCGCCGCGACGAGAGCGCAGACGGCGGCCCAGGAGGCAATACGGGATGCTCATGAGGCGATTGCCTCGATCACCTCGTGGACGGAGATGCTGGCCTCCGCGGCCGATACCACTCTCGCCCGAGCCGGACGGCTCGCCGAGCTGTCCCGCCAGGCGATCGCCGCCGACGCGGCGATCGCCGTCGACACCGACGTGCTCGCCGACCGGGACCAGGCACGCGACACGGCCACAGCCCGGCTGCTGTCAGGGCCCCGGAACTCGATACCGGTCACGCTGCTGCCGGTCGGTCTGCACACCAGCTGGAGCGGCGGCACGCTGCGGGTGCGCATCCAACCGGACCAGATCTCGACCACCCACCACGATCCTCGACTCACATCCGCGGAGACCGCCGCCGCCACCGCCTACTGGACGACCTGTGGGGCCGGACACGCCGACCAGGCGTGGGTCGACCTCGTACGAACGGTCGGGCCGTACCGGGCTGCCTGGATCGTGCGCGGCAGCGACCCGGCGCAGCCCACGCCGCAGACCCGCGACGGGTCCTGGACCGGCGTCGCGGTGCGCTTTGAGCTGCTACCCGACAGGTTCGCCGTCGTCGCCTACGCGGCCGGGCAACCAGTGAACACGGCGCCCGCCGATTCGCCGCCGCAGTACGTCACCTGGGGCACTCCGATCGACGCCGACGCGCTCACCATCACACCCTGGAGCGGGGCGGGCGCCCTGGACTGGACGGCTGACTTCGCCGCCGCCCAGTCCGCAGGCATGGGAGTCATGGTGACCGTGCCGCCCAGCGCGCCGACGATCGACGAGCTCGTCGCGGTCGGCGTGCGCACCTCTGGCGGCTCTCTCGCCGACCTGCTGGACGAACACGCCTTCACGGTCGGCGTCGAACTGACGACCGACCAGACGGCGACGAACAACACCGACGCCGCCCGCTCGACGTTCAGCCCGGAGCACGACGTCGAAGTGGCCGCGGCCCTGCTCACCGAAGCACCAACCCCGCCGAAGGGCTCCGGCGGCGCTCAGTTCGCCGAGTTGCTGGGAGTGGATCCGTCCCGGCTCTCCCGAACTGCCGGGGCCTCCGTGTCCCGCGTCGACCTGCCGTCGGCCGTCCGGCTGCTCACCGGGCTGGCTGCAGACGGCCCGGTGTCCGGCGCCGTCGGCGACCCGGCTGCCTGGGCACTGGTCACCCCCGGCGGCCCGGCGCCGGCATTGCGTGTCGGCCCGCAGCCGTACGGTGTCCTGCCCGCCAGCGTGCCCGCCCGCTGGACGTCCGCGGCCGGGGAGGCGGGGGCCGCTGTGGCCCCGCTGCTGGCGGCCTGGGCGGCCTCACACGCCGCGCCGGTCGACGTCGATCCGGCCCGTACGGTCGCCGATCCACCCGTCGCCCGGCGTGTCACCGCCGACGACGAGTCGACGCTGTTGGACCTGCTGGTGGAATCGGCCCGCAGTCTCTCCTGGTCCGGCGACGGTTACGACTACACGGGCCGGGATGGCCTCGTGGGGCAGGCCGGAACCTATCTGGAGACGATCGCCGCGACAGCCTCGGCCAACCTGACGGACGTTGCACTACCAGACGTCCTCCTCGCCCGGATCGCCGTGATGGCGAAGAGGCGAGCCACGGCGGAGCAGGCGAGCGCCGTCGATGCCGCACTGAGCACCCTCGCCGCCGCCGCCCGGTCCGAGGCGGGGCTTGACCAGCTGGCCGCCGCGGTGACCACCCATCTGGATGCCCTCTCGCACCGGACCGACGCCTGGATCACCGCGGTGGCTGCCGAGCGCCTCGTCGCCTCGCGCAGCGCCGGAGCCGGTTCGGCACTCGGTGCCTACGGCTACGTCAGTGACGTCGCAGCGCGCACCGATGACCGCAGTTCCGGGCACGTGCATGCACCGTCGCTGGGACAGGCGGCGACCGCGGCCGTGTTGCGGGCCGGTTATCTCGGGCAGCGCCAGGCTCTGGAGACGGCCGGCGGCGGTGACGGCGGCACCCTCGCCATCGACCTTTCCTCACGCCGGATCCGGGCGGCCCGTTGGGTGCTGACGGCTGTGCGCGGCGGGCAGGCTCTGGGGGCCGTGCTCGGCTATCGGTTCGAGCGGGACCTCGCCGACGCAGGTCTGAGCCGCTATCTGTCTGCTTTCCGTAAGCTCACTCGATTCAGCACCGGCAGTGGCCTGCAACGCCAGGAGGAAGCTCGCCACCGGGCCGCCTCCGAGCTTGCCGTTGCCCAGCGGCAGCTGACCATCCTGCAGCAGGCCGCAACCGCCGCCGCCCACGCCGCGGAGGCGGCGGACGCGGTCCTGCGGGCAGCGGTCTCGGCGCAGGCTGCCGCCGATGTGGTGGCCGAGCCCTACTGGCAGATGATGCGGGAACTCGACACGGTGACGAGAGAGATCCCCGCGCTCGAATCGGCTCTCGCCGCCGTCACCGCCCAGCGACCGCGGGCCAAAGTGGCGCGGCGCCGGGTGCGCGGGCCGGACGGCTACTTCGATATCGAAGTCGGTGACCCTGCCGACGACGACGCCACGACCCGGTGGGCCACCGAGCGGGCCGCCGCCAGCCGGGCGTTTCTGTCCGCGAAGGCCCGTCAGGCCGAGCTGTCGGCCGCGACGACCAGTCCGGCCGCTGTTGCCGCCCTCACTGCCTCGGAAAACGCCCATGCAGCGACGGCTGTCGCCCAGGGGCCGGCCGCCATCGCAGCCTCGGCGCAGCACGAGGCCGAAACCATCGCCGCGCTCTTTTCGGCCAACGACCTCGCCGCCGCGAAGGCCGCCCTCGACGCGGCCACGAAGGCAGTCGCCGACGAACTCGCGAACCGGCTCAGCCAAGCGAGTACATCGACGTCGCTCACCGCGACGGTCGACGGGCTCGCGCTACGCGGACGCTACCGTGCCGGGCTGAACGCGCAACCGCAGAACTGGAGCCTGGCCACCATCCCGTTCCGCGCCACCCCCGCCGACGCCCCGCTCGATGCCGAGATGATCCTGCCTGCCGTCACCGCCGACGCCGACCACCCGCCGTTGGCCGAGGTGCTGGCCCGGCTCGACGACCTGGTCGACGCGATCGCCGACCTGATCACCGCCGAAGGCGTGCACCACCTGGTGAACGGCAACACCGCCCGTTCCGGCGCCGCCCTCGACATCGCGACGACCGGAGCCGTGCCCGAACATTTCGACGTCGTCCGCACCCCCTCGGCGGGTACGACATCACGCACCGGGTGCTCGCCGTGACGGGAGCGGAACCGGCGCCCGCGTGGTCGGCTACCCCGACCGGAGCGCCGGCAACGGCCGACCCGGCCCTCGACGCCTGGGTCAGCCGGCTGCTGCCCGCGCCATCGAGCGTTCACATCACCGCCAGAAGGCTCGACCCGGTGACCGGCGCTACGGGGCCGGCGCTGACGTTCACCGCCGACCGGCTCGGCCTCGGACCCCTCGACTGGGTACGGCTGTCGGCCGACCCGGCTGAGACGCGTGCCCGCGCAGCCCTGGTCGCCCGAAAGGAATGGGCTGCCGTGCTGGGCGGCGAAGCACTCACCGGGACGGTCAGGCTCGAGGCATCGGAGGACACCGCGCCGCCCGGTCCAGGCGTCCTCTCGCTGGGGGACCTCACCGCCGCGGCGGACGCCGTCCGAGGCCTGCTCACCTCCGCCCGGTCCTTGAGCCCGGCCGACCTGACGCCTCCCACCGAGGCTGCCCCCATCGACGGGTTCGCGGCCACGGCCGTACTGGGCCGACTCCAGGCCGTCGAGACGATGGTGTCCGGCGTCCTGACCGAGCTACGGAACGCTCGGGAGCCGGAGGCGCTCACCACCTCTCTGCTGGCCGCGGCCGCGCTGGGCATCGCCGAAGCAGTGCCGGCATTCGACCAGGGGATCCCGCCGGTCGCCACGCTGATCGCCCAGGCGCAGCTCGCGCATGCCCGCCTCAGCGCCCGCATCGCTGCGGGACCGATCGGGGCCGCCGACGACCCGGCGACGACCATGGCGCACGCGCGCCAGCGGGCGGCGGACCTTTGCGGCTTCGCCCTGCCGCTGCTCATCCCGGTGAGCGTCCCGGCGCTGAGCGCCGTGTCCGGTGGTGACCCGGCGACGGTTCGTGCCTGGCTGCACGACCACGCCCGGGTACGGCCGGCCGTGGCGGCACTGCTACGCGCCTACGACATGGCGGAGACCCTCGGTGCCGACGCCGTCCTCGACGTCCGGGCCGCACACCTCGGCGCCGACACCGGTACGCCCTGGGCAGGCGACAGTGACGCTCCGCCGCCAGGCGTGGTGGACGTGGTGATGGTCGGGCGCGCCGACGCCAGCCGAACCGTCACCGGCCTGGCCCTCGACAGCTGGACGCAGACCGTTCCTGACGCCGAGATCCACAGTGCCCTGGCTTTCCACTACGACCGGCCGACGGCCAGCCCGCCGCACGCGATCCTCGTAGCCGTCACGCCCGACGCCACCGGCCCTGGGCCGGACACCTGGGCGCTGGACACATTGCTCGACACCGTGCGCTCGACGATCGCGCTGGCCGGTGACCGAGCCGTCGCCGCCGAACTGGTGCCCACCTCCTGTGTCCAGCTGCACGACTGAGGAGAGGTTGAATGCCCACGACACTACGCCCGCGCTCGACGGCGACCACAGCGACCGAACAGGCGCTCGCGTTGTCCGCGCCGGTGTCCGACCCGGTCTGGTTCCTGGCCCGGCAATGGCAGACCCGCGGGCTCGTCGCCACCGACGGCGGCGATCCCGTACAGGTCGAAATCGCGGTCACCACGGTGCCCGTCGAACTGGACGGCGGGTTCACCCAGCCCGACATCGAAGCCGAACCCCAGGCCGTCGTCCCGCTTCTCGACACCGCGTCCCGCGTACGGCTGGCCAATGAGCTGACCCGCTTCCTGCGCGACTCCGGGATGGGTGCCGGCCGCGTCCTTACCGTGCGTATCGCCTTGGCGAAGGCCTTTCCGTTGCAACCGGTCACCAGCTCGGCCGCGGTCGACCCGTACACCGGGCGCGTCCCGGACGCCGCTGAGCTGGCCGGTCGGCTGTCCACCGCACTCGCCGAGGATGGAACAGGGGTGTTTCCCGTGCTGCCCGGCATCGACGTGGCCGCCGACCCGCAGCTGGAGACCGGTCTGCGTTCCTGGTACGCCTGGACCCGGCGTGCGGCGTGCGCCCTCGACGACAGCGGCGACAGCGCTCCACCCCGCTGGGACGCCACCCGTCTCGGCTACTCGGCCGCCGCGACGGCGCGGCTTGCAGCGGGTGCCGTCCAGCTGACCCTCCACGACTACGACGGCACCGGGCTGGACTGGCACTCGATGGACCGTACGGCGCTGGCGACGGCCGTGTCCGAGCCGTCACCGTCACCGTCCCCGTCCCGCCTGGTCCGGCCGGCTCCGGTGACTTTCGCCGGTATGCCGAATCCTCGCTTCTGGGCATTCGAGCGTGGCGACGTCAACCTGGACGCGATCGCCGCGACAGACCCGGCACACGCGCTGCTCGCGACCTTCGCGCACGCCTACTCCAACGACTGGTTCCTCGTCCCCGTCGACGTCCCGCCCGGCGCAACCATGATCGACCGGCTCCAGGTGACGGACTCCTTCGGCACCTCGACAGCTGTGCAATCCGCCGCGGCTCAGGACGGCCCGGACAGCCCGTGGCGGATGTGGGAACTGACCCCGGCGACGCCGCTTCCCCACGACGCCGCCCTCGGCCTGCGCGTCTTCTTCCCACCGTGCGCTCCACCACTGGAAGGCCCGGTGCTGGAGGACGTGCTGGTGGCCCGCGACGAGATGGCGAACCTGGGCTGGGTCGTCGAGCTGACGGTACGCGACGACGACGGCACCGAGGTGGACCGCAACCGACGCTGGGTGCGGCTGCGCCCGGCAACCGATCCCACTTATGAGCCGGGCGAGGTGGCCGCGTACCGCCTTGGCACTGCACTGCCCGACCACTGGTACCCGCTGCTCGCCGAACCGGCGCCAGGAGGCGTCACCGAGCTGGTGTTCGCCGAATTGCCACCGGGGGCGGTCAACGTGTCGGACGAAGGAGTCGCGGGCCACCTCGTCCCACACGGGAACGGAACCCGGCTCGCCGACGAGGAAGCGACCGGCACCCGCATCAGCCGGGTCAGCCGCCTGACCCGCTCCGCCGGGGCCCGCCGGGCCTGGCGCGCCCGGGCGCGCCGCCCGGGCGCCGGGGAGGCCGCATCCGGGCTGCGCTTCGACATCCTCAGCACGCCCGCCAGCGCTACCAATCTCGTCCGCAATGGTGATGTCACCCTTGCCCGCCGCCGACCACCCGGACAGCTCACCGGCGCCGGTGTGCCCGGCGACTCCGCTGCCGAGAACTGGACCCTATGGAACAACCCGGCCACCACCACGACGACCCGGGTCGAGCCGACCACCCGCCCGGGCGGCACCGGCTGGATGCTGCGGATCACCACCGGTGCCGGCGGCTGCGGTCTCGTGCAGCAATGGGGTGCGAACGACACGGGTCCGTCGGCCGCGCAGGCGGAAGCCTGGGTCTACGTCGTCCATGGCAGTGTGGTGCTGGGGTCAGGCAACGGCGGCAGCACCGGCCATGACGTGATGAGTTCGACGATCGGGCGGTGGGAACGACTCGTCGCGGCCAGCGGCCGGCCGCCGGTGAACGAGGTCGTCCTGTACGCCGCGTCCGCCGGTGGAGCCGAGTTCCTCGTCGACTCCGTCGCGGTGCGCGCGACCGGCTGAGGCAGGCGCCGGCGAGGCACTCCCACCGCAGCCGTTGTTCAGGCACCACGCAGGACCGCATGCCCGCGCCGGAACAGCAGCGCCAGGCAGCCGCCGACGGTAACCAGCAGTGGCAGCCAGCCGGCCTCGCGCCACGGCGAAGTAGAGGGCGAGCCCGGCCACCCAGGCCCGCCGCGAGGCTGACTGAGGTGGCCGTGCGCCGAGGAAATACACCAGCCCTGGAAAGGAGCCTGGCGCCCGGGAGCGGTCAGTCCGACCAGGGGCCGGACGGGAGAGTGTGCTTGTCCTCGAGACGGTCCATCGTGTAGGCCGCAACCGCCGCGATGTCACCGTCCAGGAACGGGAAATGCGGCACCGGGGCCGGCGCCTGCGTAGCGGCCTCGACGTCGGCCATGATGTCCCGGCCCGGGTGGTTCAGCAGTTGAGCCAGGCCGATCGCCGTGGCCCACCGCTCAGCCAGATTCTTGGCACGCTCCCAGCGAGCCGTGATCGCCGCCGCCGCGGCTGGGTCCTCGGGGCCACGGCCGCAAATCCCGGCAGCCACCGCGGCAGCCGACGCCATGACCGGATTCTCCCCGCCGATCAGAGGGATCAGCGCCGCGATCACTGCCGCGGCGTCCTCCGGGAAGTACGCCAGCAACTGAGCGGCGTAGATCCGGGTGCCGAGATCGTCGGCCGACAACGCCTCGATGTAGACCGGCACACCGGCCCGCACGGCATCGTAGGCCTCGATGTTCCAGCCTTCGGTCAGCCGGTCCACCTCCACATCCGAGTAGGAGGCACTCAGCTCGCGTACATGTCGGTGGCCAGCGGGGCGATAGCGGTCAGGAAGATCACCGTGGCGATCAGCCCGGAGGTCAACGCGACCGGGCGACGCGCGACGGGCGGTGCGGGTACAGACGTCATTGAGGTCACCCCGTCAGCAAACCCGTGTCCCTGGCGGCCAGGAAGTCACCGACGATGGGTGTACCGGCAGTACATCCTCCATCGATTCCGGGATGGCGACATGACAGTTCCGTTGGTCCTGATCCAAGACACCCGCACGGTCACGCGAGAAGGACGCTCTGACGATAGGTGTACTCGCAGGGCATCCCACCGCAACCGTGGTCGTCGTACCGTCAAGGGCATGGACAACCGAGCCGAGGTCCGCGAGTTCCTCACCACCCGCCGCGCGAAAATCAGCCCGGAACAGGCTGGCCTGCCCACCTCCGGGCAGCGCCGCGTGCCCGGGCTGCGCCGCAGCGAGGTTGCCGCCCTGGCCGGGATGAGCGTCGAGTACTACGCCAAACTCGAACGCGGCACCCTCGCCGGGGTCTCCCCCGGTGTCCTCGAGGCGATCGCCCGCACCCTGCGACTCGACGACGCCGAACGCGCCCACCTGATGCGCCTGGCCCACGAGGCCGACGGCAGCAACGCCATCCTGCGCCCGCACCGCCGGCCCAAGCAGTGGCAGGTTCGGCCCAGCCTGCAGTGGTCGTTGGACGCCATCACCGCCGGCCCGGCGATCGTCGTCAACAACCGCCAGGACCTGCTCGCCGCCAACCACCTCGGCCGGGCCATGTACAGCGACGTGTACGCCGATCCCACCCGGCCGCCGAACTTCGGCCGGTTCACGTTCCTGGACAGCGCGGCGCGCCGTTTCTACCCGAACTTCGACCTGGCCGCCGACATGACCGTCGCGAACCTGCGCACCGCCGCCGGCAAAGACCCTCATGACAAGGGCCTGCATGATCTGGTCGGCGAGTTGTCCACCCGCAGCGACGACTTCCGCCGGCGGTGGGGGTCGCACAACGTGCGCACCCACGGCACCGGCGTCAAGACCTTCCACCACCACGCCGTCGGCGACCTCGAACTCGCTTACGAAAGCATGGACCTGCGTGCCGAGCCCGACCTGACCATGACGTTGTACGCCGCGGAGCCCGCCTCCCCCACCGAGGACGCGCTGCGCCTGCTCGCCTCCTGGGCCGCCACCAACCAGGCCGACACTGCCGACGAGCGACTCACCAACCGCTGACCTGAGGCATGACCGCGGATAGCAAAGTGCCTGAGCGCCGCCGCGGATGGCGCTATTACGCGAATCTGGAGAAGAAACCGTGACAACCATTGCCATCATCGGCGCGGGCCGGGGCCTGGGCGCCGCCGTCGCCCGCAAATTCGGGGCTGAGGGATTCGCTGTGGCTCTTCTTTCCCGCAACCAGCAGCACGTCGACGACCTCGCCGCCGACCTGACCGGCGACGGCCTCGACGCCCGCGGGTACGCCGCTGATGTCCGCGACCCGAAATCGCTGACCGCCGCCCTGGACCGGGCCGCCCAAGACCTCGGGCCGATCGAAGTTCTCGAGTACAGCCCGATCCCGCAGCCGGAGTTCCTGCGCCCGGTCCTGGAAACCACCATCGACGACCTGGCCGCCGCC
Source organism: Actinoplanes sp. NPDC049599 (assembly GCF_044465625.1). Taxonomy (NCBI): domain Bacteria; kingdom Bacillati; phylum Actinomycetota; class Actinomycetes; order Micromonosporales; family Micromonosporaceae; genus Actinoplanes; species Actinoplanes sp. NPDC049599. The sequence continues at coordinate 75,726 of NZ_JBITLX010000022.1, forward strand.
ATCGAATTCTCCGTCTACGGTCCGGTCACCGCGGTCGGGCAGGTGCTGCCCGGCATGCGGACTCTCGGCCGCGGATCGATCCTGTTCGCCAACGGCGGCTCCGGCGCCCGCCCAAATCCGAAGGTCGCCGGCACCTCGATCGCCTTCGCCGGCGAGGCCGCCTACGCCCGGATGCTGCACGACACCCTGGCGTCCGAGTCCATCCAGGTCGGCCAGCTCATCATCCCCGGTGCGATCAAGCCCGGGCATCCCACCCACGACCCGGACGTCCTCGCCGGCCGGCTCTGGCACCTGCACACCCACCCGGACGAGTTCCGGGTCTTCGCCGACGACATGCCCCCAGCCGCCTGAGCACGTGACGTTTGGTGCTCACCGGGACGCGGCAAGCCGCACGCGACCGCCGAGGACCTGGCCGGCGACCAGCAGCGGTACGCCGGGGGCCACCGACGCCGGCAAGGTGTAAGCGAAACCGCAGCCGGCGCCGGTCAGCAGCAGTGTTCGTTGCCGGATGCGGGTGGTCAGCCAGCCCAGGGCCGGCATCAGGGGGTTCTCCAGGAAGGCACAGAGCCCCAGGACCAGCCCGGCGTCGGTGACGTCGCCACCGAGATCGATCACCTCCAACGGGTGACGAACCGGGGAGCACGCGGTGACAGTTCACGGAGCCCGTTGCGTCGGCGGGACACTCGCGGGTGCAGACGTGGTCACCGGGCGGGGAAGCGCAGGATCCGGTCGTCGCCGTCGCGGACGTCGCCGCGGCCGTCGGTGTTCGAGGTGGTGACCCACAGTGCGCCGTCCGGTGCGACCTGCACGGTACGCAGGCGGCCGTACTGCCCCTGCAGCCGGGCAGCCGGCTCCCCGATCGTGTCGCCGTTCAACGGCAGCGTCCACAGCCGTTCCCCGCGCAGGGCGGCCACGTACGCCGTCGTACCGCCGATAGCAACGCCGGAGGGTGAAGCGTCGCGTACGGGCCAGGTGACCAGGGGGTTGGTGTAGCGGCCGCTGGCATCGTCGCCGTCGCCTTCGACGGCGGGCCAGCCGTAGTTGCGGCCGGCCCGGATGAGGTTGACCTCGTCGATCTCGTTCTGACCGAACTCGGTGGCGAACAGCCGGCCGTCGGCGTCCCAAGCCAGCCCCTGCACGTTGCGGTGCCCGAGGCTGTAGACCGGCGAACCCGCCGTGGGGTTGCCCGGCGCCGGGTCGCCGTCCGGGGTCAGCCGCAGGATCTTGCCGTTGGGGCTGCCCGGATCCTGCGCGCGGGAGGTGTCCCCGGCGTCCCCGGTGCCCGCGTAGAGCATGCCGTCGGGGCCGAACGCGATGCGGCCGCCGTTGTGGTCGCTGGCATTGGCGATGCCGGAGAAGACCACCTCGGTGTCGGCGCCGCCACCGTCGAGACGGAACCGGACGATGCGGTTGTCGTCGGCGGCCGTGAAGTAGGCGTATACGAGGTTGTCGGTGGCGAAGTCCGGGGACACGGTGATGCCGAGCAGGCCGCCCTCGCCGACCGGTGCGACGCCGGGGACCTCAGCGACCTGCCGGGGTTCGCTACCGCCGGGCGTCAGGCGCAGGATCCGTGCGGTGTCGCGCTCAGCGATCAGCGCGTCCCCGCCGGGCAGAAAGGTCAGGCCCCACGGTACGTCCAAGCCCCGTGCCACTTCTTCCGCGGCGCCCAGGTCGGGGGCCGCGGACGGGCTGCTCGATGCCGTCGTCGTGGCGACCGCGGCGGGCACCGTACCGGAATCGTCACCGCTGCAGGCGGTGACGGTAGCCGTCAGCAGCAGGGCCGCCGCGGTGCCGGCCCACAATGTCATACGCATGTCGTTCATCCGATCGGACGTTGGCGAAAATTGGCGGAAAGGCCTGCGGTACAAGCGAAAGAGCGGTCCTTGCTGTTTCGGCCGGCTTTCGGATCGGTCTGGCTGACTGGTGGCAGAAACCCATTCACCAGTCAGGAGTCGACCATGCGTATCAGGACCGTCATCGGTATCGCGGTGGCCGGTGGGGCCGCTGCTGTCGCGGCCGGTATCGGCGGCACGGCTTTGGCCGCAGGCCCGCAGCAAGCGGAGCCGGCCGTGCCGGTGTTCGTCAGCAGCAGTCCGGCCGTCCCGGCCGACGGCAGTGACGCCGGCGCAGCGCAAGGATGGGACTGCCCGGAGAAGGACGGCTCCGGCGCGGCCCCGTCAGCGCCGGCCGGGGCTGCGCAGGAAACTCTCTGACGCCACGCGGATGGTTCGGCGCGTAAGCCGGGGCGGCACAGCCGGAGCACGGTCGAGGCGATGTTGTCGGCTCGGCCGGACCGGCCGGGCCGCCTCCGTTCGGCCGGCGCTGGCGGCGACGTTCGCGGTGATGGCGCCGTCCATGCCGGCGATGCGGCTCGCGGCGTCGCCGTCCAGGCGGACCAGCACCACGATGCCGGGGTAATACGACTGGTCGCCGTGGTAGAGAACGAGATCGTTGCCGGGTGCGTAATACCCGACGTCTCCGACATCGGGGTCGGCACCGTCCGGTTGGCCGGCCAGCGACAGCGGTGCGGGCAGTGGCCCGGTCTTCTCCACCGAGCCGTGATCAGTCATGTCGATGCTCAGCGGTAGCTGGGCGATGAGGTCCCGGCCGGCGGCACTGTCGAAGATCGTGGCCGTGAAACGTTGATCGCCGATGGCAATCTGAATTCTCATCTGCTCTCCCTGGTCGGACGAAGCGGCGGTACCGCTGGGCGGGGCACTCGACCGCGATGCAGCCGGCTCGGTGGTCGGTGGGTTCTGCGCGCTGCTGGGCGACGTCGAAGTGGATCGCCCATCGTCACCGCATCCGGCGGTCAGCCCGAGGACTGTCAACAGCGCGGCACAAATGGCGCTGCGGGTGGCTGGCATGGCACCTCCATGGTGTGGGGTGAGCTGATCGGTCCATTACCTGGTGGCTTCTGCTGCCCGGCCGGAGGGCTGGGTCACGGCCCGGGCGGTCGACCGGCCTGCGGTTCAGTGAACTCGCTGCCGCCCAGAGGCTGGAAGTCTCTATGAAGGGGTGTACTGACAGGGAACCTTTGGCCAACGCGGTGCCGTCACCGCCTGACTGCAGAAGGTGAGGTGCCCTGCCGGTACACCCATCGTCAGGAACTCCCTGCCCGCAGGCCGACGGCAGCCTTCCTCGCTGTCGTCGTGACGCTCATCGTGGTCCCGGCCAACGCCGCGCAGGCTCACCACGGATTCGACGACTTCGACACCGACCGTCCCTACTACATCGCGGGCACCGTCTCGCAGGTCCGCTGGAGCGACCCGCACTCCTACTTCAGGCTGACCCTGGAAAGCGATCGCCCCGCCGACACCCCCGAACTGGCCCTGCCTGAGCAGCTGCAGGCTCCCGAAGACAGCGGGCCGATCAACGACGCCCCGTCGTACAGCGGTTCCCGTGCCGAGCTGGACGTCGTCATCGCACCGCCGAGCTACGCCGGACGGTGGGGTCTCGACCGTCCGCTCGTCGACGGCGAGCGGGTCGAAGCGGTCGGCTACATCGGCCGCAGTCACGACGACGAGTTCCGTCCGGTCGTGTTCTGGGTCGAGGACGGGCAGCCGATCAACCAGGTGCTCGGCAGTGAACTGCCGGCGCGGCCGCTGCCGGTTCCGTACCCCGAACGCGACGCGACGGCTGCCGCGGACGAGGCAGAGAATACGTCTCCGATTCTGGTGTGGGTCGTAGCCGGCGTCGTCCTGGCAGTCGGCGTGATGGGCGCGATGCTCTACCTGCGGGCCCGCTCGCGGCGAGCGTGAGCGTGATGGACGACTTCCTCTCCTGGCTCGAGGGCGGCCCACTGGCCGAAGCCATCCGGGGTACCGCCTACCTGTATCCCTTGCTCGGCAGCATCCACATCATCGGCATCGCCCTGCTCATCGGCCCGGCCGCCGCCTTCGATCTTCGGCTGCTGGGACTCGGCCGGCAGCAATTGCGGGTGACCACCGTGGCCGGCTACCTCCTCCCGCTGTCCCGGATCGGGTTCATGATCGCAGCAGTCACCGGCATCCTCATGTTCCTGCCCAGCGCGACCCTCATCGCTGAACGCGGCAGCGCGCCATGGAAGCTCGGCCTCCTGCTGTTCGCGGGTCTGAACGTCCTGATCTTCCACCGGCGCACCTACCGCACAGTGTCAGACTGGGATCTGGCTCGGTCCGCGCCTGCGCCCGCCCAGACCGCCGCGGTCATTTCCCTGACGGCGTCGACGGGTGTCACGGTCGCGGGCAGCCTCCTGGCCTACACCTGACCCTGGCTCCCGCTGGGCCCAACTCCCAATTCTTCTACTGAGATGCCCCTGCTCGCTCCGCCCATCCACATCGAAGGAGACACCATGCACACACGAACCCTCGGCCAAGGCCTCCAGGTCTCGGCCATCGGCCTGGGCGCCATGGGCATGTCCCAGAGCTACGGACCGAACCCGGGCGACCGCGACGCCATGATCGCCGTCCTGCGCGGGGCGGTCGACCAGGGCATCACCTTCTTCGACACCGCCGAGGTCTACGGCCCGTACATCAACGAAGAGCTCGTCGGCGAGGCCCTCGCTCCCCTACGTGACCAGGTCGTGATCGCCACCAAGTTCGGGTGGCGCATCGAAGGCGGCAAGTCGGTCGGGCTCGACAGCCGGCCCGAACAGATCAAGCGGGTCGCCGACGCGTCGCTGCGCCGGCTGCGAGTGGACACGCTCGACCTGTTCTACCAGCACCGCGTCGACCCAGATGTGTCGATCGAAGACGTCGCCGGCGCTGTCGGCGAGCTCGTCCAGGCCGGCAAGGTCCGCCACTTCGGCCTCTCGGAAGCCGCCGCGGCCACGATCCGCCGCGCCCACGCCGTGCACCCGGTGACCGCAGTACAGAGCGAATATTCGCTGTGGACCCGTGATCCCGAACCCGAGGTCCTGCCCACCTGTGCCGAACTCGGCATCGGGTTCGTCCCGTTCAGCCCGCTCGGCAAGGGATTCCTCACCGGTACCGTCACCGCCACCGAGTTCCCCACCGGTGACATCCGCGCGAGCATCCCGCGGTTCGCCGCCGACAACCGCGCCGCCAACCAGGCCCTGGTCGAGCACATCACCGCCCTGGCCCGAGCCAAGGACGCCACACCCGGGCAGCTCGCTCTCGCCTGGCTGCTTGCCCAACATCCGGCGATCGTGCCTATCCCCGGCACCCGGCGCCTGGACCGGGTCCAGGAGAACGCCGCCGCGACCGAGGTGCCCCTGTCCGCCGACGACCTCGCCGACCTCAACGCACTCGCCGATCGCATCGGAGTACAGGGCAACCGCTACAACGAGCACCACACGTCCCTCGTCGGCCGGTAATTCTCCGCGCGAGCGCTATGGGCGGGGCCGCTCTATGTGGCCCCGCCCAGGCGCCTTCGCCAATGCCGACCGATTGTCAACGTCCCACAGGTGACCGCCTGACGACCTGCCCGATCCGCGGGCCTCGCCGGCATCTCCATGCTCCCGTCGACGACACGGGGAGCCCTTCTCATCTGCGTCGAGACAACCAGCCGGCCCGGCCGGCGAACCTGGCCCGGTTCTGTTCCTCGATCCGGCCGCCGGGCAGCTCTCCGGCAATGGGACCACGCAGACGACACCACTGTGGCGCCGCTGCACACCGGCGATGGCCGAAAGGTACGAGGTGAGCGTCCCGCAGCTGTGCATCCGTTACACCCTTCAGCTGGGCACCGTGTCGCTGCCCAAGGCGGCGAACCTGGAGCACCTGCTTTGCGTGAGCGCCCAATGAGCGCTAACCTCCTTGAGTACTCGCCGAGCGCTCACAGGAGGTTCCATGTCGGCGTCAGCCACCAACCCCGTACGCGAGCGGCGCACCCAGCTGTCGCTCACCCAGCAAGAAGCCGCCAGACGAGCCGAAGTCTCCATCGCGACCTGGCGCCGCCTCGAAACCGCCGCCGACCTCGACGGTTTCAAATCCGAGAATGTCCGCGGCTTCGCCCGCGCGCTACGCCTCAGCCTGACCGAATTCCAGCAGCTGATGGGATCAGAATCGGCGGTCGAGGCAGACGCCGACGAAAGCAGGACCGTCCAGTTCTTCAACGCCGCCTTCACCGGCGATCCCCTCACCGCCGCCGACGCGATGGAACTACACCTCACGGTCGTGTTCTCCGACTTCGCACCCATGACCAACAAGCAGTTCCTGGCCGAACACGCCCTCGGCTGCGGCTTCCCCGCTTTCCTCAAGGGAGAAGCTTCCATCCGCGAGGTCGACCTTCTCCGCGACCTGCCCGAGCTCGCCCTCACCCAAGTCAACAACCACTGGCTGGTCCGCATGGGCGAGCGCATCATGCGCGTCGGCGATGAACTCGGCGAGGGACGGATCCCCCACCCTCAATGTCTGGCCGACGAATACGCCCTATCCATCGTCATCATGAACTCGGAACCGCCCACTGTAGGCGCGGCGCTCGACATGTACCCAGGCCTGAACGGCGAAACCGACAACGAAGACTACGAAGATGAAGAGCTGATCGAGGATTGGCGCGACCAGCTGCTAGGCGCCCTACTTCCTCCCGACGAGGCTCACGACTACCGGCGCCACGACCTCCTCGTCATGGAAGCCCACGGTCAGGGCATCTACGACACCGCCGACCCACGACACCCGCTGCGCTGGTTCGACCGAGACGACCTTCGCGAGCAATGCGCATCATCTCTCGCTTACGTCCGGATGTCGCAGGACGAACAGGCCGCGCATACCAAGGAGGCGATGGCCCGCCTCGACAAGTACCTCACCGCCGAGTCCGCGTAATGCTGAACGCCGCTCAAGAAGTAGCCTCCGTCCTCTCGTCGTGGCGATAGCAGCACGACGCGGTGGTGGGGAACGACATCGCGCGACCAGGGAAACTGGCGGTAGCAACACACGTCATCAGACGCGCTCGCCAATGCCCAGCCGGGTATGGGCGGCCTGAGCTCTCTCAGCAGCGGCACTGGCACCGTAGCGGCGCGGCATCTCTTCCGACGACCAGCCCATCAGCAGCATGAGATCACCGGTGTCGCCGCCGGCCAGCTTCCACTCATGCGCGAAGCTGTGCCGCCACCTCTGCGCGGTGCACATGCTCAACCCCAGCCCTCTCGCCCAACCGTTTGAGGCGGATCTTGATACCGTTCGAATTCAACGGCCGGGCACCCCTCGCGGCGATCCACAACTGGTCGAGATCCACCACGCCCGGGCGCCGACCGCGCGCTCGCACATACCGGCGAAGCGCAGCAGCAGTCTTGGCGCCGAACCGCACCCGACGCTGCTTGCCACCCTTGCCAGTCAGCACGACCGAGTCGGTATCCAGATCAACGTCGTACAGCAACAGATCACCTATCTCGGACAGACGCCCACCGGTGTTGTAGAACATCCGCACCAGCGCCTGGTCACGCAGCTGCACGAAGCCACCACCCTGGCAAACCTCGAGAACTCGCCGGGTCTCCTCGTCGCTGAGGACCTCGACCAGCTCTTGGACTGCCGTCGGCTTAGGCACCTCGAGCATGGGCGATCGTTCGATCTCACCCTCGGCAACGAGCCAGCCGAAGAACTGCTGCAACGCTTTGTACTTGTTCAGACCCGTACTTGCCGACCGTGTCTCGATCACCCACGCCTGAAACGCCACCACTTGCCGGCCGTCCACCAGGGTCGGGTGCGAAGCGGCCTCAGTCTCCGGCGCCTGCTCACCGAGAAAGGTGGCAAGCTGCGACACAGCGAGCACGTAGTTGTACCGAGTGGTTTCCGGATGGTTCCCGGCCCGCAACGACCGATCCCAGTCCCTCAGCAGCAGCGCCCACGCCTCGGCCCGCACACTCGCCAGCAGACTCTCGATCTTCAACGCCCGCCTCCAGTCAAGGGGTCGCTGACCAGCGCCGCAAGCGCCCGAGTCAAGGGGTCACCAAGCGGCGTGCTCATATCCCACCGTGGAGCGCCGCCGCCGTGCGGTGCCGGCTCACGAGCAAAGGGTCATACCTCTGCCCCGCGACCTCAAGGCCGTACACCCGAACGGCTTACACAGCGCACTGACCTGCAGCAACACCTAGCGACGCCGCCAGGCGGAATGGATCAGCAACGGGAAAGGCACGCCGAGTCAAGGGTTCTACAGAAACGGTCACCTTGCCAGAAAAGCGGCTCTGAACTGGGAAACATCGCCCGGAAGCTCATGCACGCGAGCGCCTAGCAAAGGGGTCAATCGACACTATGCATCGTTGGCTATCAATAAAAAGAACGCCTTCGCAAGTCTGTGACCTGCGAAGACGTTCCAAAAAGTCGGGCTGACAGGATTTGAACCTGCGACCCCTTGACCCCCAGTCAAGTGCGCTACCAAGCTGCGCTACAGCCCGATGCCACGTCCCACAACCCCAGAACGCGGCAACACCACAACCCTACCCCAGCCTCCCAACCGGCTTGCCACCGGCATGCCGGAAGGTACCTCAGCCGTGGGCCTTGCCCCGACCGCCAGGTCCGAGCTTCTTCCGAGGCTTCACCGACACTTCGATCGGCGACCCCTCGAATCCGAACTCCTCTCGGAGCTTCCGCTCGATGAACCGCTGATATCCCGCATCCAACGGCCCCGTCGTGAACAGCACGAACCGTGGCGGCGCCACCCCCGCCTGCGTCGCGAACATGATCCGTGGCGCCCTGCCGCCTCGCACCGGGTGCGGCGTGGCCTGCGTCAGCGTCGTCAGCCACTGGTTCAGCGCCCCTGTCGGGATCCGCTTCTCCCAGCTGTCCAGCGCTTTCCGCAGGGCCGGCGCCAGCTTGTCGATCGCCCGGCCGGTCTTGGCCGAGATGTTCACCTTGATCGCCCAGGGGATGCGCTTCAGCTCGCGGTCGATCTCCTTGTCCAGGAAGATCCGGCGGTCGGCGTCGACCAGGTCCCACTTGTTGAAGGCGATGACCAGCGCGCGTCCCGCCTCCACCACCTGGGTCAGGACCCGCTGGTCCTGCTCGCTGATGACTTCGGAGGCGTCCAGCAGGACTACGCCGACCTCGGCCGACTCGACGGCCCCGGCGGTGCGCAGGGACGCGTAGTACTCCGTACCGGATGCCTGGTTGACCCTTTTTCGCAGGCCGGCGGTGTCGACGAACTGCCAGACCTCGTCGTCCATCTCCACCAGGCTGTCGACCGGGTCGACCGTGGTGCCGGCCACCGAGTCGACGACCGCTCGCTCTTCGCGGGCGAGCCTGTTCAGCAGCGACGACTTGCCCACGTTCGGGCGGCCGACCAGCGCGACCCGGCGGGGGCCGCGGGGGGCGTTCTCGATGATGGCCGGGGCCGGGGGCATCGCGGCGAGGATCTTGTCGAGCAGGTCGCCGGCGTTGCGGCCGTGCAGGGCCGACAGCGGGAACGGCTCGCCCAGGCCGAGGCCCCACAGCGCCACGGTCTCGTTCTCGATGTTCTGGTTGTCGGCCTTGTTCGCGACCAGGATGACCGGCTTGTGGCTGCGGCGCAGCATCCGGACGGCCTTCTCGTCCACGTCCGTGGCGCCGACCATCGCGTCCACCACAAAGATGACGACATCGGCGGTCTGCACCGCGATCTCCGCCTGAGCCGCGATAGCAGCGGCCCTGTCGCGCGCGTCCGGCTCCCAGCCACCCGTGTCGACCACGGTGAAGCGGCGGCCGCTCCACTGGGCGTCGTACGGCACGCGGTCGCGGGTCACGCCGGGCTTGTCCTCGACCACTGCCTGGCGGCGGCCGATGATGCGGTTGACCAGCGTCGACTTGCCGACGTTGGGGCGGCCGACGACGGCGACGACCGGGACCGGGCCTTCCTCGGCGACGGATTGCAGCAGGGCGGATTCCAGGGCCGAGACCTCGGAAGAAAAGTCACTCACGAACTCACCTTGCTGTTGAGCATGCTCAGGAGCTGCGCCACGACCTCGTTGATGCCCAGGCCCGTGGTGTCGAGCGTGGTGGCGTCGTCGGCCTGGCGCAGCGGGTCGGCCGCGCGGCTCGAGTCGAGCTGGTCGCGGCGGTTCAGGTCGGCCTCGGTGGCCGCCACGTCGGTGGCGTCCTCGGCGCTGCGGCGCTGGGCGCGGGCGGCCGCCGAGGCGGTCAGGTAGACCTTCAGGTCGGCGTCGGGGGCGACCACGGACGCGATGTCGCGGCCTTCGACGACGATGCGCGGGGCGGCGGCGATGATCTCCCGCTGCAGGCGCACCAGCTGTGTGCGTACCGCCGGGACCGCGGCCACGGCCGAGACCGCGCCGGTGACCTCGGGCCCGCGGATGGCCGCGTCGACGTCCGTGCCGTTGGCGCGGAAGCGCGGCGCGAGCGGGTCGGTGCCGATGGTCAGGCTGGTCTCCTGGGCGATCTTCGTGATCGCGTCGGCGTCCTGCAGGTCGACGCCGGCCTGCAGCACCGCCCAGGTGATCGCGCGGTACATCGCGCCGGTGTCCAGATAGATGCCGTCGATCGCGGTGGCGAGTCGCCGGGAAACGGTGGATTTGCCCGATCCCGAGGGACCGTCGACGGCCACCACACATCGCTCGGGCCGCACTGCTTCCGCCACCGTTACCTCCAAGACCAGAAAGACGAACAACTACCTATTGTGCCGGGCCGCCGAACATCAGTCGCCGACGGCCTTGAAGAGCGCGCTCACCTCGGCGTTCGACAGCCGGCGGAAACCGCCCGGGCGCATGTCGCCGAGCCGGATCGGGCCGACCGCGGTGCGGATCAGCCGGGAGACCGGGTGGCCGACCTCGTCCATCATCCGGCGCACGATGTGCTTGCGGCCCTCGTGCAGGGTGATCTCGATCTGCGCGGTCTTGCCGACGGCATCCACCAGCTTGAACGTGTCGACCTTGGCGATCCCGTCCTCCAGGTCGACGCCGGTCTGCAGCCGGCGGCCGACGGTGCGCGGCAGCGGCCCGGCGACCTCGGCGAGGTAGGTCTTGGCGATCCCGTACGACGGGTGCATCAGCTTGTGCGCGAGCGCGCCGTCGTTGGTGAGCAGCAGCAGCCCCTCGCTGTCGGCGTCGAGCCGGCCGACGTGGAAGATCCGCTGCTCGAACGTGCCGAGGAAGTCGGCGAGCTCGTTGCGGCCCTTCTCGTCGTCCATGCTCGAGACCACGCCGCGCGGCTTGTTCATCGCCAGGTAGACCAGCTTGGTGTCGGTGACGATCCGGGCGCCGTCCACGCGGATCTCCACCTTGGCGGGGTCGACCTTGTCGCCGAGCTTGGCGACCCGCCCGTTCACGGTGACGCGCCCACGGAAGATCAGATCTTCAGACGCACGCCGGGATCCGACTCCCGCGGTGGCGAGAATCTTCTGCAGCCGCACGGAGGTATCCGGATCAGCCTGAGGCATCGAGCACTTCTTCCACGTCGTCGGGTAGGAAAGGGGCCAGCGGCGGAAGCTGATCGACCGAGTTGAGGCCGAGCTTCTCCAGGAACAGCGCCGTGGTGCGGTACAGGAATGCCCCGGTCTCGCCCTCAGTGCCGCATTCCTCGATGAGGCCGCGAGTGTTCAGCGTACGCATGACACCATCGCAGTTCACACCGCGGATGGCCGAGATGCGCGACCTGGTCACAGGCTGCTTGTAAGCGACTACAGCGAGCGTTTCCAGGGCGGCCTGCGTAAGCCGCACAGACTGCCCATCCAAGACGAACCGCTCAACATAGGTGGCATATTCCGGCCGGGTATAGAGACGCCAGCCACCCGCAGCCCGCCGCAGGTCAAACCCGTGCCCGGCGGCGGTGTACCGCGCCGAGATGTCCTCCAGCATCCGAGCGATCCGCTCGGCCGGCTGCTCCACGATCTGCGCCAGCTGCAACTCCGCCACCGGCTCGTCCACAACCAGCAAAATCGCTTCCAGAGCCGCCCGCAACTCACCGTCCGCCATCGGCGCGGCCAGGGCGGATGGTTCCGCTTCCGCAACGGTACGGGTCGACGGCTCCCCAACCGCAGCACCGCCACCCTTGCTGCCACGCCCCTGCGCGGGAATCCCGGACCGCGGCCGCGCCCGTGACACAGGCTGCCCCGGCAGAGCTCCGGACGCCACCGCGGCCTCGACGTCGGCAGCACCCCGGGCCGCCGCCTCCTGATCACCGGCAGCAGCGGTCGGCGCCTGATCACCACCGTGAGCGCCCGCAGCCCGATCACCGGCGGTAGCGCCGCCCGCTGGGAGCGCCTCGGCGGTCGGCGTCGCGTCAGCCTCGGCCCACGCGGTGGTCGACTCCTGGCCGTGTGCCGGTGCCTGCACGGTCGGCGTCGCGTCCGCCTCGGCCTGCGCGGCGGTCGACTCCTGGCCGTGTGCCATTGCCTGCACGGTCGGCGTCGTGGCCGCCTCAGGTGTCTCGGCGCCGGGGGCGTCGGCGGCCGGTTCGTCGTCCTCTTCCGGTCCCGGCACCTGCTCCTCGAACGGCAGGTCCAGGTCCGCGTCGTCCTCGACGTCGTCGTCGGCCGCGGCGTCGAAGACGTCCCCGGCGTCGTCGCCGTCCAGCGGCGCGTCGACCAGCGGCGCGGTGCCGATCTCGTTCGCGGCGGCCTCCTCGATCGCGCCCGGCAGCGGCAGCTCCGGCCCGCCGCCGACATCGGTCGGGTCCCGGTCCTCCTCGCCGGGCATCTCCCGCGGCGCGTCGACGGTCGGCGGCCCACCGGCTTCCTCCGGGAACGGCGGAAGCTCGGCCGGCACCCCCTCTGCCGCGGCGGCGCCCTCGACGTCGTCATCGCCGAGGTCGGGCTCGTCGCTGCCCTCCTCCGCGCGCACCTTGGCCGCGAACTCCGGGTCGGGCGGCCGTGGCGCCCGCTCCCAGGGCGGCACCCAGGAAGCAGCCTGCGCGGCAAGGGACTCGGGACGCTCGTCGGTCATGACTGTTCCTCGTCGGTCGAAACACGGTCTGCGGTGTGATGGCCGGTCCCAGGAATACCCGCCGGGGCCGCGTGGGACTCATCCCCCGCCGGCAACTCCAAGCCGGCGACGGCATCCGGCTCGCCGCCGGGGAACGCGCTACCCGCGAAAGCGTCGGGCTCCGTCGAGTCGGCCGCATCCACCGGCTCGACGGCGTCGCCGGCCCGGAGCGTGTCGCTCTCGATGACGTCCGACTCCGCCGCAGCGGGCACGTCCGGGTTCTCGTCGTTGCGGTCTGTGGTTCCGCGGCGGCCGGCGAGGGCGGCGTCTGCCAGCGCGGTGTAGTCCACGTCCTCGACTTCCAGGTCCTCGTCGTCGTCCTCGTTGTCCTCGTCGGCGGTGGCGAGGGCCGCTGCCGCCGACTCCGCGGGGGTCGGGTCCGAGTCGAGGTCATCCAGGTTGATGTCGTCCGGGTCCGTGGCGGCCGTGTCCGGCTCCGGGGGTGAGCCCTCGTAGTCGTCGATGTCCAGGTCGGCTTCGGCCTGGTCGCCGCCGATCCAGCGGACCGTCATCTCCTCCAGCGAGACCGGTTGTTCGAAGTCGATCAGGCCCTCGCGGTAGAGCTCCAGCAGGGCCAGGAAGCGGGCCACCACCTCGAGGGTGTTCTGGCAGTCGGCGATGAGCAGGCTGAATGTGGCGCTGCCCGCGCGGCGCAGGCGGTCGCGGATCAGGGTCGCGTGTTCGCGGACGCTCACGCGGACCTGGTGGATGTGGGCGATCGAGACTTCCGGCGGGCCGGGCTTGGGCAGGAACTGCTTCAGGGCCAGCTTGAGCAGGCGCTCGGGGCCGAAGCCGAGGACCAGGTCGGGGAGCGCTTCGGCGTACCGGGGCTCGAGGGTGACCGCGCGCGGCCAGCGCCGGGCGCCGATCCCCTCCAGGTCCGCGATGACGGCCGCGGCTTCTTTGTAGGCCTTGTATTGCAGCAGGCGGGCGAAGAGCAGGTCGCCGGCCTCCAGCAGGGCCAGGTCGTCCTCGTCCTCGACCTCGGCCGAGGGCAGCAACCGGGCCGCCTTCAGGTCCAGCAGGGTGGCCGCGACCAGCAGGAACTCGCTGGTCTCGCCGAGGTCCCAGGCGTCGCCCATCGCCCGGATGTAGGCGATGAAGTCGTCGGTGACCTGGTGCAGGGCGATCTCGGTGACGTCGAGCTTGTGCTTGCCGATCAGCTGCAGCAGCAGGTCGAACGGGCCGGTGAAGTTGGTCAGCCGCACCGTGAACTTGCCGGAGTCGACCTCGGCCACCACCGGCAGCTCAGGATCCGCCCCGGCGGCATCCGGACCGCCGGAATCCAGACCCGGGAGCCCGGAACCGGCCGCATCCGGACCGCCGGGATCCGGGCCCGGGTGTCCGGAACCGGCCGTGTCCGGGACGCCGGGGTCCGGGCCTGGGACGCCCGGCACGGCCGGGGGTGGGCCGGCGGGCTCCGGTGCGGCGCGGGAGCCGGCCGCGGCCTCGGCGGGCGGCGTGGCGGCTTCCGGCTCGGAGACGGGCTGTTCAGGCACGTGACGACCGTAGACCACGGGTCCGACAAGCTGTTCCCCGCTCAACCCCGTACCCCCGCCGCCGTGCGGAACACCGCTCCGCGATGGTCCAACGGTGCCGGGGGCGGCGGGTCACGGCCGGGGCGGCGGTGATTTTGTCAGCGGCCTCGGCGGGGTTGGCCGGCTACCTCGGCGCGGAGGCGGTCGACCAGTTCGGCGAAGACGGCTTCGGTCTCGTCGGCTCCCGCCGGCGGTTCGCCCGGGGTGGTCTCGTAGAGCCTGGCGCTGACCTTGGCGGTCGCCGCCACGGTTTCGGCGGCGCACAGCAGGACCAGCGCCGAGCGGGCCGACTGCATCCGGTCCCGCACCTCGCGCCGGTGGGTCTGGTCCATGCCCTGTTCGCCGACCCGGCGGTACTGATTGATCAGATAGCGGGCGGCGGTGATGAAGTCGGTCCCCGCTTTCAGCTTCTGGTCGCGCAGCCAGTGGCCCCGCTCGCGCCGGGCGTTGAGCAGCGCTCCGGCGGTGACGCCGGCCAGGCCCGCGACGGCCGCGATGATCGCACCTACGAGACTTCCCATGCCGGGACCATAGTGGACCGCCGGCGAGCCGTTCACCGTGTTCAAATCCGGACACTCTTGACAGCCTGCGTGTGACCGTTAACATCTTCGTCACATAGATGCCCGTTGATGGAAACCGCTTTCCTGCACCTCCGGAGGCGGGCGGCATCGCCGTGCCGGCGCACCCGTCGGTCTCGGCGTGACCGGGTCGGTGGACTGCGGCGAATGATCCGTCCCCCGCCGCCGGGGTCCTCGGAAACCTGCGATGTGTCACCTCGTCCCCGAAAGTTTGGAGCAGTGATGTCCTCCCCACGCTTGACGACGCCGAGCAGACGCTGGCGGCTCGCCCTGGTCACGGCCGCCACGGTCGCTCTGACCGGCGCCGGCGCCGTCATCGGGCTCAGCCAGGCCTCGGCCGCGGCCTGCGGCGCCCTGTCCTATCAGGCCGATGCCACGCTCAGCGGCAGCACCTGGACCGCCCGGCACGGCAGCAGCACCGTCTACACCGGCACCGACATGCGCGCCGCCGTCCAGGCCGCGATCAGCAGCCTGCCCGCGAGCCGGACCGCCAAGCAGAACGTCGTGGTCCGCGGCTCCGGCTCGATCAGCGCGAACTCGCGGATCTCCCTGCCCAGCTACACGCTGCTGGACGTCTGCGGCACCATCAACGTGACCGGCACCGGCTCCGGCGACCAGGCGCCGGTCTACTCGCGCGGCACCCACGACGTCGAGGTCGCGCACCTCAACGTCACCGGCGCCCCGCTGTACGGCATCTTCATGCGCAGCGTGAACAACCTGATCCTGGGCCAGATCGACATGCGGCTGTCCAGCGGGCTCGGGGTCCGCATCGACAACTACGGCGACAAGACCGTGCCCTCGCGCAACATCCGGCTGGACAGCGCGTACGTCTCCGGGGCCAGCTCGCACGCGGTGGAGACCTACGGCGTCGACGGGCTCACCGTCGGCACCGTGACCGCCCGTAACGTCGGCGAGTCCGGGCTGCTGCTCAACCAGACGGTCAACGCCACCGTCGGCACCGTGGACGCGGACAACGCCGGCGCCGGCACCGGGTACGCCGCGTTCCGGATGGCCAACCGCAACGGCCGGATCGGCAGCAGCTACCCCACCAACATCCGGGTCGGCACCGTCAAGGCCCGCGGCGGCGGCCGGGGCGTCTTCTGCGTCTCCGAGAGCGGCGGCGCGGTCATCGACCGGGTCGACATCGCCAACACCGGCAACAACGCGGTGCTGGTCGAGAACTGCTACAACGTCACGCTGGCCGGGGTCTCGGGCACGATCAACGGCGGCGGCGAGGTGCGGATCTCCTCGCGCACCGAGTTCCCGCCGTCGTCGAACATCCGGTTCCAGAACCTGACGGTCAGCAACACCAACATCCGGTGGAGCCCGTGCACCGGGACCAACAACACCATCAGCAACGTCACCCGGTCGAACTCCACGCTGACCTGGTGCTGAGGCGGGGCCGGCCCCGGGCGGTCAGCGGGTCGCCCGGGCCGGCGTCAGCAGCGTCGCCGCCGCGTACCGCAGCAGCGGCCAGTAGATGCGCGCCGAGTCGCTCAGCGCGCTGAAGTGCGAGGACGCGTTCTCGTCCAGGTACGTCGTGGTGATCACGACCTGCTCGATCTCGTGACCCGCGCGGGCCGCCTCCAGCAGCACGTTCATCTCGTATTCGAACCGCTCGCCGGGCACGGTCTGCAACCAGGAGAGCAAAGATCCGGGGTACGCCCGCAGCCCCGTCTGGGTGTCCTGCACCCCGCGGCCGGTGGCGGCACGGAACAGCACCTGCGTGACGGTGTTGCCGACCTTGCTGCGCAACGGGACGTTCTCGGCGAACCGGCGCACGCCCAGCACGGTGTGACCGGTCGCCGCCACCCGGTCGGCCACCCGCACGATGTCCGCGACGCTGTGCTGACCGTCGGCGTCCGCGCAGATCACGTCGACGCCGGGATGGTGCTCCTCGGCGTACCGGAATCCGGTTTTCAGCGCGACGCCCTTGCCCCGGTTGCGGGAGTGACGCAGCACCGTGCCGCCGAGGTTCTCGGCCTGGCGCAGCACCTCCGCGGCGGCCGGGCTGCTGCCGTCGTCGACGATCACGAACCGGCAGCCCGGCGCGGCCGCGCGCAGCTCGGTGAGCAGCGTGGGCAGGTGATGTCCGGGCTGGTAGACCGGCAGGAGGACGACCATCGACCGGTTTGCTGCCTGCACGTGTTTCCTCCTGGTGAGCGTCGCCGGCCCGTCCGTGGTCCGGTGGCGCCACTTCCTTACCCCGCCGGGTTTCCCAGCAACCGCTCAGCGCGCCGCAAGGAGGCGACCATCCGGCGCTCCCGGCGCATCAGCGCGGCCGGGTCACGGGCGCCGAGGAAGCCCAGGCGGGCGATGACCCGGGCGGCCCGCTCGGAGCGCCACGGCAGCGGGGTGTCGCCGCCGGTGGCCGGCACGTCGAGCAGGGCCCGGCCGGGCAGGCGCAGGACCCGGGCGGCGAGCAGCCGGATCCGCGGCAGGTGCGCGTGGTGCGACACCAGGCCGAGCGGGTGGACGGCGTCGAAGGCGTACCCGTCGAGCAGGCCGTCCTCGACGGTGTGCAGCAGGTTCTCCAGGGTGCTCCGGGAGCGGGTCTCGGCGCGCAGGTCCGCGTACCGGTCGAGGCCCGCGGCCTGGGCCTCGCGCAGCATGAGGTCGCCCTCCCGGCCACCCGCCGGGGGTGGCGCGGCACCCTCGGTGGCCTCCGCCCAGCCGCCGGTGAAGATGACGCGCCCGACCCCCGGGTGCGCGGCGGTGTAATCGGCGGCCGCCTGCACCCGGGCGGCACTGGCCGGGGTGAGCGTGTAGCTCTCCCCGGCGACGCTGACGCCGCGCCCGAACACCAGCAGCGCGGCGGCGGTCCTGCGGTCTTCCACCCGTCGATCCTGCCAGAGACCGCGCCGGCGGCTCAGCCGGTGCGGCGGGTGAAGGTCATGATCCAGTTGACCGGGTCCCAGGTCGCGCCGCCGTCGAAGGAGAAGTCCTGCTCCCAGCGCGCCGAATCGGGGGTGATCCGGGACCACAGGAAGCGGACCAGCGCCGGCCGGCCATCGATGGTGTCCTCGCCCACGAAGACGCCCCGGCCGTCGCGGAACCGGCCCTCGACCGGCGGGTCCAGCCGGCCCGGCTGCGTCGTGGAGGACCACCAGATCCGCCACAGGTCGGCCCCGGGGTCGTACAGGCGCAGCGTCATGCCCTCGAAGGACTGCCCGTCGGGCAGCGTCGCGACCACGGTGTCGATGTTGCCGGCGCCGCCGAGGACCGGGCGGGCCTCCCCCACGCTGTCGAAGTCGACCCAGGTGCCGCCGGCGAGCTTGTGGTGGTGCACCGTCCAGGCACCCAGGAGAAAGTCGAAGTCGGCGCTGCCGGTTGGTGATGTCATGCGGTGACGGTAAGTCCGCCCCGTGACAGAACCTGTCAGGTATAACCGGCATGATCGGTCCATGACCAAGGTCGACCTCAAACGTGATCAGCGCACCCTCTACGCCCCGCCGGCCGGCAGGTACGTCGAGGTGACGGTCCCACCGATGCGCTACCTGGCCGTCGACGGCAGCGGCCGGCCCGGGTGCCCGGCCTACCAGCAGGCCGTCGAGGCGCTGTTCGCCGCCGCCTACGCCGCCAAGTTCCGCAGCAAGGGCGACCTGGGCCGGGACTACGTCGTCATGCCGCTGGAGGGCCTGTGGTGGTCCGACGACATGGCGACCTTCCGCACCCGGGAGAAGGACCGCTGGTCCTGGACCATGCTGATCCGCCAGCCCGACTGGCTGGACGAGCGGACCCTGGCGGCGGCCGTCGAGCAGGCGCGGGCCAAGGGCCGGGACCCGGCCGGGCTGCTGCGGGTCCTCGACCTCGACGAGGGGAGGTGCCTGCAGACCCTGCACGTCGGCTCGTACGACGACGAGGGGCCGTCGCTGGCCTACCTGCACGACGAGCACCTGCCCGGCCTCGGCCTGCGCCCCACGGGCCGGCACCACGAGATCTACCTGAGCGACGCGCGCCGGGTGGCGCCGGAGAAGCTCCGCACGATCCTGCGCCAGCCGGTGGCGCCCGCCTGAGCCCCGGCGGCGCGCCACCGCAGCGGGGGTGCCGGCGGGCTCAGGCCGGCCCGTCGTGGCTATCATCGCGGGTGACGGTGTTGTCGACGATGGCCCGGGTACGCCGCGAAGTGCCCCCACCTGATGACGATCGATCCTTGGAGCCCGGTCGCTCCGCTCCGGTGAGCCCCGCGATCCGGGTCCGTTCCCGCAAGGACCTGCGAGCCGCCCGGCGCCCCCGCGGACATCGCTGCTGGGGACATCTGGTCGCGGCCTCGCTGTGGCCCATGCACGGGACGAACCTCGGCACACTTCTCCGCACCTGCGACGCGGTGGGCGCCTGCCTGGCCGTACCGCCGTTCCGGTGGGTCGACGAAGCTCTCGCCCGGGGCAACACGCTGCGCCGGCCCAGCTGCGTGCACCGCGTCGGCGACCCCGCCGGCTGGCTGACGGCGGAACGAGCCGGCGGCGCGCGCATCGTCGGGGTGGAGCTGGCCGACGAGGCGATCCGCCTGGCCGACCTCCCAGTCGCCGACCGCCGCACGATCATGGTCCTCGGTCACGAGGCCACCGGCATCCCGCCCCGGGCGATCGATCTGATCGACTGCGCGGTGGAGATCCCCATGGTGGGCACGGGCCACAGCCTCAACGTGGCCGTCGCCGGCTCCCTCGTGCTCTACAAACTCGCCGGACTCACCTGACAAGCCGGTGCACAGCCCGGCGAAGTCAGGTCACGAGCGCCCACCCACACGCCCCGGAGATGTCGGCCCCGGCCGCCGGATCGATGCTCCGCGACAGCGCCATGACCGGCGGTGACCGTGAGTCGTCGCCACCGAACACGCGCAACCGGCGCGGAATCCCCTACCGCCGCTACAGGCGCGGCAGCCAGCACCCCACCGCAAGGTGAACACCGGACCAGAGCTGCAACCAGCGCTCAGCAACCAGTCACCTACCGGTAACAGGAGTCCAGGCAAGGGTGGGGGCCAAGAACGGCATGGATGCTTTGCCGCCAATCTTGGGCACCCCCGACTTCCGCCGTTTCTGGATTCATCCGGTTTGCGGGATTGGCCCTTGGAGCGTGTGTGTTGAGGGGTTCATCTCAGGAGGAAAGGGGCATGAGTGGTGGACCTTGTAGCGGTGTGGTGTGGCTGAGTCTTTTGCATGGCTGTTGTGATGATCGATCGCCATCCCCCGGACGGGCGACACGCTTCTGCCGCGCCGAAACGGCCGCGCCAAGCATTGCCTGAGACCTGCCCACCGCCGAACCCGCAGCACTGGCCCACATATTGAGCAGGATTCTCACATCACGGAACTCCTAACGGAACAAAGAGCATAAAAGTCACGAAGCGAGCAGTGAATTGTCGATCTTGTGGACTTAAGGTTCGCTCGACTTTCGCCATTTCTGGATCACGGTCCCCCGGTGATCCAGCCCGTTGCCGGGTTCGTCCGGTATGCGGAATGGCGGTAGTGGAGGTTGAGGGGTTCATTTCAGGAGGAAAGGGGCACGAGTAGTGGACCTTGTAACGGTGGGGTGCGGCTAAAACGTTCTAGCTCATCAAGATCTGCGGGAAAGCTGCCGCTGAGGCTGCGACGGCACTGAATGGTGAAAGTCGACCGCCCCTGCTTTCCAAGATCTGTGAGGCGGTCGGCTGCTGCCCCTCGGTGCGAGCGCCATATGGGTGATGTCAGACATCGTCGGCCACTGCGGGTGCCCGAGAGCTGGTTGCGGGCTGTCGTCGTTGCCCCAAGAGAGACGCTCAGCTCAGCCGGCCCTTGAAGTGAATCTTGCATCGCGCCGGTCGAGGTGAAGTCCCGAGATCCTCGGCGAGACCTTCGAGAAGCTGCCCGACCTCCGCGGACGCCGAAAGTCAAGGCGCTTAAGGGCTCCGCCACATGGCGAAAGTCGAGAGGTTCGGAACTCACACCACATCAACAAGATCGAAATCTTGCGCGTCGGTGGCGGTCGGCGCGCGGCCCACGTCACTCCGGCGGGCTATTGACATCGCCCGATACACCAACCACGCAAAAGACTCGGCTGGAACGTTTTAGCTCATCAAGATCCGCGGGAAGGCTGCCGCTGAGGCGGCGATGGCGATGGCGAAAGTCGACTGACGTGGAGCCGTACTGCGTACCAAATCGTGATCAACCCCGGTGAGCCGCCCGAACCGGACGACTCACCGGGGTGAGTACCGGCGGTCAGACACCCGCATTGAGCCGATTGAGCATCCAGCTCACCGGCGGGTTGGCCGCCGCCTGACTCTGCTGCAGCAACCAGGCCAGCACCTGCGGATCCGCATGCGCCGGCACCGGAGCAGGCACCGGGACAGGGACCGGGATCATCCCCGGCACCGCCTGGAACGGCGTGAAGGTGCCGAAGCCGCCGAGAGCCGGGCCCGCACCCTGCGGGGTCACGGTCTTGTCCCCCGCCTGCTTCCCGGCCGGCTGCAGGATCCGGTCCATCCCGGCCAGGGTCGGCATGCCGGCGCCCACCCGGGTCGGGCCGAACGGGTACTGCACACACATCGACCGCATCATGCTGAACAGCCCGGCGACCCGTGCCTGGCTGCGCCCGGCCAGCGATTCCCGGAAGACCGGGTGGTGGGCGAGCAGCAGCGCCGCGAGACCGGTGACGTGCGGCGCCGCCATCGACGTGCCGGTCTGTGCCTCGAATCCGCTGCCGGGGATCGTGGAGATGATCGCCACGCCCGGCGCGCAGACCGCCACCTCGGGGCCGTGGCAGGTGAACGCCGGCGAGAAGACGCCGTCCGCCGCCAGATACTGCGGGCGCAGGTTGGACCTGTCCCAGGTGTTCGGCATGGCGTCGTCGACGCTGCCGATCGCGGCGACGGCGAACGCGTTCGGCGACTTGCCCGGGTACTTGACCGCGTCGCCGGAGTTGCCGGCCGCGACGATGCACGCCACCCCGGCGTTGACCGCGGCGATCAGCGTCTCCTCCACCACCGGGTTGATCTCGTCGTCGCCGCCCAGGCTCATGTTGACCACGTCGATCTGGTGGTCGATGCAGTAGTCGAGCGCGTCGACCAGGCTGTCGTACCGGCCGCCGGGGAAGACCTTGAGGATGTGGATCTCGGCCTCCGGCACGAAGCCGCGCAGTTGCTCGTCGGAGCGGGCCCCGATGACGCCGGCGCAGTGCGAGCCGTGGCCCACCACGTCGTTGCTCCAGGTGGTCGGGTTGCCGTCGGAGAAGTCCCGGCCGATCTTGAGGTGGCTCAGCAGCGGGTGCGTGTTGTCGGCACCGGAGTCGATGATGGCCACCTTGACGCCCTCGCCGCGCAGCTCGGGACCGAGGTGGTCCAGTGCCATCAGCCGCTGGCCCCAGCCGTACTGGAAGCCCTTGGGGAAGCCTTCGATGGTCTCGCTGTAGGCCTTGAGGCGGACGATGTTGCCCGTCATGTCGGACAGCGACGGCTCGGTGAGGTACATGTCCCAGTAGCCGCCCGGCCGCGTCACGAACAGTGAGCGCGCCGGCCGGTCGTGCAGGGTGTAGAGGTCGAGGGTCACCTCGCCCTTGGTGTTGGTGGTGCCCTGGCTCGGCACCGTGTCGCCGGTCAGGGTGATGACCGCGCCCTCCAGGGGCCGGTCGTTCTCGCCCAGCACCCGGAAGCGGATCTGCCGCGGCTTGACCGCGGCGGCGGGGAAGAAGGCCTCGCGCATGGTGGCGGGACCGCTTCCGTAGGTCAGGGTGCTGTTGCGGCCGATCGAGAGCTGCGGGGCCGTGGCGGCCATCAGCTGGGCGCGTTCCGGCTCCATGTTGGCCACCAGGACGTCGGTGGCCTCACCCTGCCCGATGCCCAGCGTGGCGAGGGTGGCGCGGGGACGCTTGATCCGGCGCACCACGTCGAGCCCCTGGACGGCGACGTTCAGCATGTTCACCGACAGGGGCTGGATGCCGAACGAGCGGGCGGTCGAGCCGGACCGCGGGGCGATGAGAAATTGTTCCGTCGAGGCCGAACCGACGATGTTCTCCGATGGTTCGGCCGACGCCTTGGTGGCGCTGTGTGCGGTGCTCGCACGGCGGCCTTCTGCTTCGGGCATCCGTTCCTCCAGGGGCGGTGAGCACGGTGGCCCGCCCCGTCGCGGGACGGGCCGCCGTCGCTCTATTCCAAGAGTCCGAGTTCTTTGTTCGGGGTAATCGTGTACCTGCCGGCGAGCTCTGCGCTCAGCTTCGCTGCGTCGCTTTCGCTCGCTTCGAGCACGACGTATCGCGAGGCGACCCTCTTGACCGATACCTCGGGCAGCAGCGCGACATAATCAAGAAGGTTGGCAATTTCGCCGCCGCTGACGATGTATTCCTGGAGGCTCATGGCGCTTCTCCCGGGCGGGGTGACATCGGGCCGAACAATGGGTTCGGCACCCGGCCACTCTATCGGCTCGTCCGCGCCATTGCCGATCTCCGGGGTGGTCAGTTCACCGCCGCGGAGACCCGCGGCTGCTGGCCCTGTTGCGGGGCGCCGGCCTGCTGGCCGAACCCGACCTGCTGGCCGAACCCGGGCTGCTGGCCAAAACCCTGCGGGAACCCGAAGATGCCGGGATTGACGAACGGCGGGGTCTCCCAGGGGTTGCGGCCGACCATCGACTGCGGGTTCAGCTGCGGCGGCGTGGCCTGGTAGGCGGGTGTCTCCCACGGCGCGTAGCTGGACTGCGGGGTCATCTGCGGTCCGGCCTGGAAGGGCAGCAGGTTGCCCAGCGTGCTGCCGAGCTGCCGGCCGAGGTCGCCCTGGCCGAAGTAGCCGCCGCCCCAGCCGCCGAGCGCACCGCCCAGCGCCTGGCCGAGCGCACCCTGCGGCACGAACTGCTGTTGCTGCTGCTCGGGGCCGGCCTGGAACGGCAGGAAGCCGCCCGCGATGCCGCCGATGGTGCTGCCCAGGCCCCGGTTGCCGAACGCGTTGCCGACCAGGCCGCCGGCGATGCTGCCCAGCGCCCCGCCGAGGATGCCCTGCGGCGCGAACTGCTGCTGTTGCTGCGGGCCCGCCTGGAACGGCAGCAGGTTGCCGAGCGTGCTGCCGAGCTGCCGGCCGAGGTCACCCTGACCGAAGTAGCCGCCACCGAGGCCGCCGAGCGCCCCACCGAGCGCCTGACCGAGCGCGCCCTGCGGCACGAACTGCGGCTGCTGCTGCGGGCCCGCCTGGAACGGCAGCAGGTTGCCCAGCGCACTGCCGAGCTGCTGCCCGAGGTCGCCCTGACCGAAGTAGCCGCCGCCCCAGCCACCGAGCGCACCGCCCAGCGCCTGCCCGATCGCACCCTGCGGCACGAACTGCGGCTGCTGCTGCGGGCCCGCCTGGAACGGAAGCAGGTTACCCAGCGCGCTGCCGAGCTGCTGCCCGAGCTGACCCTGACCGAGGTAACCGCCGCCCCAGCCACCGAGCGCTCCCCCGAGCGCCTGACCGAGCGCACCCTGCGGCACGAACTGCTGCTGCGGTCCGGCCTGGAACGGCAGCAGGTTGCCCAGCGTGCTACCGAGCTGCCGGCCGAGGTCACCCTGACCGAAGTAGCCGCCGCCCCAGCCACCGAGCGCCCCACCCAGCGCCTGACCGATCGCACCCTGCGGCACGAACTGCGGCTGCTGCTGCGGGCCCGCCTGGAACGGAAGCAGGTTGCCCAACGCGCTGCCGAGCTGCTGCCCGAGCTGACCCTGACCGAGGTAGCCGCCACCCCAGCCACCGAGCGCTCCCCCGAGCGCCTGACCGAGTGCGCCTTGCGGCGCGAACTGCTGCTGCGGATACATCTGCTGTTGCGGATACATCTGCTGCTCGTACATGTGCCGTTGTCCTTCCCGATTGGCCGTCCCCGGCGCCCCCTGGCCGGTGGCGCGACGCCATATCACCGCCGCCTCCCGACGGTGTCGTCGCAGCACTTATGAAACCGGCGTCTTCAATGATCGATGG
The DNA here is from genome assembly GCF_044465625.1 of Actinoplanes sp. NPDC049599. Lineage (NCBI taxonomy): Bacteria > Bacillati > Actinomycetota > Actinomycetes > Micromonosporales > Micromonosporaceae > Actinoplanes > Actinoplanes sp. NPDC049599. The sequence continues at coordinate 100,587 of NZ_JBITLX010000022.1, forward strand.
CCGGATGATCGGATTGTCAGTCGCATCCCGCACTGCAGTTGCGAGATCACGGAATCGCTACCTGCGCTCGCGCCCGGTAAACGTCATCCTCAGCCTCTGGCACCGAACGGTTCCGGCGCTATCGGCCGTACGGATGAACGGGGTCCAGTATGCCCCCGGACAATGATCGTATCCATGTCGGATCACAGATTGATTCAGAACGTTCAAATTGCGCGCAGATCATTTCCGGGAGATTAACTGAAAGGATCGTCAACGGGCGCGCGAGGCACCGCGACATGGATCGATAACCGGCGCCGGTCCGCAAAGGACGATCACCGGCCGGGCAGCGGGCGGACTATGCCGGATCGGGGGCGGGCCGCTGCTGCGCGGCGCGCACCTCGGCCTCCGCCTCGGCGCGACCGGCCCAGCGTTCGCTGCCCACCTCGACGCTCTTGCCCGGCTCGATGGCCTTGTAGATCTCGAAGAAGTGCTGGATCTCCAGCCGCAGGAACCCGTCGAGGTCGTCGATGTCCCGCAGCTCGTCCAGGCGGATGTCCGCGGTGGGCACGCACAGCACCTTCGGGCTCGGGCCCTGTTCGTCGCGCATCGTGAACATGCCGATCGGCCGGCAGTTGATCAGGCAGCCGGGGAACGTGGGCGCGCGCACCAGCACCAGCGCGTCCAGGGCGTCGGTGCCCGGGCGGTACGTCTCCTCGATGAACCCGTAGTCGGCCGGGTACTGGGTGGCCGTGAACAGCGTCCGGTCCAGCCGGAGCCGGCCGGTCGCGTGGTCGAACACGTACTTGTTGCGGGTGCCCTGGGGGATCTCGATCGTGACGTCGAACTGCATGACAACGCGCTCCTTCAGCCAAGGGCAGGCTACATCCAACGGTTTCCTTCGATGAATGGAGGAGGTAGCGTCGCCGTAGCGGGAAGGTAACTCACCGCGACCGGCCGGGCGTCCCGACCGACGGGTGTGCCACCCGCGGAAGGGAACGCTGATGGCCGGCATCGCCCCACCTCCGACCACCGACGAGGCCGCGAAGACCGGCCCGGAGCCGCTGCTCGGGCGCGGGATGCTGCTGCTGTTCATCGCCCTGATCGGCTGTTTCACCGCCTGGGGTGTGGCGCAGGATCTCACCACCCCGATGGTGGCCGGCTTCAAGCGCATCTTCGAGATGAGCACCTTCCAGGCCTCACTGGTCCAGCTGGCCTATTTCGGCGCGTACTTCCTGCTCGCGCTGCCCGCGGCCGTCATCAACCAGCGGTTCGGCTACAAGACCGGGATCCTGACCGGGCTCGGCCTGGCCGCGATCGGCGCGTTCGCGTTCTACCCGGCCAGCAAGATCATGACGTACGAGGCGTTCCTGGTGGCGCTGTTCGCGATGGCCGCCGGCTGCTCGATCCTGGAGACCTCCGCCAACCCGTACGTGTTGTCGCTGGGTGCGGAGTCCACCGCGACCCGGCGGCTGAACCTGGCACAGGCGTTCAACCCGGTCGGCACCAACATCGGCGTCCTGCTCGCCTCCACGCTGATCCTGCCCAAGCTCAGCGACCCGGTGGACATCTCGTCGCTGTCGCCCGCCGAGCTGCACACCATCCGGGCCGGTGAGCTCGGCGCGGTGATGGGCCCGTACCTGGGCCTGGCGTTCGTGCTGGTGCTGATCGCCGTGGCGATCGCCAGCCAGAAAGCGCCGCCGATCGTCGAGGAATTCCCCGACGCCGAGCCGCACCAGGGCGGCACCCGCGGGTTGTTCCAGGTGCTCTGGCGGCACAAACGCTACCGGTACGGCGTCGTCGCCCAGTTCTTCAACGTCGCGGCGCAGGTGTGCGCCTGGACCTACCTGATCCAGTACGTGCAGCAGGCGCTCGGCGGCAGCCTCGAGAAGGGCGGCTTCTTCCTGCAGCTGAGCCTGCTCGTCTTCCTGTTCTCCCGGTTCCTGATGACCTGGCTCATCGGCCGGATCCGCGCGACCAAGGTGCTCGCGGTGCTGGCCGCGCTGGCCGTCGTGCTCTGCGTCTTCGCGATGCTCAGCCCGACGATGGCCGGGGTGCTGGCCGTGGTCGGGCTCTCGTTCTGCCTGTCGCTGATGTTCCCGACGATCTACGGCGTCGCCCTCAAAGGGCTCGGCCCGGCGACCAAGTTCGGCGCCGCCGGGCTGGTGATGGCGATCGTCGGCGGCGCGATCATGCCGCTGGTGCAGGGCGCGCTGGTGGACGCCACGAGCGCGGCCGTCTCGTTCATCGTCCCGGCGGTCTGCTTCGTGTTCGTCGGGCTGTACGCGCTCTACGACCTGCGCACCGCGCCCGGCCCGGGGAGGACGGCATGACCATCCGCCGCCGCATCGCAGCCGCCGCCGTGCTGCTGACCCTGCTCGCCGCGGGCGGCTGCGGCAGCGACGAGCCGACCAGCGCCACCACCGACACCCGGCGCCTCGAGGTGGTCTCCTGGTGGACCTCCGGCTCGGAGGCCGCCGCCCTGGACACCCTGCTGAGCGCGTTCCGCCAGGCGAACCCGGGCGTCGAGGCGGTCAACGGCGCGGTGGCCGGCGGGGCCGGGTCGCAGGCGGTCGTGGCGCTGGCCAAGCGGCTGCAGCGCAACGACCCGCCGGACGTGTGGCAGACCTTCGCCGGCAAGTCAGTGCAGGGCTACGCCGCGCGCGGCGCGGTCCGCGACGTCTCGTCGGTCTACGCCGCCGGCGGGCTGGACGCCGCGATGCAGCCCACGATCCGGCAGTCGCTGCGGCGCGGCGGCAAACCGTACGGCGTGCCGACCGGCGCGCACCGCAGCAACGTGCTGTGGTTCAACCCGGCCGTGCTGACCAGGGCCGGCGTGACCCCGCCTGCGGCCGGCTACCCGTTCGCCACGTTCCTGGCCGACCTGGCGAAGGTCAAGGCGGCCGGGACCGCGCCGCTGTGCCTGGGCGGCAAGGACCCGTTCACCACCGTTGAGCTCTTCGAGAACGTGCTGCTGAGCACGATCGGCCCCGCGGGCTGGCGCGACATGGCCGCCGACGGGCTGAACTGGCGCAGTTCCCGGGTCGCGTCCGCGCTGCGCTCCTTCGGCACCCTGCTCACCTACTCCGACCCCGCGGCCAGCAGCCTGACCTGGGACGCGGCCACCCGCAAGCTCACCACCCGCGGGTGCGCGTTCGAATCCATGAACGACTCCGCGAACGGCGAGCTGATCGCCGGCGGCGCCCGCGAGGGCATGGACTTCGCCGCGGTGCCCTTCCCCGGCACCGACGGCAGCTACCTGGCGGTCGTCGACGTGTTCGTCGCGGCGACCCGGGCCGAGAACGCCAAGAACGCGCTCGGTTTCCTCGGCGAGATCAGCAAGCCGGCCGTGCAGGTGCCGTTCAGCAAGGCCAAGGGCTCGGTGCCGGTGCTGCGGACGGTGGACGTCTCGACGCTGCCGCCGTACCAGCAGGATGCGTCGAGGAGCCTGTGGCACGAGACGGTGCTGCTGTCGGTCGCCCACGGTGAGTCGATGAGCCCGGAGTTCCAGGAGGGTTTCTACAACGCCGTCTCCACGTATGTCCGTACCCGCGACCCGGACGCGTTCGCCACCGACCTGGAGGATGCGGTCTCCGCGGGCAAGATCCCGCCGCGCTGACCGGATCTCCGTCTTTCGGCCGATTCCCGGCCCGGGTGATCCGGTCCGCCGCCCGATCCGCGCCGCCGGCCGCGTGCCTAGGCTCCCGGAGGTGAAGATCATCCGGTACGCCGCGGTCGCGGCACCCGTCGGCGGCGTGCTGCTCGGCGCGCTCGACTTCGTCTGGATCAAGTACGTCCCGTACCCGTTCGCGGAGCTGGGCAACTCGATGGCGGTGTGGGCGGTGGCCGGCTTCCTGCTCGCCTTCTGGGGCCGCTGGGGCTGGGCCCGGGGCATCGGCGCGGCGGTCGTCCTGCTGGTCGTGGCGGTGCCGAGCTACTACCTCGCGGCGATGGTGATCCAGCACGACGACGCGGCGACCATGTACAACACCACCGCCCTGCTGTGGATGGGCTCCGCCGTGATCGCCGGCGTGGTCTTCGGCGGCGCGGGCGTCGCGGCCCGCCGGCCGGGCCGCTGGCAGGCGGTCGCGCCGGCCATGCCGGCGGCGGTGCTGTTCGCCGAGGCGGGCCTGCTGGCCGGCCGGATCGGCGACCCGGACTACGGGATCGATCCGTTGTGGTCGGCGCTGCTCGACGTGGCGCTCGGGGTGCTGCTCACCGCGCTGATCGCGGGCCCGCGACGATGGGTGGCACTGCTGTGGGCGGTGCCGCTGGCGCTGGTGGGCTGGGTGCTGCTGTCGGTGGCCCGGTTCGGCTGAGCGCCGGTCATCGCACCCGGCACGTGGTGGTGGTCGTGGCGGCCGGGTTGCTCTCCGAGGTGAGGGTGACCGCTGCGTTCGTGCCGCGGGTCTTGCCCGCCGCTCGCTTGACGTAGACCTCCACCTTGCCCGTGCGGCCGTTCGCCACGTCGATCACCGCGCGGGGCAGCCAGGTCGTCCAGCCCGCCGGGGCCGGGGCCGTCACCCGGTACACGTCGGGGGCGCCGCCGGTGTTGCGGACCGGGATCGTGCAGCGGGCCCAGCCGGCGCCCGGCGCGGGCGCGGTGGCCGGGCGGGCCGACACGCCGCGGGGCTGCGGCCCGGCGCCGTCCAGGGAGCGGACCGCGACCCGGTACGACAGCACCCCCGCCCGGTCCCGCTTCGGGTCGAGCACGTAGAAGTGCAGCCGGTTGGCGGTGTCGACGTACTCGTACTCGCTGCCGGAGTCGGTGCCGGCGTGCAGCAGCGCGTCGGAGAGCTGGCGGTAGTCGCCGATGGTCATCTTCTGCGGGGTGCCGTCCGGGAGCACGAAGTCGACCTTGTTGATGTCCTCCGGGTTGGCGTCGATCGTCCAGATGAACGGGGCCGCGTCCGCGTTCTTGGTCTTGGCCAGCAGCACCCCGGAGTCGGGTGTGAACGAGTCGAAGCCCATCCGGTCGACCACTTCGAGCGTGTAGTTGTCGTACCGGCCGCCGTCGCAGTACGGGTCGGTGGCCGGGTCGCAGGCCGGGCTCCGGTCGCCGCCGTCGAGCGTCACGGTGATGCCGGCCAGGCCTTTGTCGGCCGCGCGCGCCGTCACCCGGGTCACCACCACGCCGGACTGCTGCAGGCCGTCGCGGGACAGGCGCAGCACCGCGTCCTCGTCGACGATGCCCAGCTTGAGCTTGTTGCGCAGCATGTGCTGCGCGCCCATCGACGAGCCGGCCGTGCCCGGGATGAGCCAGCGGCTGTGCGGGCCGCCCGGCCCGTTGAACGTGCCCCGGCTGAGCATCTCCCACGGGCCGCTGTAGTCGCGCCGCGGCGGCACCGAGTACGGGTTGTTGTAGTTGTCCCCCACGCCCAGGATGTGGCTGAACTCGTGCGCATAGGTGGACATGCCCGAGCTCTCCGCCTGCACGGAGCTGCCGCTGGCGGCGTTGGGCCAGATGGTCGACGACGCCTGCCAGGAGGTCCACTCGACGTAGCGGGTCGCGTTCCAGTTGGGCAGCGCCTCGTCCGGCGGCCCGAACGCGTCCGAGACGTCCTCCTTGCTGGTGAACTTCATCTGGCCGAACTCCTGCCAGGTGGACGACTCGTCCTGGCCCGCGGCGAGGAAGAAGACGAAGTCGTACGCCGCGGCACCCTGCTCGCCGACGTCGGCCAGCCAGGCGGCGCGGGCGTCGGCGCGCAGGTCACGCCCGCAGCGGTCGCCGGCCGGGCAGCCCAGGCCGCGCTGCATCGAGTTCTCGATGCCGTACTCGTGGCTCTTGGCCGGCATCCGGTAGACGCCGTGCGCGCCCAGCTCGATGCCGTAGCGGCCGCCGGAGTCCTCCATCCAGTACTCGTGGATGGTGTGGCCCCGGTTGAGCTCGCCGGGGGTGTTGAGGAAGTCGCGGTAGAACGCGGGCACGTCGGCGCGGGGCAGGTCGTGCACGGTGGACGGGTTGCCGAAGACGGTCGAGTTGGCCGGCTGGGTCACCACGAACGGCTGGTTGGCGAAGTCGACCAGCACCAGGGCGCCGCGGAAGGTCTTGACCGAGCCGGGCACCGCCGGGTCGGCCCAGTCGGCGCCGGGCACCGCCCGGTAGTCGTCCCAGGTCATGGTGTCGGGCAGCTCGTAGTGCTGCGGGTCGATCGGCCGCGGCGCGCCGGCGCCGAACGTGCGGGCGGCCGGCTCGTCGGCCTGCCACGGCTGGGTCTGCGGCCAGTGCCGCATCCGCCAGGGGTGATCCGGGTCCGGCGAGGGCGGCGCCGCGTCGGCGGGTGTCGCCACCAGCGCCCCGGCCAGCAGCAGCACCAGGGTGGGTACGACCCGTCGCACGGTCACGCTCGCCGCCATCAGTCACCCCGCGATAGAAGATGGTCGATTACCCGAGGTGGTCATCCTGGCACTTCGGGCAACGCCGATCAATCCCTTGTGGGCGGTGGCGGCGCGCCGCCACCGCCGCGTGACCAGAGGTGCACGCCGTACGCGGCGGCGACCACCGCCACCAGCAGGCCGGTCCAGCCGCCCACGGTGACCAGGAACGGCATGCTCATCCACAGCGCCGCGGCGAGCAGCGGGCGGGGCGGGCGCGGCGCCGGCGGCCGGTGCCGGATGCCGAGATCGGGGTCCTCGGCGAGCAGGCCCGCGACAATCACGTTGAACTGGCGACGATCGTGAGAGCTGAGCAACACTGCCTCCGCGAAGCTCGTGGCGTACCGGTACGGACACATACGCACGACCCGCCGCCCGCGGACGAGGCGAGGCCGGCCGGGCTGTGGGATATCCGTCACACCGCCGCGCCCGTTCCGTGATTGGATACCCGTGGGTAACAAACGGAGGGGCGGGTTCTCGTCATGACCACTGACACGACTCGGACGGCGTACCGGACGTGCCCGCTCTGCGAGGCGGCGTGCGGCCTGGAGCTGACCACTCGCGACGACCGGATCGTCGCCGCCCGCGGCGACCGGGAGCACGTGTTCAGCCACGGCTTCGTGTGCCCGAAGGGCGCCATGTTCGGCGAGCTGGCGGCCGATCCGGACCGGCTGCGCCGGCCGCTGATCCGCCGCGGCGACCGCCACGAGGAGGTCTCCTGGGACGAGGCGTTCCGGGAGATCGAGCGCGGGCTGCGGCCGATCCTCGACCGGTACGGCCCGCAGGCCGTCGCCCTGTACCTCGGCAACCCGAACGTGCACACGATGGCCGGCGGGCTCTACGTGACGCCGCTGCTGAAGGCCATCGGCACCCGCAACATCTTCTCCGCCAGCACCGTCGACCAGATGCCCAAGCACGTGTCCTGCGGTTACCTCTACGGCAGCCCGCTGGCCATCCCGGTGCCGGACCTCGACCGTACGGACCTGCTGCTGATCCTCGGCGCGAACCCGTGGGAGTCCAACGGCAGCCTGGCCACGGCCGCCGACTTCCCGGGGCGGCTCAAGGCCATCCAGGCCCGCGGCGGCCGGTTCGTGGTCGTCGACCCGCGCCGCACCCGCACCGCCGAGCACGCCGACGAGCACCTGTTCATCCGGCCCGGCACCGACGCGTACCTGCTGTTCGGGATCGTCCACACGCTGTTCGCCAAGGACCTGGTGCGGCTGGGCCCGGTCGCCGGGCACGTGAGCGGGGTCGAGGAGCTGCGGGAGCTGGCCGGGCCGTTCAGCCCTGAGCGGGTGAGCGCGGCGTGCGGCGTACCGGCGGACCGGATCCGCGGCCTGGCGCGGGAGCTCGCGGCCGCGCCCACCGCCGCCGTCTACGGCCGGATCGGCACCTGCACGGTCGAGTTCGGCACGCTGACCAGCTGGCTCGTCGACGTGGTCAACGTGCTCACCGGCAACCTGGACCGGGCCGGCGGGGTCATGTTCCCGCTCGCCGCGCACGTGCGAGCGCGCAAGCCGGGCGGCGGCCAGGGGTTCCGGACCGGCCGGTGGCACAGCCGGGTGCGCGGCCTGCCCGAGGTCAAGGGCGAGCTGCCGGTCGCCACCCTGGCGGACGAGATCGAGACGCCCGGCGACGAGCAGGTCCGGGCGTTCGTCACGGTGGCCGGCAACCCGGTGCTGTCGACGCCGAACAGCGAACGGCTGGACCGGGCGCTCGCCGGGCTCGACTTCATGGTCAGCGTCGACCCGTACCTCAACGAGACCACCCGGCACGCGCACGTGGTGCTGCCGCCGGGCGACCCGGCCCGCAAGGGGCACTACGACTTCTCGTTCCTGACGCTGGCGGTGCGCAACTTCGCCGCGTACTCCCCGCCGGTGCTGGCGGCGGACCCGGGCAGCCTGGACGAGTGCGACATCCTGGCCCGGCTCACGCTCATCGCCGCCGGCCGGGACGCGGGCACCGACCCGGCGGTGCTGCACGAGCAGCTGCTCGACCGGGCGCTGCAACGGGTGGCGGACGCCGCGGACGCCCCGGTGCAGACGCTGCGGGCGCTGGTCGGCGGCGACCACCCGGCCGAACGGCTGCTGGACGTGCTGCTGCGCACCGGCGCGTACGGTGACCGCTTCGGCGCCCGTCCCGACGGCCTGTCGCTGGACCGGCTGCTGGCCAACCCGCACGGCGTCGACCTGGGCCCGCTGCAACCGCGGATCCCCGAGGTGCTCCAGACCGCGAGCGGCACGGTGGAGCTGTGCGCGGCGCCGATCGTGGCCGACGTGGAACGGCTGCGCGCGGCGCTCGACCGCCGGCCCGACGAACTGGTCCTGATCGGCCGGCGGCACCTGCGCTCCAACAACAGCTGGATGCACAACGTGCCCGCGCTGGTGAAGGGCCGCGACCGGTGCACGCTGCAGATCAGCCCGGTGGACGCATCCCGGCTGGCGCTCACCGACGGCGGCGCCGCCGAGGTCACCTCGCGGGCGGGCACGCTGTCCGCGCGGGTCGAGGTCACCGACCGGGTGATGCCCGGCGTGGTGAGCCTGCCGCACGGGTGGGGACACGGCGTGCCGGGCACCCGGATGGCGGTCGCCGCCGCCCACCCCGGGGTGAACAGCAACGTGCTCACCGACGAGTTCGCGGTCGACCGGCTCTCCGGCAACAGCGTGCTCAACGGCATCCCGGTCGAGGTCAAGGCCGAGGTGTCGGGCTCCTGACGGCCACCTTCATCACCACGCCACCGGCAGCTCGGCGGGGCCGCGCACCACGGAGTCCCGCTTCCACACGATCTCCTCGGGCGGCACCGCGATCCGCAGCGTCGGCACCCGGCTCGCCAGCGACCGCAGCACCGTGGTCAGCTCCAGCCGGGCGATCTGCTGACCGACGCAGGCGTGCGCGCCGTGCCCGAAGCCCAGGTGCGCGCCGGGCCTGCGGCTCACGTCGAACGTGTCGGCGTCCGGATGCAGGGCGGTGTCGCGGTTGCCCGACTGCACCGCCGCCACCACGTAGTCGCCCGCCCGGATCGGCTGCCCGCCGACCACGGTGTCCACTGTGGCCTGCCGCAGCAGCCCGGTGCCCACGCCCAGGTAGCGCACCAGCTCCTCGGCCGCCGAGGCGGCCAGCTCGGGATCGGCGCAGAGCTTCTCCCACTGCCCCGGGGTGTTCAGCAGGCAGACCAGACCGTACGTGATCATCGAGGCGGTGGTGTCGAAGCCGGCGATCAGCAGCGCGCCGTTCATGTGGGTCAGCTCGGCGTCGGTGAGCGGGCGGTCACTGTCCGCGCTGTGCTCGATCATCCGGCTGAGCACGTCGTCGCCGGGCCGGGCCCGGCGGGTGGCGACCAGCTGATGGAGGTACGCCCACAGCGGCTCCAGCGCCCGGCGCAGCTCGTCCGGCGTGGTGGAGGTGGTGAACAGCGCCGTCGCCGCGTCGTGCAGCAGGTGACGCTGCTCGGGCGGCACGCCGATCAGCTCCGCGATCACCGCGGTGGTGATGGCGGTGGAGAACTCGCTGTGCAGCGGGTAGGGCCGCGGCGAGCCGAGCATCCGGGTGACCGCCTCGTCGGTGATCCGCTGCACCAGCGGCTGGAGCTCGGCGAGCCGGCGCGGGTGCGAGACCTGCGGCGCGAAGTTGCGCCGGATCCGGATGTGCTCGGGCCCGTCCAGCTGGGTGAAGCCCTGGATCGGCGACTCCGGCCCGCCGAACGCGGCGAGCACGTGGGCGGCCTGGCCGGGCCGGGTCGAGAAGCGGCGGCCGTCGCCGAGCACCTCGCGGACGCCCGCGTAGTCGGCGACCAGCCACGCGTTCAGGCCGGTGGGGCAGGCCACCCGGACGACCTGTGGCGCGGCGCGCAGGTGCGCATACTCCGGCGGGGGTTCGAACGGCAGGCGGGCCTCGTCGGGCAGTGGCAATGCAGGCAGTGACATCCCCGTACCTCCACATTGTGTAGTCGGGGAAACACCTTACGCGACTTGCTCCAAGGTCAATATGCCGGAAGTGTGGCACCGGAGGATCGACAACACGGGGGACGTGGTGGGGCGGCAGTTCGGGCGGCTGTGGGCGGCGTACGCGGTCAGCGCCTACGGCACCGCGCTCGGTTTCGGCGCGTTCCCACTGATCGCCCTGCTGGTGCTGGACGCCGGCGCCGCCGAGGTGGCCCTGCTGGCCGCCGTGGGGCCGGCCGTGGGCGCGCTGATCGCCGTGCCGCTCGGGCCGTGGGTGGAGTTCCGCCGCAAGCGCCCGGTGATGATCGCGATGGACCTGGTCCGGTTCGGGGCCATGCTGTCGATCCCGGTCGCCTACGCGTTCGGCCGGCTCGGGTTCGGCCAGCTGCTGGTCGTCTCGACCGTCGTGGCCGCCGCCAAGATCGCCTTCAACGCGGCCGCCGGCGCCTACCTCAAGTCGCTCGTGCCGCCGGCGGACCTGCTCGTGGCCAACGCCCGGTTCGAGTCCACGACGTGGAGTGCCATCGCCGTCGGCCCGCCGCTGGGTGGCGCGGCGATCGGCATGTTCGGGCCGGTCACCACCGTGCTGGCCGACGCGCTCAGCTACCTGCTGTCCGCGCTGGGCATCACCGCCATCGGCGGCCGGGAGGAGCGCCCGCAACGCACCGGCACGGGCCGGGTGCGGGCCGGGGAGGTGCTCGACGGCTGGCGGCACCTGCTGGCCCATCGCGGCCTGCGCGCGCTGTTCCTCAACCACCTGGTCGTCAGTGGACTGATCATGGCGACCGAGCCGCTGCTGGCCGTGCTGATGCTGCGCCAGCTCGGCTTCCCGCCCTGGCAGTACGGCCTCGCCTTCGCCGTGCCCTGCCTCGGCGGGCTCATCGGCTCCCGCCTGGCCCGCCGGGTCGTGACGCGGTACGGGCAGCACCGGATCCTCCGGACCGTCGGCACGCTGCGCGCAGTCTGGCTGATCGGCCTCGCCTTCGTCCAGCCCGGGATCGCCGGCCTGGTGACGGTGATCGCCGTCGAGTTCGCGATCATCATCGGCATGAGCCTGTACAACCCGGTGCTGGCCACGTACCGGCTCGAGCACACCCCGCCAGACCGCGTCGCCCGCACCCTGATGGCCTGGTCGATCAGCAGTGGGGCGGCCATCGCCGTGCTGGCCACGCTCGGCGGGCTGCTCGCCGCCGCCACCAGCGCCCGCACGGCCATCACGGTCGCCGGGCTGCTGATCCTCGCCAGCCCGCTGCTGCTGCCCCGCCGCGAGCCGGCAGCAAGTGACGGCGCCGGGCCGGTGACCGTCGCGGCCGCGGGTGGGCCTGCCCGGCGGGAAGTCCCCAGCTGAGGACGCCCGGCGGCATCGGGTTCGCGGTAGGTCGCAGCCGGGACACCGCCGCGGACCTGAGCGGGCGAGTCTTCGGTGTGCCGGCGCCCCGTCAGCCCAGGGGCGACTCCTGGTCCGGGGCGGCGAGCGCGTCGGCGATCCACCCGATCTGCTCCAGCCCGGCCTCGCGCATCGCCCGCCGGGCCGCCCAGCGCTCCCGCTCCGGCCGGGCGGCAGCCTTCGCCGGCTGGGCCGGCCCCCGGATCCGCCCGCACGGTGCGCCAGGACCGCTCCTCGGACACCGGCCAGATCTGCCGCTCGGGCGGGTCGCCGTCGGTGCGGACCGTCTCGGGCAGGCGGTTGCGGACGACGCCGCCGCCCATCAGGCCGATCACCGACAACCGGCCGCCCGGGCACCACAGGGTCGTCTCGCCGACCCGTTCCGGTCGCCGTCGACCGCCGGCGGCGGGCCGGGCAGCACGCGCACGCGTGCCTCGATCCAGCCGGTGTGGATGCCGCAGAAGCCGGTGAGGTGGCTGGGCCCGCCGATGTGCACCAGGCAGTCGCCGGGCGCGCCCGGCACGGCGAAGACCTGGTACTGGCTGTGGCCGACGAACGCCGTGCCGCTCGGCCGTCCCGAGATCCTGGGCTCAGGCGGGTGGGTGCAGCAGCGTTCCATCCAGGACGGTGACCGCGCGGCCGGTCAGCTCGACCCGGTCGCCGCGCAGCGCGGTCCGGACCGTTCCGGTGCGCGCCGACGCCTGGAAGCCGGTCAGCTCGTCCCGGCCGAGGCGCCGCGACCAGTACGGCGCCAGCACCGTGTGCGCGCCCCCGGTCACCGGGTCCTCGTTGATGCCGTCGGCGGGTGCGAAGAAGCGGGACACGAAGTCGTAGCCGGCGCCGGCCGGTGCTGGTGCCGTACCGATGAAGGCGCGCAAGCCGGTCCCGGCGCGCAGGGCGGCGAGGGCTCGGAAGTCCGGGCGCAGCGCCCGGACCGCGGCCTCGTCGGGCAGCAGCGCGAGCAGGTCGCCGAGCTGGTCGGCGCGGTGGACCGCCAACGGTGTCGCCCCGAACGTCTCGGCGAAGCCCGCCGGGGCGGTGGTCTCGACCGGAGGCGCGGCCGGGAAGTCCAGGGTGATCCGGCCGTCCGGGGCGGCGCGGGCGGTGAGGATGCCGCTGCGGGTGTCGAACCGGACCGTGCCGGACGCGGCACCGTCGGTGAACAGCGCGTGGGCGGTGGCGAGCGTCGCGTGCCCGCACAGCTTGACCTCCACCGCCGGGGTGAACCAGCGCAGCGCCCAGTCCGCGGCGCCGCCGAGCGGGTGGGCGAACGCCGTCTCCGACAGGTTCAGCTCGGCGGCCACCTGACGCATCCAGGCGTCGCTCGGCCAGCCGCCCGGCGGGAGCAGGCAGACGCCCGCGGGGTTGCCGGCGAACGGCCGGTCGGTGAAGGCGTCGATGATCCGGATCCGCATGAACGCACGGTAGGGGCACGGCCGGCGCCGGTCGACGGCCAATACCGAGGTGGCGGCCCGTCAGGGGGTCGGCAGGACCGGACGCTCCTGCTCGGTGAAGACACCGCCGCCGGCGCCGACGCTGCGGGTGCGGTAGAGCACCACGGCGTTGTCGACGACGAACTCGTCGCCGCCGGAGGCGATCCGCAGCGCGTTGCCGCGGTCGCGCAGCACGCCGGGGTTGATGATCAGCACGTTGCCGACCCAGCCCGCCGAGGTCAGCTGCACGGGATGGGTGTGGTTCGAGGCGCCGCCCAGGGGCAGCCCGGTGACGCCGAAGACGGCGTCGGTGACCGGCACGCCGCCGAACACGGTCACCCCGTTGACCTCCAGGGTCTGCTCCCGCGAGACGCCGAGGCTCTGGAACAGCAGCAGTGCGTGGTCCGGCCCGGCCAGCGGGCAGTCGAAGGCGAACGTCTGCTCCCGGCCGGCGAACACACCGATGTCCTGATCGTCGTCGCCGAACTGATGGCGGACGTGGATGACAAAAGCGAACTCGAGTGCCACGACACCATCGGACGCCCGGCCGGCCGGGCTGAGAAGCGCTCAGTCGCCTACCCGACGGCGTCAGCTTCCGGCACCCCCGGGACGCTCGGTCCGGACGGGATCGCCGCGTACCAGATCGTCGTGGATGCGCCACCGGCCGGTGACCACGGCCCGGTCGCCCGCGCGGTCGGCGTCGGCGAGGCGGGCGCGGATGCGTTCCAGGGCCAGGCGGCGGTTCTGGCTGAACTGGCGCTCGGTGTCGGCCACCACGACGAGCCCGGTGGGCCGGTGGGTGGCCCGCACCGCGGTGCTGGCCTTGTTGCGGTGCTGGCCGCCGGGGCCGCCGGTGCGGCACGCGACGATGTCCACGTCCGCCTCCGCGAAGGCCGTGCCGGGGGCGCCGACCTCGCAGGTCTGCGCGATGACGTACCAGTTCTTGCGGCCGGAGCTGCTGCGGTAGGGGCTGGGCGCCTGCCAGCACAGGGTGCCGGTCCAGGCGGCGGCGAACTCGTCGGCGCCGACGCCGGCGATCCGTACCAGAATCGAGCGGAAGGTGGCCGGCCGCTCGCCCGGCACGGTCTCGGCCCGCAGGGTCGTCAGGCCCTTCCGGGCCGCCTCGGCCTCCAGCCGGCCGACCAGCTGCGCGACCGCCCAGGTGCATTCCTGCGGGCCGCGGCCCGCCGAGACCAGCAGGTGCAGCGTGCTCATGGTCGTCCGCCGCGGCCGCGGCGGTGGTCCCGGCGGGCGCCGAGCTCCGCGGTCTTGTACGTGACCACCGGCACCGTCTCGGCCACCGGGGTGGCCAGCCCGTGCGCCACGAGGTCGCCCACCACCTGCTCGATCCGCTTGTACGCGGTCGGCGCCTCCTCGAACAGCAGCTGCCGGTCCCCGCACACCACCAGCGAGCCGACCGGGGTGCGCCGCAGCTCCTCGACCGTGTGCTTGGCCCGGCCCCGGACCAGCGCGTCGGCCCGGGACATCTTGCGGCCCGCGCCGTGCGCCACCGAGTGGTTGGCCGCCGGCCCGGCGTGCGCGGCGACCAGGTAGGACGGGGTGCCGCGGGTGCCGGCGACCAGCACGTCCCGGCCGTCGCCGCGTGCCGCGCCCTTGCGGTGCAGGTAGCCGCCGTCGCGGACCTCGACCAGGTTGTGGCACTCATCGACGATCGGCGCGGCGGGCCGGGCGCCGAGGGCGAGCGCGACCCGGGCCGCCAGCAGCCGGCGGTTGAGCGAACCCCAGCGCACGGCCTCGTCGTGCCGGGCCAGGTAGGCCGCCGGGTCGGCGGCGGGACCGGCGCCGAGCACCTCCGTGTGTGCGCGCAGGATGCGTTCGCCCAGCCCCCGCGAGCCACTGTGGACGATCAGGACGAGGTCGCCGGCGGCCAGCCCGAGCCGGGTCGCGTGGCCGGCGTCCAGCACGGTCCGTACCCGGGCCAGCTCGACGAAGTGGTTGCCGCGGCCGACGGTGCCCAGGCTGTCGTGGTGGCCGGCCGGGACCTCCCCCGGCACCGCGTCCCAGGCCGGGTCGTCGGGGCCGGGCTCGCGGTCCAGGTCGGGGAAGCGGCCGGCCAGCTTCTCCGGTACGGCACGCTTGAGCGCGATCGGGAACACGGCGATGCCACAGCCGATGTCGGAGCCGACCAGATGCGGGTACAGCACGCTCGAGACCATCGCGGCGCCGATCGGTGCGCCCTTGCCGGGGTGCAGATCCGGCATGCCGGCCACGTGGGTCATGCCGGGCAGGGCCGCAACCTGGTGGCACTGGGTGACGGCGGTGGACTCGATCCAGCTCCCGGCACCGGCGAACACGGTGACGGAGGCAGTCTTTTCCTGGGACAAGGAGTTCTCGCTTACTGACGGACGAGCAGGGTCGGTGGCTTCACGAGGTGGTGTCCGTCAGTACGTCATGCCGGCAGCTTGCCCGAGCCCGGCGGGCCGCGGCAACCGCTTTTCCGCCCGCAAGAGGCCTAAAATCCAGGCGACGGAGGTGCGTGACGATGGCGGACAGCGCGAACAAGACCACGGCGACCGAGGGTGACGTCGGCGCGTTCCTCGCGAGCCTCGACGACGAGCAGCGGCGCCGGGACGCGCACGCGCTGGCCGGGCTCATGCGGGAGGTGACCGGGGAGCCCGCGGTGCTGTGGGGCCCGACGATCGTCGGCTTCGGCACCTACCACTACCGGTACGCGACCGGCCGCGAGGGCGACACCCCGGCGATCTCGTTCTCGCCACGCAAGGGCCAGACGACGCTGTACCTGACCGGCCCGATGGAGCAGTACACGGACGTGCTGGCCCGGCTCGGGCCGCACAAGCTGGGCAAGGGCTGCCTCTACCTCAAGCACGTCGACGAGGCGGACGCGGGGGCGCTGCGGGAGATCATCGCCCGCTCCTACCGCCACGGCACCACCACCTGACCGGCATGGGTCCGGACGTGGCCGGTTGGCACCTGCCTCTGGTCGTGACGCTCGACGACCTCACCGCGATGACGACCGCCGATGAATATCATCGGTACGAGATCAGCCCCGAGGGAGTTGTCTCGATCACGCCACCGGAGGCGTATGCCCATGCGGTGATCGCGACCCGGCTCACGGGGTGGCTGACGGCCGGCCTTCCCGTCGACCGGATCACCCAGGCGGTCGGACTGCGCATACCCGGTAGTGACGGCGCCGTCGGCGGACGAATCCCAGACCTGATCGTGTGGAGCAAAGCGCAGGCAAACGGTGTCTGGCTGTCGGTTGCCGACGTACTTCTGGTGGTCGAGATCGTCTCACCGGGTTCCGAGGGAATCGACACCGTGACCAAGCGCAAGGAGTACGCCGCCGCCGGCATCCCGCGGTACTGGATGATCGACCAGGACCAGCCGCAGACCGTCACCCTGCATCAACTCGACGGCGACCGGTACGCCGTCCAGGCGACCATGCCCCTCGCCTGGCTTCTCAACGGCACCCCCGCCGAGCACGGCCTCGCCTGACCTACCCGCTCAGAGGGGTTGGGGGCCGCCCCACAGACGCAGGAACAGCACGCCCAGCACGTCCAGGATCACCAGCAGCAGCGGGTAGTTCAGCGGGAAGAAGCAGCAGATCAGCAGGATCAGCACGCCCAGGTTCTTGTCCTCGAGCCACAGCCGCATCTGCTGCGCCCCGGCGCCCGGCCGGCGCAGCGCCGACCACAGGATGCCGAAGCCGTCCAGCGGTGGCATCGGGATCAGCGCCAGCAGCCCGAACGCCAGCAGCCCCACCGCCAGGCTCAGCAGCACCTGCTCGCCGAACGGCAGCGTGAAGCCGCGCAGCACGTTGGACATGTTCAGCACCGGCAGCAGGTTGTCCGGGAACAGCACCACGTACGCGGCGAACAGCAGCTGGGAGACCAGGATGCAGGCCAGCGGGCCGGCCGCGAAGACCGCCGCCGCCCGGCCGCGGCCCTGGTCGCGGGGCACCTCGTCGACCGAGATCGGCTTGCCCCAGCCCAT
Source organism: Actinoplanes sp. NPDC049599 (assembly GCF_044465625.1). Classification (NCBI taxonomy): domain Bacteria; kingdom Bacillati; phylum Actinomycetota; class Actinomycetes; order Micromonosporales; family Micromonosporaceae; genus Actinoplanes; species Actinoplanes sp. NPDC049599. Next base: position 117,674 of record NZ_JBITLX010000022.1, read on the forward strand.
GCCGCCGACCGACGCCGCGACCGCGCCGAACGGGTCCACGTCCTCACGCAGGCGCGGCGACACCGGGTCGCGGCGGTCGGCCAGGCGCAGCGTGCGCGCGGTGAGCCGGATCGCCAGGGCCCGGATCAGCAGGCCGAGCAGGAAGGCGACGACCAGCGCGACGAACGCGACCGGTTCGCCGAGGGCGAAGAGCAAGCGTCAGCCTCGCTCCGCCTTGGCGGCGATGACCTCGCGGGCCAGCTGGCGGTAGTTGCGGGCGCCGGACGAGGCCGGGTCCAGGCTGGTGATCGGCGCGCCGGCCACCGTGGACTCGGGGAACTTGACGGTCTTGGTGATCACCGTCTGGTACACCTTGTCGCCGAACGCCTCCACGACCCGCTGGAGCACCTGGCGGCAGTGGGTGGTGCGGCTGTCGTACATGGTCGCCAGGATGCCCTCGAGCTCCAGGTCGAAGTTGAGCCGCTCGCGGACCTTGTCGATGGTGTCCAGCAGCAGGGCCACGCCGCGCAGGCTGAAGAACTCGCACTCCAGCGGGATGAGCACGCCGTGCGCGATGGTCAGCGCGTTGATCGCCAGCAGGCCCAGCGAGGGCTGGCAGTCGATCAGGATGAAGTCGTACTCCTTGCGCACGGTGCGCAGCACCCGCGCCAGGGCCATCTCCCGGGCGACCTCGTTGACCAGCTGGATCTCGGCGGCCGACAGGTCGATGTTGGCCGGCAGCAGGTGCAGGCCGGCCACGTCGGTCTTGATGATGACGTCCTCGGCGGTGACGTCGTCCTGCATCAGCAGGTTGTAGACGCTCAGGTCGAGGTTGTGCGGGTTGACGCCGAGGCCGACCGAGCAGGCGCCCTGCGGGTCGAAGTCGACGAGCAGCACCTTGCGGCCGTACTCGGCCAGGGCGGCGCCCAGGTTGATGGTCGTCGTGGTCTTGCCGACGCCACCCTTCTGGTTGGCCAGGGCGATGATCCGCGCCGGGCCGTGCCGATCGGTGGGCATCGGCTCGGGGATGGGCCGGCGCATGGTGTATGCCGTGGGGTCGGCGGGGCCCAGGTCGGCGCCGAGATCCAGGGAGCTCTGCTGGTCGCGCATGGCAGCGGTCCACGCCTCAGCGCGATCATGATTTCCGCTCATGTCCCCAGCCCCCTCTCGACCCGCAGCCGGAGCCGATGCCCGACTGTACGCCACGCGGACCGCCCGACCGGGGTCAGCCGTTCGGCGTGTCGCAGGGACTGACGCTCACCTTCTAACGAGCGCGCGGGTGCGAGGTCGCGTACACCTCGCGGAGTCGGTCCACTGTCACCAGGGTGTAGACCTGCGTGGTGGTCACCGAGGCGTGCCCGAGCAGCTCCTGCACGACCCGGACGTCGGCGCCGCCGTCGAGCAGGTGCGTCGCGTAGGAGTGCCGCAGTGTGTGCGGGGACACGGCGTGCGGACCCTCCACAGGCAGCCCGGCGGCAGCCGCGGCCCGGTGCAGGATGGCCCAGGCGCTCTGCCGCGACAGCGGTCCCCCGCGCTGGTTCAGGAACACCGCCGGGGTGCCGCGCCCCTTGGCCACCAGCGCCGGGCGGGCCTGCACCAGGTAGGACTCCAGCGCGGTCCGGGCGTACCGGCCGAGCGGGACGAGCCGGGTGCGGCCGCCCTTGCCGTGCAGGGTGACCGCCGGCTCGCCGTCCAGGGCCAGGTCGTCGACGGCCAGCCCGACCGCCTCGGAGATCCGCGCGCCGGTGCCGTAGAGGAACTCCAGCAGGGCCTTGTCGCGCGGCGTGGCGGGCACTTCCAGCAGGCGGGTGACCTGGTCGACGTCGAGGGCCCTGGGCAGCCGTTTGGGGGGCGCCGGCGGCTTGACCTCGCGGCTGACGTCGTGCGCCACGAGGCCCTCCCGGGCGGCGAAACGGTGCAGGCCGCGTACCGCCGAAACCGCCCGGGCCGCCGAGGCGGCCGAGAGCGCCGCCCGCTCGGGCGACCCCGCGCGCAGCTCGGCGAGGTGCCCGGTGACCTGGGCCGCGGTGACGTCGGCGAGGTCGCCGACGCCGGCCGCGGCCAGGGTCTCCAGATAGCGGTCCAGGTCCCGGCGGTACGACGCCAGCGTGTTGCGGGACAGGCCCCGCTCGACCGTCAGGTGGTCGAGGTAGGTCTGCACCGCCCGGGCCAGCGCCGCAGAGCTCAGCTGAGCACCTCGGCCAACGACAGCGCCTGCATGCCGTGCGCCTCGGCGACCGGCCCGTAGGTGACGTGCCCGGCGTGCGTGTTCAGGCCCAGGGCCAGCGCCGGGTCGGCCTTGACGGCGTCGCGCCAGCCGCGGTTGGCCAGCTCCAGCGCGTACGGCAGGGTGACGTTGGTCAGCGCGTAGGTGCTGGTGTGCGGCACCGCGCCGGGCATGTTGGCCACGCAGTAGAACATCGACTCGTGCACCCGGTAGACCGGGTCGGCGTGCGTGGTGGGCCGCGAGTCCTCGAAGCAGCCGCCCTGGTCGATGGCGATGTCGACGAGCACGCTGCCCGGCTTCATCCGGGAGACCAGCTCGTTGGAGATCAGGTTCGGCGCCTTCGCGCCGGGCACCAGCACCGCGCCGATCACCAGGTCGGCGTCGATGACGGCCTTCTCGATCTCGTACGCGTTCGACGCGATCGTCTGCAGGTGCCCGCGGTAGTCGGCGTCGGCCGCGCGCAACCGGGCGATGTTCTTGTCCAGCACCAGCACCTCGGCCTGCATGCCCAGCGCGATCGCCGCGGCGTTCATGCCGGAGACACCGGCGCCGATGACCACGACCTTGGCCGCGTACACGCCGGGGACGCCGCCCATGAGCACGCCGCGCCCGCCGCCGGAGCGCATCAGGTGGTACGAGCCGACCTGCGGGGCGAGCCGCCCGGCGACCTCGGACATCGGCGCGAGCAGCGGCAGCGAGCGGTCGGGCAGCTCGACGGTCTCGTACGCGATGCCGGTGACCTTGCGGTCGAGGAGCGCGTCGGTGCACTCCTTGCTGGCGGCCAGATGCAGGTACGTGAAGAGCACCTGCCCCTCACGCATCCGCCCGTACTCCTCGGCGATCGGCTCCTTGACCTTGAGGATCAGGTCGCCGGTGGCCCACACCGCGTCCGGCCCGTCCAGGATCGTGGCCCCGGCGGCGACATAGTCGGCGTCCGTGATCGAGGACCCGGCACCGGCGCCGGCCTGCACGAACACCTCATGGCCGGCCCGGTTCAGCTCGAAGACCCCGGCTGGGGTGATCGCGACCCGGAACTCGTTGTTCTTGACTTCGCTCGGAATGCCGACCTTCATGAGTCGACACCGTCCTTTCCGGGAGAGACGTCGATGGCTCATACCCGAGACGGGCTGCTTCGCAGATTACCGTCCCACCAAGTGGAAGATACTGCCGATCTGTCGCCTGAAGATCAAGATGCTATTCCGGCAGGTCGCCCGCGGCGCGGACGACGCCGCGTGCCAGCACCGCGGTGGTGGCGGTGAGCATGCCGGCCTTGCCGTCCTCGGTGTCCCGGACCAGGTACGAACGCTCGCCGAGGTACGCGAAGGTGCGCGCGTCGAAGATCCACTCCTCCCGTTCGCCGAACTCGTCGGTGCGGGCCACCGCGACGCCGTGCCGGCCCTCCGCGTCGACCGAGTCGGCCACCAGCACCACGCCGGGGATCTTCGCGGCGGCCCGGTAGATGGCGGCGGCCACCTGCGGGGGCAGCAGCGACTCCCGCAGCGCCTCACCGAGGAACTCGAACGCCGCGGCGTTCGGACCGCTGCCCCGCCCCTCGGTGTCGGCGTAGACCCTCGTGAGCAGCTCGGCCGGATCGGTGGGCAGGCCGGCGTAGCGGCTGTTCGGCGCCGCGCCGGTCAGCCCGAACGTCTCGCCGCGCTCCCGGATCAGCCCCTCGCTGCCCTGCGACGCGGGCACCCAGAGCTCGCGGTCGTGCACCTGGTCCAGGACCCGCCGGTCGACCCCGGCCTGCTGGGGCCCGGAGTCGTTGTCCCCGGCGAAGACCAGCCAGGCCACCTTGCTCTTGATGTAGACGTACTCGTCGGCGCCGACCGGCACCGGCGGCTCCTTCCCGGCGACCAGGGCCACCCGTTCCATCAGCGGTGCCACCCCGGTCGCGTCGCCGGCGACGACCGCCACGACCGGGCTGGTGAAGGAGGTCACTCCGCCGTTCCCGGGCCGGCCGAGCACCGCCGCCCCGACGCCGGCCGCGACCAGGACGGCGGCCGCGACCGGCACGGCGAGCAGCGCGAAGCGACGGGGAGACCGGGTGGCGCGGGCCTCGGTGATCTGTTGCATGAAGGCGTCCTTGAGCAGCAGGTGACGGTCGGTGCTCAGCGCCGGGTCTCCCGGCGGCGGCAACAGGCGGGCCAGCTCGGCACGTTCTGCAGCGTCGAGTCGTGGTGACTGGTTCATCGGTTGCGCTCCTGATTCGACCGGGCCGTGTCGGTACGGCCATCCAGTACCTGTCCGCTGCCCCGCTCCGGTTCCCGGGTGCCGGGCACCTCCGCGGTCATCTCCCGCAGCCGGGCCCGGGCCCGGGACAGCCGGGACCGGACCGTGCCGATCGGCACGCCGAGCGCCTCGGCGGCCTGCGCGTAGTCGAGCCCGGACCAGACGCAGAGCGTGAAGACCTCCCGATCGGTCGGCAGCAGCCGGTGCAGGGCGGCTGCCGCGGCGGCCAGCTGCTCGCTGTCGCGCATCCGATTGACGAGCTCGTCGGCGAAGTCCGGCATCGCCTCGGCAGGCGGCAGCCGGATCAGCGCTGCGGCGTGCCGGCGGGCGGTACGCCGGTTGTTGCGCAACACGTTGACGGCGATGCCGAGCAGCCAGGGCAGCACGCTGTCGCCGTCGGGCCGCAGACTGCCGCGCAGCCGCCAGGCCTCCAGGAAGGTCAGCGACACGATGTCCTCGGCCGAGCTCCAGCTGCCGCTGCTCCGGACGACGTGCCGGTACACCGCACAGGCATGGTCGGTGAAGAGCTGCCCGAACGCCGCGGTGTCACCGGCGCGTATCCGGGCTCGCTGAGAAGGGTTCACGACCGTTCCTGTCCGCTCGCGACACCGAGTTCCTGTGTCCGTGGTCACACCGCGCCCGCGGACGTGGCGAGCGCGTGCGGGCGCCCGGCAGCGACCAGAACACCATGCTGGCGCTGCGCCGCGACCAGACCTCCGCAGAGTCGTTCCCCGAGGACGGGGCCGAGGACCACGACGACGCGGTGCGGCAGATGACGATCGCCTACCGGGCGCGGACCCGGGCGATGATCTCGCGGGGCTCGGTGGGCGGCACCTTCACCGACGCGGAGATCGACGCGTTCCCGGCCTCGCCGAACGGCCGCCGGCTCACCGGCGAGGCGTTTCTCAAGGCCTGAGGCCGGTACGCCCACAGCGGCGGGCGCACCGGTCAGAGCTCACAACGGCGGGGTGGTCGCCGGGCGCAGGGTGGCCCAGCCGTCCTCGCGGGCGCGGGCGGCGGCCAGCAGGCCGGCGACCGCCGCGGCGTTGGTGATCTCGCCGCGCAGCACCATCGCGACCGCCTCGTCGAGGTCGCGCCAGACGATCTCGATGTCGGCCTCCTCGTCGGTGCGCTCGTGCCGGTCGGCCTCCGGCACCGGGCGCAGCTCGCGGGCCAGGAAGATCCGGACCGTCTCGGCGCTGAACCCGGGCGAGGTGTGCAGGTCCACCAGCAGGTCGAAGCGGGCGGCGTGCAGGTCCGCCTCCTCGGCCAGCTCGCGGGCGGCGGTGCGGGCCAGGTCCTCGCCGTCGACGTCGCGCAGCCCGGCCGGCAGCTCCCAGAGCCGCTTGCCGACCGCGTGCCGGTACTGCTTGATCAGCACGACCCGGTCGACGTCGTCGAGCGCGACGACCACCACCGCGTTCTTGTTGACCACCACGTCGCGCCCGGCGGTGCCGCCGCCGGACATGGTGACCTGGTCGGAGTAGACCGTGAAGATCGGCCCCGCGTACCGCTCGGTGCGCGAGACCGTCTCGTGCGCGAAGGCCGTCATGACGCGGCGACCGCGGCCTTCTCGGCCTTGCCGGTCTTGCCGGTCTTGCCGACCGGGGCGGCCTGGCCGGGCTCGGCGACCTCCACCGGCAGCTCGTCGGCGGCCGCGTAGGCCACCGCGGCCTTGACGAACGCCGCGAACAGCGGGTGCGCCCGGGTCGGCCGGCTCTTCAGCTCCGGGTGCGCCTGGGTGGCCACGAAGAACGGGTGCGTCTCGCGGTCCAGCTCGATGAACTCGACCAGGCGGCCGTCCGGCGAGGTGCCGGAGAAGCGCAGGCCGGCCGCGCTGAGCCGGTCCCGGTACGCGTTGTTGACCTCGTAGCGGTGCCGGTGCCGCTCGGAGATCTCGGTGCTCTCGTACGCCTCGGCCACCACCGAGCCCGCGACCAGCGCCGCCGGGTACGCGCCCAGCCGCATGGTGCCGCCCAGGTCGCCCTTGCCCGCGACGATGTCCTGCTGGTCGGCCATGGTGGAGATGACCGGGTGCGGCGCCTGCTCGTCGAACTCCAGCGAGTTGGCGCCGTCGAGGCCGGCCAGGTGGCGGGCGGCGTCGATGGTCATGCACTGCAGGCCCAGGCACAGCCCCAGGATCGGGATGCCGTTCTCCCTCGCGTACCGGGAGGTGTTGATCTTGCCCTCGATCCCGCGGATGCCGAAGCCGCCGGGGATCACGATGCCGTCGACGCCCTTCAGGGCGGTCGCGGCGCCGGCCGCGGTGTCGCAGTCGTCGCTGGGCACCCAGCGCAGCTGCACCCGGGCGTGGTTGGCGAAGCCGGCCGCCCGGATCGCCTCGCTCACCGACAGGTACGCGTCCGGCAGGTCGACGTACTTGCCGACCAGCCCGACGGTGATCGTCCGGCGCGGGTGGTGCACCCGCTCCAGCAGGTCGTCCCAGCTCGTCCAGTCCACGTCGCGGAACGACAGGCCAAGCCGGCGCACCACGTACGCGTCCAGGCCCTCGCGGTGCAGCACCTTCGGGATGTCGTAGATGCTCGGCGCGTCCGGGCAGGCCACCACGGCCTCGCGGTCGACGTCGCAGTACAGCGACAGCTTGTGCTTGAGCTTCTCCGGGATCTCCCGGTCGCTGCGGCAGACCAGCGCGTCCGGCTGGATACCGATGTTGCGCAGCGTGGCCACCGAGTGCTGGGTCGGCTTGGTCTTCAGCTCGCCCGACGGCGCCAGGTACGGCACCAGCGACACGTGCAGGTAGAACACGTGGTCCCGGCCGATCTCGTGGCGCACCTGGCGGATCGCCTCCAGGAACGGCAGCGACTCCATGTCGCCCACGGTGCCGCCGACCTCGGTGATGACCACGTCCGGGGTGCGGCCGTACTCGTCGGGGTCGGCCATCGCGAAGATGCGCTCTTTGATCTCGTTGGTGATGTGCGGGATGACCTGCACGGTGTCGCCCAGGTATTCGCCGCGCCGCTCCTTGGCGATCACCGAGGAGTAGATCTGCCCGGTGGTGACGTTCGCCTTGCCGGCCAGCGCCCGGTCCAGGAACCGCTCGTAGTGCCCGACGTCGAGGTCCGTCTCCGCGCCGTCCTCGGTCACGAAGACCTCGCCGTGCTGGAACGGGTTCATCGTGCCGGGGTCGACGTTGAGGTAGGGGTCGAGCTTCTGCATGACGACCCGCAGTCCCCGAGCGGTCAGCAGATTGCCGAGGCTGGAGGCGGTGAGGCCCTTGCCCAGCGAGGAGGCGACGCCCCCGGTGACGAAGATGTGCCGCGTCTCGCGCACTGTTGCTGCCAAGGCCTGCTCCCGTGGTCGGTCAGATGCGATCGTGCAGACCGGCGCTCAACCAGCTTCGGTAGCACGCGCCATCCACGGGATTCCACGGTAACACCATCGCCGCCGCCCGCACGTTCGGGCTGGTCGTCACGCGTGTCCCGGTCAGGCCTGACGCACGGTCACGCCCGCCGAGTCGGATTTGTCGCCCGGGTCGGGAGCCACCGGGCCGGGCCGCATCGACCGGCCGGGCCCGCCGGGGCCGTCGGTGCCGCCCTCCGGCCGGGTCCGGTCGGCGGCGTGGCTGAGCACCCGCAGCGTGGTCAGCACGGCCAGCGGCACGGCCACCGCCGCGGCCGCGCCCGCCACCGCGAACGCCGCCCCGCTGAGCACCCCGGCGATCATCGTGGCGACCACGGTGCCGGCCAGCGCCGCGCGCAGCGCCGGGTGCAGGCCGAAGACCCGGTTGAGGCCGCCCCAGGGCGAGTAGCGGGCGAAGGCCAGCATCAGGACGCCGACCACCGTCAGCAGCGTCAGCGGGCTGTCCAGGGCGTGCCCGTTGGAGGTGGCGGCGCGCTGGATGGCCGGGCCCGCCGTGCCCTCCCCCAGCGCCGTCAGCGCCCGGCCCAGGCTGCCCTGTTCAAGCTCGGGCCGGCGCAGGTCCAGCACCGCGAAGCCGATGGTGACCGCCAGGCCGGCCAGCGCCGCCCAGGCGAAGCGCGGGAAGGTCAGCCAGCCGCCGGTGCTGATCGCGGCGGCCACGCACACCCCGGCGGTGACCGCGATCGCGCCGACCGGGTCCGCGCCCAGGTACGGGCTGCCGACCATGACCACCGCGACGCCGCCGACCAGCACGACCACCACCGGGCGCCAGGGCCGCCGCACCCACTGGGCCACGCAGCCGGCGACGAAGAGCATGCCCGCCACGAACACGCCCAGCCCGACGCTGCCGACGCCGGAATACCGCGACCCCTCGATCGCCGAATACCCGGCGACCCCGTTCAGCTGCAGCTGCGCGCCGGTGAGCAGGTCGAATCCGACCACCGCGGCGGCCACGCCGGAGACCACGCCCAGCGGCCACAGCGTGCGCAGGTACGGCGGCACGAACCGGACGGCGGCGGTGCCGACGGCCATCAGCGCGAAGGTCAGCAGGGCGAAGACGATGCCCGCCCGCCCGGCCCGCCACCAGGGCGCCGCATCGGCCACCAGGGCCGCCGGGATGGCCAGCGCCACCGCGATCAGCAGCACCTCCACGCCCAGCACCAGCGGCCACGGGGCGGCCGCCGGCCCGGTCGGCCCGGCATGCCGGCGGGCCCGGATCATCAACGGCACCACCAGCAGGAAGACCGCCAGCTGGACGGCGCCGAGCGCGGTGAAGAAGGCACCGGCGATGCCGAGCTGCGCGCCGGCCCGCTTGTCGGCGTTGTTCTCCCCGCCGACGGCCTCGGCCGGGTCCGCCGGGCGGCCGGACGCCGACAACGCGCCGAAGCCGCTGAACAGCCCCTCCGGCGGCGGCCGGCCCAGCGCGGTGAGCACGGTGGGCGCGAGGTCCACCAGCTGCAGGTAGCCGTCGCGGCCGGTGCCGGCGGAGGTCAGCCAGCCGCCCTCCCAGCCCGGCCCTTCGGCGATCGCCACGTGCAGCCGCGAGGTGCTGTCGGTGTCCGAGACGCCGGCCACCATGATCAGGGAACGCTCGGGACGGGCGGCGACGATCCGGGCCAGGGTGGCGTCGGCCCGCGCGACCCGGGCCTGCCGGGCGGCGCCCGCACCGGTGATCGTGCCGAGGTCGACCATGCTGAGCACGCAGTCCGACAGCAGCCGGCGGGGGTCCTCGGGCAGGGTGGTCACGTACCGGTCGACGCGCCCGAACGGCCGGGCCGCCGCGATGGCCGCGCCCGGGCCCACGGCCACGGTGCACCGGACCGACTCCGCGAGCGCGCCGGGCAGCGCCCCGTACGGCTGGTTGTCCTGGTTGGCGCGGACCACCCCGGCCAGGCCCGGCAGGTTGGCGCCGAGCGCGTCGGGCTGGGTCAGGGCGGGCTCCACCGGCGGGCACTGGCCGTTCACCCGGGTGTTCGCCCAGATCGCGTAGTTGCCGGCGCCGAGGGTGAGCCAGCCGTCGGCGGGGCAGGTGGTGGAGTGGGCGGAGCGCACCGACAGCCAGCCGATCGAGCCGCGGGTCGCCTCCTGCCACAGCGCCGGGGTGCGCTGCGGGTCGAGGTCCTCCCAGCGCAGCCCGGCGGCGCCGGCCAGGATGACGTAGTCGGCGGTGTCCTGCGGGGCGCCGGTGGTGGGCCGCACGGCGAGCCCGGCCAGGCTGGCCGCCGCGGCCAGCACGATCAAAAGGTACGGCAGCCAGGTCCGTCCGCGCCGCTTGCGCGACGGCGGCGCGGAGTCCGGCCGGATGCCCCGGCGGACCGTGTCGCGCAGGCGCCGCACCCAGCGTGCGGCACGCGTCGGGTTGCTCACCCCTGGCCTGCCCGCGCGGTGGTCGTCACCGAGGCGTACGCGGCCAGCACGTCGGCCACCGTGTCCTGTTCGGTCGGCCAGCTCGCGGCCTGCCGCGGACCGCGCGCCGCATACTCCGCCCGCCGCGCCGGGTCGGCCAGCATCGCGCGCACCGCGGTGTCCAGCGCGTCCACGCTGCCCGGCGGGATCAGCACGGCCGCGTCGCCGACCAGGCCGGGCAGCCCGCCCACGGCGGTGCTGATCAGCGGCACCCCCGCGTGCAGCGCCTCCTGGGCGAACAGCTGCCGGGCCTCCCAGTCGCTGGTGATCAGGGCCAGGTCGGCGCCGGCCAGCAGGTCGGGCACGTCGGCGCGGTGGCCGAGCAGGTAGAGCTTGGCGCGCAGCTCCGAGGCGCGCTGGGCCAGCTGCATGTAGCTGGGGCCGGAGCCCGCCACCACCACCATCGGCGGCGGGGTCAGCTCCCGCCAGCGGGCGGCGGCCTCGATGAGCAGGTCGTAGCGCTTCTGCGGGTGCAGCCGGCCGACCGAGAGGATCAGCGGGGTGTCCGGGGTGATCCGGAACTCGGCGCGCACGGCGGCGCGGCTGCGCCGCGGCGCGGGCAGCGCGGGCGCGGCGACGGCGCTCAGCCGCGCCTTGCGGGCGCCCACCGACACGGCCCGGTCGACCAGGTCCTGCGACGCGCCGAGGGTGAGCGTGGCGGCCCGCGCGACGATCCGCTCGACCAGCGCCGACGCCTGACCGCGCAGGCCGCGGGCGAGGACCGCGTTGTGCCAGGTGACCACCAGCGGCACGGCGGGCCGGGTCAGCGAGGCGACGAACGCCGCCCGCAGGCCGTGCGCGTGCAGCACGTCGATCTCCCGGCCGTTGAGCGCCCGGCGCATGGCCCGGACCGCGCCGGAGTCCTGCGGGCCGGGCGAGGCCGGGATCTCCACGGCGGCGAACTGCGCGCCGGCCGCGGCGAAGCCGAAGTGCTCGTCGGTCGCGGCCGGGCCGACCACCAGCACCCGGCAGCCGGCGGCCAGCAGGCCGCGGGCCAGCGAGGCCACGTGCTGGCCGACGCCGCCGGTGCTGGAGCCCAGCACCAGCGCGACCGAGCCCTGCCACGTCGCCGCCCGCGGTGCGTCGGTCACGATGCGCCCTTCCCGTTCGATGCTGACGTCCGGCGGATCCGCCCGGTCACGGAGGCGACCAGGGGCCGCAGGTCGTGGCGATCCAGCGGGTAGGTCACCGCGAAGAACACGACCGCCACCACGACACCGCCCAGCATGCCGGAAAGCACGCTCGCCCACCCTGCCGGGGTCGGGCCGGCGACCTCTGCCAGGCCCTGCACGACGCCCCAGCCGGCCGCGGCGGCCGCGACCGCCGCCACGATACCGACGCCGGCCGCCCGTGGCAGTCCCGCCAGCGCGCCGGCGCCGGCCCGGCGGCGTACGGCAACGACCAGCAGCACCCCCAGCGCGATCATGCCGACGCTGTTGGCCAGCGCGAGCGCGAGCACCCGGCCGTCGCCGGGCAGCACCGCGGTCAGGACCAGCGCGGCGACCGCGGCGACCGCCCAGCCCGCGGCCGTGGCCGCGGCGGCGGAGGCGGTTGCGCCCCGGGCGTACAGCGCGCGGGAGAGCAGCGCGAACAGGGCGTAGCCGAGCAGCCCGGGGGCGAACCCGACGATGCCGGGCGCCGCGCGCGGCGTGCCCAGCAGGGCCGTGACCGGCTCGGCGATCGCGACCAGGGCCGCGCCGCCGAGGCAGGCCAGCAGCACCACCGTCCGGGCGGTGCCGGCCAGCGCGGCGCGGTAGCCGTCCTCGTCGCCACGCTCGGCGGTCGCGGACAGGGTCGGATAGGCGGCCGTGGCGAGCGGCACCGCCAGCACCGCCCACGGCAGCAGGTACAGCGCCTGGGCCAGGTTGAACCGGGTCAGGTCGCCGTCGCCGGCCGCGAGCGCGAGCACCACCACGACCATGAGCTGCTGGGAGCCGACGGTGACCGCGCCGGCCCAGCCGAGCCGGACGACCTGCCGGCCCGCGTCGCCGGGGAAGCGCACCGCCGGGCGCAGCCGCAGCCGCAGGCCCCGCAACGGCACCAGCAGGCACAGGCTGAGCACGACGACGCCGAGCGTGGTGCCCAGCGACAGGGCCAGCTCACCGCCGGCGCTCAGCTCGCCCAGCCCGCTGCCCCGCCCGTCCACCAGCGCGTACGTGAGGTAGGCGGCCATCACGGTGACGCTGGACAGCAGCGGGGCGAGCACCGGCCAGGCGAAGCGGTGGTGGGCCTGCAGGATGCCGGTGAGCACGATGCCGACGCCGTACAGCGGCAGCTGCGGCGCGAAGATCCGCAGCATCCGCGCGCCGACCTCGTGGGCCTCCGGCGGCATGTCCGGCAGCAGCCCGACGATCGGCCCGGCCAGCACCGCGACCAGCACCGCCAGCGGCACGAGCAGCAGCAGCGTCCAGGTCAGCAGCGCCGACGCGACGGCGTCGACCCGGTCGCGGTCACCGGCTGCCACGGCCCCGGCCAGCAGCGGCACCACCAGGCTGGCCAGCGCACCGCCGGCGACCAGCTCGAAGACGATGTTGGGCACGGTGTTCGCCGCGTTGTAGAGGTCACCGAGCGAGTTGTCCCGCACCGTGCTGATGAACACCACCGTGCGGCCGAAGCCCGCGATCCGGGCCAGCACCGTGAGCCCGGCGATCAGCGCGGCGGCACCGGCGATCCGCCCGGCGCCGGAACGTGGCGTGGAGGCCGTATCGGTCATTCCGCCGGCCGGCGGCCGAGCGCGTCGAGCTCGCGCAGCCACGGCGTGTCCTGGATGACCTTGGTGAAGCTGACCTTCTCGCTGGCGGCGGTCAGCGCGGCCAGCACGGTCAGCGCGACGGCCCGCCCGGCCGGCCCGGTGCGGGCGGCCAGCGCCACCCCGAGCAGCGCGCCGAGGGCGTTGGCGCCGGCGTCGCCGAGCATGATCTCCTCGCCGAGATCGGCGGGCAGCAGCGCCGCGCCCGCGCCCAGCGTCCCGGCGGCCACCGCGCCGCCGCGCCCGACCGCCAGCGGTACGCCGATCAGCGTGCCGGCCTTCAGCGCCCGGCCGGGGCGCAGGTCGAGCAGGTTGAGCAGGTTCGCGGTGCCGGCGATGACGCCCGCGCCGAGCAGCACGTCGACGGCGCCACGGACGGCCCCGCCCGAGCGCCGGGCGGGATGGGCGCGCACCCGCGGGTCGGCGGCGAGCAGGGCCGCGGCGGCCAGCCCGGCGGCGCCGACCCCGGCGATCTTGACCAGGCCGCTGGTGACCCGGCCCTCGCGCAGCGCGCCCAGGTGCCCGGCGAAACCCTTGGCGGCCTTCTGCTCGGGCCGGTTGCCGACGATGTCGTCGTAGAACCCGACCGCGCCGGCGGTCGCACCCGCGGTGACGACGGCGGCGGCCACCGACCGGCCGGACGCACCGAACGCGGCGCCGACGGTGGCGCCCACCGCGAGCGCGGGACCACCCGCCAGGGTGACCGTGCGGCCGTGGAAGTTGGTGCGCCGCAGCTCGGCCTCGCGCGGATCCAGCCGGATCCAGGCCAGGGCGGCCCGCGCCGCCAGCGCACCGGTGCCGAACGACTTCACGACCTTGCCGGCCATGTTGCACACTCCTGCCTCGCCGGGCCGCACCCCTCGGCGGCCGACCGCCGAGTCTAGGCGGTCGGCGCCCGACGGCCCCGCAGGCGTGCTTAAGCCGCGGTCTTCGGCACCTGGGAGGACGCGCCCGCGGACAGGCCGTACTGGCCGACCTTGCCGGCCACGACCCGCTCGACGACGGTCATCGCGGTGGCCAGCTGGCCCTGCTCGGTGCTCACGTTGTCCACCGTGGAGATGTTCTTGACCAGGGTCGGGTCGGCCCGGATCTCGGCGACCAGGTTGCCGTCGCCGATCCCGTTGCCGCCGACCACCAGCGGCCGGTCCTCGACGAACTGGGTGGTCAGGGTGACCGCGTTCTGATTCTTCTTGGCGGCGTCGCGGTCGACCGGCGGCAGCCCGGAGACCACCACGGTGGCCTCGGCGCCGGGCGCGATCTCGTCGGAGACGTTGAGGTAGCCGGGCTCGGCGTAGGCGGCCAGCACGGCGGTGAGGTCGCCGGGCGACACCGGCTGCGCCTTCTGCAGCAGGGCGACCGCCAGCAGCGCGCTGGAGGTCTCGACGCCGTCGCTGTTGAGCGGCAGGCCCTCCACCGGCACCGTCGGGCGGGAGGCCTTGTCGGCCAGGTCGAGCAGCTCGAACGCGTTCGCCGGGTCGAAGAACTTGTCCTGCACGGTGACCGTACCGGTGATCCTGGCGCCGGCGACGGTGAGCATCGAGGTCACGCCGTCGACGTAGTCCTGGCCGCTGGGCAGCACCACCACGAGGATCTTGCGGTTGGCCAGCTTGCCGTTGAGCAGCGCGGGCGAGACCTCGGTGGCGAAGTCCTGCGTCCGGTTCAGCTCCTCGCGGTACTGGTTGGCCTGCTCGCGGTAGTTGCTGTTGTCCTTGCTCAGCGCGTCGACGCGGTCCTTGAGCGTGTCGGCGACCGGCCCGTTGAGCGCGGCGGTGCCGACCACCAGCCCGATCGCGAGGGCGAGGAAGACCGCGGTGAGCGACACCACGTGGTACCGGAAATTGATCACGCCAAAAGCCTCTTGGTCACTCGCGGATTAGAAAAGCTGTCCTAATTGGAAGACCAGATTGTCCCACCACTCGGACACCACGGACAGGTAGGCCTTGCCGACCGTGGAGACCGCGACCGCCGAGGCCATCGCCGCGACCGCGGAGAGCACGAGCAGCAGCAGGGCCGAGCCGGAGATGTTCTGCTTGTAGAGCCGGCTCACGCCCTTGGCGTCGACCAGCTTGCCGCCCACCTTGAGCCGGGTCAGGAACGTCGAGGCCATGCCGCCGCGGCCCTTGTCGAGGAACTCGACCAGGTTGGCGTGCGTGCCGACCGCGACGATGAGCGTGGCGCCCTTCTCGTCGGCCAGCAGCATGGCCAGGTCCTCGCTGGTGGCGGCGGCGGGGAAGGTCACCGCGGGCACGCCGAGCCCGTGCACCCGGTCCAGGCCGGGCGCGCGCCCGTCCGGGTACGCGTGCACGATCACCTCGGCGCCGCAGCGCAGCACGTCGTCGGTGACCGAGTCCATGTCGCCGATGATGATGTCCGGGGTGTAGCCGGACTCGACCAGCGCGTCCGCCCCGCCGTCGACCCCGATCAGCACCGGTTTGAACTCGCGGATGTACGGCCGCAGCACGTCCAGGTCGGCCTTGTAGTCGTAACCGCGCACGACGATGAGCACGTGCCGGCCGGAGATCCGGGTCTGCACGTCCGGCACGCCGACGCCGTCCAGCAACAGGTCGCGTTCCTGCTTGAGGTAGTCCATGGTGTTGGCCGCGAACGCCTCGAGCTGCACGGACAGGCCCTCGCGCGCGTCGGCCATGGCGGCGGCGACGGTCTGGGTGTCCTGCCGGATGCCGGAGGCGATCGGCTCGCCGTCGAGCAGCACGGTGTCGTCGACGATGCTGACCCGGTCGCCCTCGCTGATCCGGTCGAACACCTCCTCGCCGAGATCGTCGATGAGCACGATGCCGGCCTGGATGAGCACCTCGGGCCCGAGGTTCGGATACCGGCCGGAGATCGACGGCTTGACGTTGAGCACGGCCGCGACCCCGACGGCGACCAGCGAGTCGGCGGCGACCCGGTCGATGTCGACGTGGTCGATCACGGCGATGTCACCGGGGCGCAGTCGTCCGACCAGGCGCTTGGTCCGGCGATCGAGGCGGGCGATGCCGGAGAAGGCACCCGGTTCGACGCTCCGGGTCCGGCGCAAGGTGGGAAGTCGCATCCCGGCCATCCTGACACGCCGTTTCACCCATGCCGCACGCGACATGCACAAGGTCACCGACAAAAGGTACGAATTACCCGTCACTCATCGTGAGTTCCGCCGTTTCCTCGAGCGCGTTTCTCCTTGTCGGCGACCGCCAGCAGCTCCTCGGCGTGGGCGATGCCCAGGTCGGAATCCGGCAGGCCCGCCAGCATCCGGGCCAGCTCGCGGGCCCGCTCCGTCTCCTCGACGATGCGCACCCCGCTGGTGGTGATCGCCCCGCTGGTGTCCTTGGCGACCACCAGGTGCCGGTCGGCGAACGCGGCCACCTGCGGCAGGTGGGTCACCACCAGCACCTGGTGGGTGCGCGCCAGCCGGGCCAGCCGGCGGCCGATCTCGACCGCGGCCTGGCCGCCCACCCCGGAGTCGACCTCGTCGAACACCAGCGTCGGCGGGCCGCCGGCCCCGGCGAACACCACCTCTATGGCCAGCATGACCCGGGACAGCTCGCCACCCGAGGCGCCCTTCTGCAGCGGCAGCGCGGGCGCGCCGGGGTGCGCGATCAGCCGCAGCTCGATCTCGTCACCGCCGTCCGGGCCCACGGCCAGCTCGGCGCCGTCGACCGGAACGGTGGGCTCGTCGCGCCCGCCGACCCGCGGCTGCACGACGATCTCGACCCGGGCGTGCGGCATGGCGAGGCCGGCCAGCTCGACGCTGACCTGATCGGAGAAGCGGCCCGCGGCCTCCAGCCGGGCGACGGTCAGCCGGCCGGCCAGCTCACCGACGGTCACGGCCAGCCGCAACCGTTCCTTGTCCAGCTCCTCCAGCAGCTCGTCGGAGCTGTCCAGCGCGGCCAGCCGGGTGCGGGCGTTGTCGGCCCAGGCGATGACGCCCTCGACGTCGTCGGCGTATTTACGGGTCAGCGCGCGCAGCGCGGCCCGGCGCTCGTAGATGACCTCGAGCCGGGCCGGGTCGGCGTCCAGCGCGCTCAGGTAGGCCGACAGCTCGGCGGAGACGTCACCGACCAGGGTGGCGGCCTCCTCGATCCGGGCGGCCAGCTCCCCCAGCGCCGGGTCGACGGTGGCCTGCGCCTCCAGCGTGCGGCGGGCGGCACCGAGCAGCACCGTCGCGTCGGGTGTCTCCTCGGTGGCCTCGACGCCGCCGGCCAGCGCCTGCGCGGCGACCGTGGCGGCCGCGCGCAGCCCCTCGGCGTGCTCCAGGCGCTGCACCTCGGCGCGCAGGTCGTCGTCCTCGCCGGGCTGCGGGTCCACCCGGGTGATCTCGTCGAGGCCCAGGGTCAGCAGGTCGGCCTCCTGGTTGCGCTCGCGGGCGTGCCGGCGCCGGTCGGCCAGATCCTCGACCACCGCCCGCCAGCGGGTGAACGCCTCGCGATAGGTCTCCAGCAGCTTCTCGTGCTCGGCGCCGGCGAACCGGTCCAGCGCGGCGCGCTGCTCCGACGGGCGCAGCAGGCGCAGCTGGTCGGACTGGCCGTGCACGGCGACGACCTGCTCACCGACCTCGCTGAGCATCGCCACCGGCATGCTGCGGCCGCCGACGTGCGCCCGCGAGCGGCCCTCGATGGTGACCGTGCGGCTCAGCAGCACCGAGCCGTCGTCGTCCATCTCGCCACCCGCGTCGGTGATCCGGGTCTGCACCGCGTCGCCCAGCGAACCGGCGAGCCGCAACCGGCCCTCCACCACGGCACGTCCGGGGTCGGCACGGACCCGGCCGGCGTCGGCCCGGCCGCCGAAGAGCAGCCCTAGTCCGGTCACGACCATCGTCTTGCCGGCACCGGTCTCGCCGGTGATGGCATTCATGCCTGTGGTCAGCCGTAACGTCGTGTCATCGATGACGCCCAGCCCGGTGATGCGCAGTTCCTCCAGCACAGGGCGAACAGTATCGGTGCCCACCGACAATTGCCCACCGAGGTCGGCCGGGACCCGGCTCCCGTCAGCGACGGTTGCCGCGCCAGCCGTCGACCGGCAGGGCGAACTTCGCCACGAGCGTGTCGGTGAACGGCCGGGGATTGAGCCGGACGAGGCGCACCGGCAGCTCACCGCGCTGCACCGTGACCTGGGCGCCGGGCGGCAGGTCCCAGGTGCGCCGCCCGTCGCAGCACAGCACCGCGAACGACGTGTACGGGTCCACGGTGATCACAAAAGTCGAGGTGGGCGCGGTCACGATCGGGCGGCTGAACAGGGCGTGCGCGCTGATCGGCACCAGCAGCAGCGCCTCGACCTCGGGCCACACGACCGGACCGCCGGCCGAGAACGCGTACGCGGTGGAGCCGGTAGGTGTGGCGCACACGACGCCGTCGCAGCCGTACCGCGACAGCGGGCGCCCGTCGACGTCGACGAGCAGCTCGAGCATCTGCGCCCGCTGGCCCTTCTCGACGCTGACCTCGTTGAGCGCCCACGAGTCGGCGATGAGCCGGCCGTCGTACTCGGCGCGGACGTCCAGGGTGAGCCGTTCGTCCACGGTGTAGTCGCCGGCCACGATCTCGCGCACGGTCTGGTCGATGTTGGTCAGCTCGGCCTCGGCGAGGAAGCCGACCTTGCCGAGGTTGATGCCGAGCAGCGGCGCCTTGGCGGGGCGGGCCAGCTCGGCGGCGCGCAGGAAGGTGCCGTCGCCGCCGAGGGCGAAGACGATCTCCACCCCCTCGGCCGCCGTCGGGTCGTCGACCGGGGTGACCCCGGCGGGCAGCTCGAGGTCGGCGACCTCCTGCGCGATCACCCGTACCTCAAAACCGGCCGCGACCAGGTCGCGGGCGACGGTCTGGGCATGCTGGGTGCTCTGCCGTCGACCGGTGTGGGTGACCAACAAGGCGGACCGCGTCACGAATCCTCCAACAGGTGCGAAACCGGCATAGGTGCCGGCCCGGCGGAGGCTACCGCGCCGGACGGGCCGGCGGCGACAACGGCATGCACCCGCGCCTCGTCGGCCGGCGGGGCGTCCCGCCGGAACCACAGGAAGAACTCCACGTTGCCGCTCGGGCCGGGCAGCGGGCTGGCGGCCACCCCGGCGACGCCGAGACCCAGCTCGGCGCCGGTGGCGGCCACGGCCAGCACGGCCTCGGCCCGGAGCAGCGGGTCGCGCACGACGCCGCCGGAGCCGACCCGCTCCTTGCCGACCTCGAACTGCGGCTTGACCATCAGCGCGAGATCACCGTCCGGGCCGGTGCAGGCGGCGAGCGCGGGCAGCACGAGCCGCAGCGAGATGAACGACAGATCGGCGACGGTGAGATCCACCGGGCCGCCGAGCGCGTCGGGCGTGAGCGCGCGCACGTTGGTGCGCTCCATGACGGTGACCCGCTCGTCGGTGCGCAGCGGCCAGGCGAGCTGACCGTAGCCGACATCGACGGCGTAGACGTGCCCGGCGCCCGCGCGCAGCAACACGTCGGTGAACCCGCCGGTCGAGGCGCCGGCATCAAGGCAGCGCCGCCCCCGCACCGGCAGACCGGCGAAGGCGGCCAGCGCGCCGGCCAGCTTGTGACTGCCCCGGGAGACGTACTCGGTGGCCGGATCGTCACCGGTCACCACCACCGGATCCGCCGGATCGATCATGGTGGCGACCTTCTGCGCCACCGTGCCCCGCACCTGGACCCGGCCGGCCGCGACGAGCGCGGCCGCCTGGTCCCGGGACCGGGCGAGCTTGCGGCGGACGAGCTCGGCGTCGAGACGCGCACGGCGGGCCATGAGATGAAAACCTTTTCTCCGGTACGGGGGTCAGCGGTCGATGCCGGCCAGGGTCTCCTGGAGCACCTGGTGCGCGGCCTCGTACTCGGCGATCTGGTCACCGGGGGCGAGGGTGGCGGCGTTGGCCAGCGCCTGCAGCACGGCGTCGACCGCGGGGTGACCGGTGCCGCCGTTGGCGTCGAGCTGATAGGCCGGGGTCGGCTGGGGTCCGGTCGGCTGGGGTCCGGCCGGGGGTGGGGCGGGGCGGAAGCCGCCGGGGGGCGGGCCGGGACGGAAGCCGCCGGCCGGCGGGCCGGGGCGGGGCTGCTGGTTCGGGTACGTCACGGCGTGACCTCCGGCGCGGCGGGGTTGGTCGTCTTCTTCGCGGCCTTCTTGGCGGGGGTGGTCCTGGCGCCGTCAGCGGGCCGGGCGTCCGTGCCGGTGGGGCCGCTCTTCGCCGGGCCCGCTGCCTTCGCCGGACCCGCTGCCTCCGCCGGACCCGCTGCCTCCGCCGGACCCGCTGCCTTCCCAGGGCCCGCTGCCTTCCCAGGGCCTGCGGCCTTTACCGGGCCTGCTTTCCCCGTGCCTGCGGCCTTCGCGGGCCCTGCGGCCTTTGCCGGGCCTGCTTTTCCCGTGCCTGCGGCCTTCGCGGGCCCTGCGGCCTTTGCCGGGCCTGCTTTTCCCGTGCCTGCGGCCTTGGCGGGACCAGCCTTGGCGGGGGCGATCGTTGCCGGGGTGGCCTTCTTGGCGGCTGCCTTCCTGGCTGCCGCCTTCTTCGCGGCGGGTGTCGGCTGCGGCAGTTCGGTCGCGGCCGCGGCTTCCTTCACCGATGCGGTCGGCGCCGCCGCCGTCCCCGCCGGGGTGGCCGGCTCCGCGGATGGCGCTGCCTTCGCCGGGCCGGCCACGCTCGCCGGACCGGTGGATGTGGCCGGGCCCGTCGCCTTCGCCAGGCCGGCGGACTTCGGCAGACCGGCAGCCTTCGCCGGACCCGTCGCCTTCGCCGGGCCGGCGGATTCGGGCAGTCCGGTCGCCTTCGTCGGTCCGGTCGCCTTCGCCGGGCCGGTCGCCTTCGCCGGGCCGGTCGTCGCGCGCGGCGCCGCCTTCGGTGGCCTGCCCTTGACCGGAGCCGCTCCCGGCGTCACCCCCTGCACCGGCGTCGTGCCGTTGCTCGCGGCCGCCTTCTTCACCGCCGTGCGGGCCGGCTCCGCGGCGGCCGGCATCGCGTTCGGGGTCGCCTTGACCGCCTTGCGCGCCACCGCCTTCTTCGCCGGCGGCACGACATCCGCCGGCCCTGGCCCCGCGAGGGTCACCTCGGCCGCCGTACCGGAATCGGTGGTCTCGGCCGCGCTCGCGCGGGCCTGCGCCTGACGCAGCTGGCGCTCCAGGTCGCGGACCCGGTTGTTCAGGTCGGAGACCTCGTCGGCCGTGGCCAGACCGACCAGCCCGAGCGCGCGGTCCACCTCGAAGCGGACGATGTTGGTCAACGCCTCGCGGTTCGCGACGCCCGTCGACATCAGGTCCTCGACCAGTCCCTGCAGCTGCGCGGCGGTCGCGCCGCCCCGGTTCACGAGCTCGCCGGCCACCTGCTGGGCCCGCTTGCGTGGTGCCTCGGTCAATCCGAGCGCCATCTCGAGATACGCCCGCCATGCGTCCTGCATGTTGCTCCCTCCGGCTCGCGGCCCCGCGTGTGCTGGTGCAACGCTACCGGGCTTACCCGCAGGTGCATTGCGGTACCGTGCGGAGCGTCGAGGTGCAGTCGCGGAAGGGGACCGAATTGGCCAGCGTGGACGAGTGCCGGCAGGCGTTGCACGATCTCGCCGCCCGGCTGGACGCCAACGCCGAGACCCGCGGCAAACTCGACCTGGACCGCACGCTCGCCTGCCGGATCACCGACCTGGGCACCGCGTTCCACGCGCGGCTGGCCGGTGGCCGCCTGGTCGACATCGCCGACGGCGACGACCCGCGGGCGAAGATCGCCCTGACCAGCACCGGCGACGACCTGATCGCGCTGGTCACCGGCCGGCTCGACGTCACCCGGGCGGTCGCCTCCCGCCAGGTCGTGGTCAAGGCCAACCCCTTCGACCTGCTGAAGCTGCGCAAGCTGCTCTGACCCCGGCCGTACGCCGAGAGACGTACGCAGAGTGTCGCTTCTGAGCGGACGCGCCCAGCCCGGGACCCCGCAACGATGGGCTCATGACACCACCCGTCGAAGCCCGCCGCCTCACGAAGCGCTACGGCACGCTGACCGCCGTCGACAGCCTGGATCTGTGCGTCCGGGCCGGCGAGGTCTACGGCTTCCTCGGCCCCAACGGCGCCGGCAAGACCACCACGCTGCGCATGCTGCTGGGCCTGATCCGGCCCACGTCCGGCGAGGTGCGGTTGTTCGGCCGGCCGCCGGGGCGGCTCGACGGGGTGGGCGCGTTGATCGAGGGGCCGGCCTTCTACCCGTACCTGAGCGGCCGCGACAACCTGCGCGTCCTGGCCCGCCACGCGGGCGTGCCACCCGACCGGATCGCGGCCGTGCTCGACCAGGCCGAGCTCACCGACCGGGCCGGCGACCGCTATGCGGCCTACTCGCTCGGCATGAAACAGCGCCTCGGCGTGGCGGCCGCGCTGCTCAAGGATCCGCACCTGGTCGTGCTCGACGAGCCCACCAACGGCCTGGATCCGGCGGGCATGGCGGACATGCGGGTGCTGATCCGCCGGCTCGGCACGGCCGGCTGCACAGTGCTGCTCTCCAGCCACCTGATGGCCGAGGTGCAGGGGCTCTGCGACCGGGTGGGCGTCATCGCCGACGGCCGCCTGGTCGCCGAGAGCACGGTCGCCGAGCTGCGCGGCAGACCCGGCCTGCGCCTGGTCGCCACACCGCTGGAGGACGCCGCGGCGCAGGCTCGCAGCCTGCTCGGCGCCGACGCCGTCCAGGTCGCCGACGGCGGGCTGCGCCTTGCCGTGCCACCGGCCCGCGCCGCCGAGGTGAACGCCGCGCTGGTCGGAGCGGGCATCGCGGTCAGCGAGCTGCGCGCCGAGGAACGCAGCCTCGAGGACGCCTTCCTGGCCCTGACGGGAGCAAGCCGTGCGTGACCACATCCGCGCCGAGGGCCTCAAGCTGCTCCGCCGCCCGGCGATCTGGGCCCTGCTCGCGATCGGCCTCGGCCTGAGCGTGACCTTCACCTACCTGATCCCGTACGCGGGCTACGCGGGCGGCACGAGCGGGCCCCGCGCCGACCGTGGCCTGGCGGCGCTCCTGCCGGACCAGCTCGTCGGCAACTCGATCGGCGGGCTGCCGGTGTTCCTGGGCGCGCTGATGCTGATCCTCGGCGTGCTGGCGGTCGGCAGCGAATACGCGTGGGGCACCTGGAAGACGATCCTCACCCAGGACCCGGTCCGCCTCCGGGTGTACGCGGCCAAGCTCGTCACGGTCTGCCTGGCCGCGCTGACCGGGGTGCTCGCCGTCTTCGCCGTGGGCGCGCTGGCGAGCCTGGCCGTGGCGCTCGCCGAGGACCGGCAGCTGGAGTGGCCGGGCGCCGGCGACCTGCTCACCGGAATCGGCGCGGGCTGGCTGATCGCCGCGATGTGGACGGTGCTCGGCGCGCTGCTCGGCATCGCCCTGCGCGGGGTGGCCCTGCCCGTGGGCCTGGGCCTGGTGTGGCTGCTCGCGGTGCAGAACCTGCTGACCCTGATCGCTGCGCCCCTGCTGGAGCCGGTGGCCCAGCTACAGAAGGGCCTGCCCGGCCCGAACGCGGGCTCGGCGGTGGCGGCGCTCGGCGCAAGCGGGGACACCCCCGGCGTCGAGGCGCTGGTCGGCGGTGGCCAGGCATTGCTGGTCGTGGCGGCATACCTGGTGGTCTTCGCGGCGCTGGGCGGCCTGCTGCTGCGCCGCCGTGACATCCTGTGAGCGTCATGAACCGGGCACGCGGATACCTACCGGACGGGCTGCTCGCGCTCGCCCTGCTGGCGGTCGGCCTGATGGGCACCGCCCCCGCGGGCCGCAACCAGGGCGTCCCGTCGATCCCCGGCTGGGCGTACGCGCTGGTGGTCACGGCCGCCCTGGCGCCGGCCGTCCGGCGCCTGCTGCCGATGCAGGTCCTGGCGGTCTGCACCGCGGCGGTGTGCGGCTACCTGCTGAGCGGCAACCCGTACGGCCCGATCATGCTGAGCCTGGCCATAGCCGTGTACACGGTCGCCGCGCACCGCCCCCTGCGTGCCGCGGCCGTGGCGGCCACCGGCTCGCTCGTCCTGCTCATCGTCGCGGGCCTGCTCGGCGGCGGCCTCGACACGGCAGCGGTGGCCCCGCAGGTCGCCTGGGTGGCCGGCCCCCTGGCGATCGGCGTGACCGTCCGCGTGGGCCGCGAGCAGGTGCTGCAGAACCGCCGCGACGAGGCCCGCCGCCAGGCGGACGCCGAACGGCTCCGCGTCGCCCAGGAGGTCCACGACGTGGTCGGCCACGGCCTGGCCGCGATCATGATGCAGGCCGACGTCGCCCTGCACCTGCTGCCCAAGCAACCCGAACAAGCCGAGGCGGCGCTGACCGCGATCAGCCGCACCAGCCGCGAATCCCTCGACGAACTCCGCACCACCCTGGGCGCGGTCCGCCGCGGCGACGACCCCGACGACCGCTCCCCCGCCCCGGGCCTGGCCCACCTGAACGCCCTGGTCGACCGCACCCGCGCCGTCGGCGTCCCGGTGACGGTCGACCTGACCGGCCCGCTGGCGTCCCTGCCCACGGCGGTGGACCTGGCGGCGTACCGCATCGTGCAGGAATCCCTGACCAACGTCCTGCGCCACGCGGGCGCGGCAACGGCAACGGTCCAGGTCACCCTGACCGACGCCAACCTGACGGTCTCCGTCACCGACACCGGCCGGGGCGCCCTGCCCACCCCGGCTCCCGCAGGCCACGGCCTCGCCGGCATGAAGGAACGCGCATCGGCCCTGGGCGGCTCCCTGACGGCAGGCCCCCGCCCCGAGGGCGGCTTCGCCGTGACCGCAGCCCTCCCGGTGCGCCGATGACCACCGGCGAGCCGATCCGGGTGGTGATCGCGGACGATCAGGACCTCATCCGGCTGGGCCTGCGCACCCTGCTGACGAGCGAGGACTCCATGGTCGTGGCGGGCGAGGCGGCAGACGGCCTCGCCGCGGTCGAGCAGACCAGGCGCCACCACCCCGACGTGGTCCTGATGGACGTGCGCATGCCGGGCATCGACGGCATCGAAGCCACCCGCCGCATCGCCGCGGACCCGGACCTGACCGCCACCCGGGTCATCGTCCTGACCACCTTCGAAATCGACAGCTACGTCTTCGACGCCCTCCGCCACGGCGCCAGCGGCTTCCTGATCAAAGACACCAAACCGGCCGACCTGGTCCACGCCATCCGCCTGGTCGCCGCCGGCGAGGCCCTGCTGTCGCCCTCGGTAACCCGCCGCGTGATCCGCGAGTTCGCCTCCCGCCCGACCAGAGTGCTACGCCCCCACCCCCACCTCAACACCCTCACCGACCGCGAACGCGAAATCGTGGGCCTGGTCGGCGAAGGCCTGAGCAACGAGGAGATAGCAGCCCGCCTGACCCTGAGCCCAGCAACGGCCCGCACCCACGTAAGCAGAGCCATGGTGAAACTCGCCGCCCGCGACCGTGCCCAACTCGTCGTCTTCGCCTACCAATCCGGCCTGGTCGACTAACCAGCCCACCTCACCTCACCTCACCCCGCCCCAACCGTCAGGAGGGAGGCGCACCCAGCGACGCACGACGACCTACAACCGCAGCCACCACACCCCCGCCGCCACCCGACCCAACGGGCGACAACCATGCGGGTCAGGGGCCTCCCGACTTTCGCGGGTCCGTAACGCGATCGGTGTTTCTGGCGTTGATCTGTACTGCTCGGCGTCCGGCCAGCGGTCACCGAACGTGATGGCGAAGGCGTTCAGTACGGCTTTCCATCTGATCGTCCATCGGGTGCGGCCCGCTCCGGTGGGGTCGAGGCTGCGGCTCACAAGGTACCGGCATTTCATGGCGGCTTGCTCGGTTGGGAAATGTCCGCGGGCCCGGATCGCGCAGCGGCAGCGGGAGTTAAGCGATCCGATATATTTAGGCCCCCATTTCTCGTCCAGTTCGTCGACCGCGGCGCGCGCGGCGTCGGCGTTCGGCGCGGTGTAGATCGGTTTGATGTCCCGCTTGATCGCGTCGCTGTCCTTACGCGAGGTCAGCCGGAACGTGTTGCGGATCAGGTGGATGATGCAGGCGTCTCATGACCGAGGCGCTCGGTCATCTCCTCGTTCAACGCTGCCTCGAGGACATTCCGGTGAACAGTTTCAACAATCCGCCCGGGGCCGGTCAGCTCCAAGCCCCGCTGCCGGGCCTCGGCCACCATCGCCGCCGCTGCGACATGCTCCGGCGACAGCTTCCGGATTCCAGTACCGGCGTTCTTCCGTCGACTCACGACTCTCCGGTCATTACTCACGACGCCCATCCCACCAGACTCAAATCCGGCGAATCGCGGCCAGAAACACCGTTCGTGACACAGTCCCCATTGCCAGGTTCGTCGGGTATGCGGGATTGACCTTTGGAGGGGGTGTGTGGCGGTGGTGGGGGTTGAGGGGGTCATTTCAGGAGGAAAGGGGTGTGAGTGGTGGACCTTGTAGCGGTGTGGTGTGGCTGGATCGTTTTAGCTCATCAAGATCTGCGGGGAGGCTGCCGCTGAGGCTGCGACGGCACTGAATGGCGAAAGTCGACGAGCCTGCGGCATGCGGGCATGCGGGCCAGCGCGCCAGCGGGCCAGCCGCCCAGCGGTCATGCGGGCCAGCGGTCATGCGGGCCAGCGGTCATGCGGGCTGAGCGGTCATGCGGTTCAGCAGCTCACGTAACCAACTGACCCGGCCGATGCGGAAGCTGCACCGCTGGGCCGAAACCGACAGCGCCACGAATTGCACCGCACGGCACGACAACCCCGCACCGCACGGCGAATGGCACAACCGGCACTGCACTGCGCAACCGGCACCGCACGGCACGGCGCTGCCAGCACCGCCGCGACCAGAACCGCCGAAGCGGCCGACCTCGATACACACACTGACCGCTCCACCCAACCCGGCCCAAACGGCCCAACTCGGCCCAGCCCGGCCCGGCCCAAACCGGCGCGGCCCGGCGCGGTGCGGCCCGGCGCGGCCCGGCGCGGCCCGGCGCGGCCCGGTGCGGCCCAGCCCGGCGCGGTGCGGCCCGGCCCAGCCCGGCGCGGTGCGGCCCGGCGCGGCCCAGCCCGGCGCGGTGCGGCCCAGCGCGGTGCGGCCTAGCGCGGCCCAGCGCGGCCCAGCGCGGCCCGGTGCGGCCCAGCCCGGCGCGGCCCAGCGCGGCCCAGCCCAGCGCGGTGCGGCCCGGCGCGGTGCGGCCCGGCGCGGCCCAGCCCGGCGCGGTGCGGCCCGGCGCGGTGCGGCCCGGCGCGGTGCGGCCCGGCGCGGTGCGGCGCGGCCCAACCCGGCCCCGTGACCCCAACCCTGC
The DNA here is from genome assembly GCF_044465625.1 of Actinoplanes sp. NPDC049599. NCBI lineage: Bacteria > Bacillati > Actinomycetota > Actinomycetes > Micromonosporales > Micromonosporaceae > Actinoplanes > Actinoplanes sp. NPDC049599. The sequence goes on from NZ_JBITLX010000022.1 coordinate 144,835, forward strand.
CCGGCGCGACCAGACGCGGCGCGGCCAATCCTGGGCCGACCCCGCACCGCACCGCACCGCAAAAAAGGAAAACCCACGCGCCCGATGTGAATATCGATCGCCTTTTCGCGTGATTCCCGGCCCCACCGGCCGCCCCGCGCATTATTGCCGGACTACCGCCGCGCCAGGCCGACCGAACGGCCGTCATCCCCGCGGGTGAAGTCCCGCAGAATGCCTTCCCGCCCGCACTCCGAAACAGTTTCCGCTATTCCCCTCACCCCTCACCGGCCCCACCACCCCACCCCAGCCCCGAACTGCCGATCCACCCGCCCAGGCCGCTCCGGTCCACCACCGTCACCGAATGCTCTGCCCCGGCCGTTCCGGTTACCCCGGTCGTGGTCGGTCATCCTTCCGGGTTGATGTGGGCCCTTCGGCCATTTACGTGTTCGTGGGGCCCTGGCTTACCTTTTGTATCCCCGGCCGCGTCGTCCGCACGGTTCCGGAATGCATTTTCCCACCAACTGGAACCCCGGGCGGAGGTGTCGGCACATCGTCATCGTGGACGGCCCTCGGCACTCTTGTCGTTCTCGCCGGTCTGCTGGTGGGGAGCTGCCGGCGCCTGCCCGTGGATGGTGCGCCCGGTTGGGGTTCGGGCCCGCCGCGCCGGAGCCCGCGATCACCCCCCGGGACCAGCGAAGACCTGCGCCGGGCACGCAGCACCGGCCGGTACGGCAGCGACACCGCCCGGGGTCGACGGTCCCACGGCCGGGCCCGGGACCTCGCCCGGACGATCAGCACAGCGATCGGAGAGACCCGATGACCACGGCGGACGCGCACTTCGAACGCGGTGTCCTTGATGCCTTCCGGCGTGCGGTCGAGCGGTACTGCACGATCGTCAACGCCGGCGGCCTCGACCCGGCCGCGCTGCGGATCTCGGTGTCCGTGGTGACCTCGGCGGCGACCAGTCCGGGGTTCGGTGGCAAGGTGCACCGGATCGTCCACCAGCACGTGCACGCCCGGCTGCCCCGGGCCCGGGTCGGCTCGGTCCGGTTCGCGGTTGATCCCGCGCTGCCGCATCCCGGGCACCGGTTCCTGCTCCAGCCGCCCGCCCTGCCCGCGCCGAAGCAGACGCTGCGGCTGACCACCGCCGAGCCGCCGGTCGTTGTCCCGTCGGCGACCGCGCACCTGACCCTGCGGTACGGCGCCGACTTCCGCTGGGTCTGCCACCTGGCGTCCGCACCCGGCTGGGTGCCGCTGGGCCGCTGGACCGGTCAGGCCGCCCGCGACGCCTCGGTGCGCCTGCCCGAGTACGCGACCTTCCTGCCCCGCGGCGAGCTGCTCTACCTGCGCCACGACGGCCGGCGCGTCGAGTTCGCCCGGTCCCGGGTGCGGCCCGACTACCTGGTCACCATCGACGGCGCCCCGCTGCGCGCCGGTGGCCGGCTCATCCAGGCCGGCCCGGCCGGCTCGATCGGCTACACCGGCGGCACCTCGTCGTCCACCCTGCTCGACTACCACCTTGCCTGGGAGGGCGGTCATGGCTGATCCGGACGAGCCCGCGATGGTCATCAACCTCAGCGGACCGCAGTGGCAGGTGCTGCTGACCGTCGCCCCGCCGCGCGGGCACGAGCACAAGAGCGTCGACTTCGACGTGCCGCCGATCGGGGGTGGCGCGACCGGCCAGCTGCGGCGCATCCGCACTCAGGTCATCTTCACCACCGCCGCCAACGAACGGGACGGCTGGCCGACCTGGCACGTGAAGATCTACGGCTGCGCCGACCTCGGCGACGCCGAGGCGCTGCGCCAGCACCTGCACGGCCAGGCGACCGCGCTGCAACGGGCCAACCGCTATCTCGGCGGTACGGATCGCCGCACCCCGGTCGAACCGCCGTGGGCCGTGGTGCCGGTGCAGGTGGTCCGGGGTGACGGGCAGCTCGAACAGCTCTCCGGCGCGGTCACCACCCGGCTCGGCACCCCGTCCGACGAGGTCGTCGCGCAGCTGCACCGGCGGCTGCCGTCCTGGATCGGCGAGCACGCCCGGCCCGACCTGTACCTGCTGGCCGTGTCGCCGCAGATCGACCTGCTCCGGTGGGAACCGGTCCGGCGCTGGCCGGGCACCGAGCGGCTGGGCGACTTCCGGCTGCTGGCCGCCGGCCTGGACCAGCTGCACCAGCTCAAGTGGGCGCACTGCGACATCAAGCCGGAGAACGTCTGCTGGTGCACCAACCAGGACAGCAGCGGCTACGTGCTGATCGACACCGACGCGGCCACCCAGGCCGATCCGCCGCCGGCCGTGCTGCGCGGCACCGAGCTCTACGAGTACGGCGGCATCCGGCGCATGCGCCACGACACCGCCGAGGGCTGGCACCTGACCCCGGGCCTGCTCTACGCCCAGGACCGGTTCGGCTTCCTGATCGTGGTGCTGTGCGCGCTCGCCGGCCGGCACTGGGTCGAGCAGACCCTGCTGCACACCGACCCGGACAGCCCGGCGGTGCGCGTGGCGGACAGCGAGGAGGCCGTCCTCAAGGCGCTCCGGGAGCACTGGGCCGACCCGCGCTGGGAGCCGCTGATCACGGTGCTGGCCGAGCCGTTCGGCACCGGCCCGCGTGGTCGGATCGCCATCGAGTCGCCGCACCCGTGGGCGCAGGCCTGGCTGACCGAGGTGCTCGCGGCCGAACAGCGCTGCGCGGGCGAGCCGGCCGCCGCACCGGGCCGGACCCGGACGGCGCTGGTCTCCACGTTCGCCGGCCCGATCGAGGAGATCCGCGCGTACGCCCGGCACGGCCCCGCCACCCGGCCCGAGCGGGTGCACCGGGCGTACGACGCGATCGGCCGCCAGGCGCAGGCGGTGGCCCTGCGCCGGGCCGCGCTGTGGTTGTCGATCTGGGTGGTGGGCTGCGTCGTCGCCGGGGCGGCGCTGGGCGTTCTGGCGATCGGGGGATGACGTGAACCGTTCATGGCGCGAGGCGCTGCGGCACCGGGTGGCCCGGCAGTGCGGCGAGCCCGGCGAGCAGTTCGCCCGGTACGGGCACACCTTCGGCGACTGGATCGACGCCGCACCCGAGCCCGGGCAGAGCGCGTTCGTCGAGGTCGAGGCCGGGGTCGCCGGCTACCTCGGCACGGCAGCGCGGACCGGGCGCCGCTGGGGCACCGCCGCCGGCGCGCTGCTCGGCGGCGGCGCGGCGGCGCTGTGCTTCCTGCTCGTCCGGCTGGTCGCCTGATGCGCTGGTCGAAGCCGCCGCCGGCGGAGGACCCGGCGAGCCGGTTCGGCGCGACCTGCCCGGTGTGCCGGCAGCTGCTCGGCGGCACCCCGCCGCCGCTGGACCCGGCGACCGGCCGGTTCCTGATGCCGCCGTCGTTCCGGCTGGAGGTGGGCGCGCCGGACGGCCGCAACGACACCCCGTGGCGGGTGACCATGCTGGCCGGCAACTACCGGCCGGCGGAGTCGGTGGACCCGGCCTTCAACGAGCACGAGGTCGACTTCATCTACCTGCTCTGCGGCGGCGGGCACATCTTCCCGGACGCCACCCCGGTCTACCGCTCCGGCGTGCAGCGGCGCCCGGACGAGGCCCGGCAGAGCATCGACGAGTGGAACATGGTCGCCGCGATGGGCGCGCCGGCCAGCGGCAAGACCTACCTGCTGGTCCGGATGCTCAAGCAGAACCTGGACAACCTGGCGCAGTGGAACGCCTACGACGACCCGGGCCGGATCCGGCTGCGCAAGCTCAGCCCGCTCGAGGAGCTGCCGCTGACCTCCCGGATCGGCAAGTACAACGACACCCGGCAGACCGGCAAGGCGATCCAGCCCACCGGCACCGACCGGCAGGCCACCCCGGCGGGACTGCTGGAGGAGCAGCTGCGGGACGCGCTCGCGGCGATCCAGGAGCTCGTGCGGCGTACGGTGGTCGACGGTGAGCGCCGCGCCCAGCAGTGGGGCCGGCAGTTCCGGCAGCCGCTGGTGCTGCGCACCGACAGCGGCGACCGGCGCACCTGGACCGGGGTCGCCGACCTGCCCGGCGAGCTGTTCGACGAGCGGCGCAGCAACCACCGCGAGGCCGGCATGCTGCGCTCCTTCGACGCGCTGCTCTGGGTGGTCGACCCGGCGGTGGCGCCGAACGCCACCGACTGGATGGCGACCGAGTCGGTCGCCGAGGAGCGGCTGCTGCTCGACGGCAGCCTGCGGCCCGGCACGGTCAGCGGGTACGGCGCCGGCGCCGAGGTGGTACGCGGCAACCGTGAGTCCATCCAGGACGACATCGGCCAGCAGGTCACCATGGTCGACGGGGTGTTCGCCACCAACGAGGGCCGGCCGCTGCAGATGCTGGTGGCGGTCACCAAGTGCGACCTGATCCGCGCCGCGCTGGAGAAGCCCGGGCTGAACCTGCGGGACTTCGGCGCGCCCGGCGAGGTGGAGCGCGGCACCGCCACGTACCTGTCGGTCGCGGTGGACCGCTGGTTCCGGGGCACCGGGGCGGACCCGGGCGCCACTCAGCTGCTGACCTACGTGTGGGGGGCGCGCACCGCCGAGCCGGCCGTCCGGCAGCGCCGCGCCGTGCAGGTGGCCCGCGGGCTGCTGGACCACTTCTCGCAGCCCGAGGAGTTCTGGAAGCTGGTGCACGTCGGCACCGACAACGAGGTCAGCATCCCGGCCGGCGACATGACCACCGAGGTGCCGCAGCACGTCCGGGTGCCGTCGATCGACGAGCACCTGGACAGCGCGCTGCGGCCGGGCTCCGGCGCGCTGATCCTGCTCCGTGACCTGATCATGTCGGCGGTCGGCTGCGGGCTCGCGTACGGCCTCGGCCAGCAGAGCGCGCTGTTCCGGATGCACAGCGAACCGTGGATCACCCTGCGGTTCTTCCTGTGCTCGCCGCTGGCCACCGTGCCGATCGCCGTGGACGACATCCGGCTCAAGCCGCTGGATCCGCGTGACCGCTTCCCCCGCGTCGACGACCGCGCCGCCGCGCTGACCCAGCTCCTGCTGGCCGTTCTCGGAAGGGCTCGTAGATGACCAACGCCATGATCATGGTGCAGTGGGCCGACCTGACGGGCCGCGGCTTCAGCCCGCACGAGGAGGGCCCGCCCGCGCCCCGGGAGTACTGGGGCGCCGCCGAGCGGCTGCTGCAGGCCGACCTGAGCCAGCCGCCCGAGGGCATCCGCTCGACGGTCGGCCATCCGGTCTGGACGCTGCGCCGGGTGCACGTGCAGGGCCGCTGGCTGTGGTGCTTCGTCGTGCAGGGCCGGCGCGGGCCGTTCGGCGTGGCGGGCACCTGCCGCTTCGCGTTCGCCGCCGAGGACATGACGGCGCTGGAGGCGTGGACGGCGGGCGCCGAGATCGCGGCCGGCGACCAGAAGGCGCCGGCCGTGCCGTACGACGCGGAGCGCTTCCAGCTGGCGGTGATGCAGCTGCTCGGCGGGATCGTGACCCGGCAGCCGGCCATCCCGGTCGACGGCGACCCGGCGCAGGCCGCGACGATCATCCCGGCCGCCCTGAAGGTGCTGCCGGAACGCGAGCTGCGCGCCTGGTCCTGGTCGACGTGCATGCTGCAGCGCCCGGACTCGCCCGACCTGCGGGTGGTCTCCGGCGGCTGGCCCGAGGACTTCCGCCGCGAGGAGCCGCACCGGGCGGACAGCGTCGCGCAGCTGTTCCGCCGCGGGCCGGTCACCGAGGCGGACATCAAGAGCCGGCTCAAGCGCCGCGAGGTGCTGCGCGGCTTCGAGTTCCTGGTGCACTACGCCGCGACCGGCCGGCGGCCCGACCCTGAGCTGCTGCGCGGCGACTGCCCGCTGGACGAGATGCTGGTCGAGCTGGGCCACGCCAACTTCGTGCCGGGCTGGGCCGACGTGCCGTCGATGCTCGACACCCTGGGCGGGCGGCGGCGGCTGGCGAAGGAACACGTGCTGCTGGTCAAGCAGTGGGCCCTCAACGCGCCCACCGAGGCCGTCGACCGGCTGACCGACGAGCTCGGCGGGCCGCTCGAGGATGCCCTGCTGGCCGGCGTGATCGCGGCACAGGGCGGCACCCCCGACAACGTCCTCGACCTGCCCACGGCGGCCCGCCCCGAGCTGACCTCCTGGCACAAGCGCCTCGCCACCCTACTGCTGAACGCCTACCCGCAGCCCCGGCAACTGCGCGCGGTCACGTACCGATGGATCGGCCCGTCCGGGTTGCTGGGCGGCTTCCCGGACCGGATCGCGGCCCGGTCCTTCCTGCTGTCGCTGGGCCTGACCATGCACGACGACAGCGAGTACTTCCCGCCCGACCCGGACACGGTGGTCGCCGAGCTCAACACCCACCACGAGTGCACCGCGGCGGTCACCGAGGAGGTGCTGCTGGCCGAGCGCCCCCTGCGGTTCCTGTGCTCGCTGAGCGACCGGCTCGACCCGCTGCCGGGCCGGGCGGTCGGCGAGCTGCTCTGGCAGTCGGCGCTGCGGGACCGGCGCACGCTGCCCGAGGCCGAGCTGCGCGTGCTGCAGCCGCTGGCCCGCAACCTCACCCGCGCCGGGCTCTGCCGGCAGGCCGACGAGCAGTGGATCGACACCATGCTCGGCACGGTCGAGCAACAGCTGGGCGGCAGCCGCTCCGGACGGCTGCGGCGGATGATGTACGGCGCCGTGGAAGCGCTGCTCGAAGTGGACCGCGAGGGCCCGCGCAGCCCGGCGCTCGTGCAGCGCTGCCGCACCATCGGCTACGACAACCACGCCACCACCCAGGTCGCCACCGCGCTGCGGCTCGCCGGGTCGGCGCCGGCCACGTACCAGAGTCAGAGCTGGGCGCAGGGCGACCAGAACACCGGCAGCTTCCCGGTCCTGCGCCCCCGCGGCCGGGCCGGCACCCTGTGGCGGGGCCTGACCACGCACGTCCAGGCCGGTGGGCGCCGCCGGCCGCTCGTCTACCTGGCCGGCGTCGTCGTGGCGGCCGTCCTGCTCGGCTCCGCGTGGTTCGTCATCGCCCACCGCGCCGAGCCCACGCCGCCCCCACCGCCTGCCGCACCGGCCGAGCTGCCCGGGCAATTGGCGCCGCCGAGGCAGCGGGTGGAGATCGTCCTGCCGCCGCAGCAACCGCCGTCCCTGCAACGCGACGAGCGGGCCTTCTTCACCCGCTTCGATCAGGAGGTGGGCGCCGGTGACGTGCCGGCGCTCATCCTGCTGGTCAGCTACGGCGGCGACCAGAACCGGACCCGGGACCTGGAGAACGTGCTGCTCGGCTCGGACCGGCTCGCCCAGGTGCCGGTGCGCACCCTGACCAGCGCCGAGCCGCCGCCGGACAAGCTGCCGCCCGGCACGGTGATCGGCACGGTCTACTTCAACCGGTGACACGGAAAAGGGGAGAGCCGCCCGGCTCTCCCCTTTCTCGGAGTTCGCCTACTTGAAGCGCCACCGCGGCATCGTGTCCTCGGTGCCGGTGTCGCTCTCCGGCTCCGGCACGGCCACGGACGCCCCCGGGCCTACCGGCCGGGTCGCCGACTCGTCGGCGGGCCACTCCGTGTAACCGGTACGGTCCGGCTTGGCCCGCCGCGGCCCCGGAAACCGCAGCGTACGGCGGGTAGCGGTCTCCGCCGCGCCGCCGTTGAGCCGGTGCAGTTCCTCGCTGCGCCACCGGTCCAGCTCCCGCTTGCGGATCTCGGTCTGCACGTGCGTCTCCCGGCCGTCGGTCTCCCGGCGGATCTCCTCCCGCCGCTTCGCCTGGGCCTCCAGCTCCCGGCGTTCCTGCTCGCGTTCGAACTCGATCCGGGCCCGGGCCGCCTGCACATCGCTCTTCTCCGCGGTCGCCAGGATCTCGTCGTACGCGGTCGGCGGCCCGACGTTGAGCAGGAACTTGGTCAGCACCGGCAGGATCTCGATCGCCGTGATGAACAACAGCAGCGTCAGGTACGCCGTCTTCAGCGTCGCGTTGCTGTCGGTGATCCGGCTGAGCGCCTCCAGCTGGGCGAGCAGGCCCCGGTCGTTGCCGCTGTCGATGAGGTAGCGGTCCTCCTCGGCCTGCTTCAGGCTCTTGAGCCGGGCCAGCTCCGCCTCCTTGGTGGCGAGGTCGGTCTGCGCGGTGGCCTGCTCCTTGCTGCTCGTGGACTGCTGCCGGGCCAGGGCCGCGGTCTTGGCGCCCTCCAGCTTCTCCTTGGCCGCGTCCCGCTGCACGCGCAGCTCACCGGCGGCCCGCAGCTTGGTCTTGTACGCCGGGCCGCCGCCCTTCTGCCCGGTGCCGTCCGTGCCGTCGAACTCGGCGATCGCCTTGGCCCGCGCCTCGCTGTAACGCTTCTCCAGCGCGTCGTACTCGGCCTGGTCACGCACGACCGCCGGGTCCTTGCCGACCAGGTCGGAGACCAGCGAACCGGCCGCGACCTGCTGCAGCCGGGTGACCTCGGCCTGCAGGTCGGGGATGCCGGCGAAGCGCGTGTCGGACCGCAGCTTCTGCTCGTAGGTGTTGCGCTCGACCTGCTGGGTGACGGTCAGCTGGGCCTGGATCTCCCGCTGGAAGATCCACAACACCAGCGGCGTCGACACCACGGCGCCGATCACCAGGGCCAGCAGGATCCGCGGTACGAGCGTCGCCAGGTTCTGCCACCACAGCTCACGACGGCCGGCCGCGGCGACCAGCCACCGGTCCAGGTTGGCGATGGCCAGCGCCCACAGCACCGCGATCACCACGGCGACCGCCAGCGGCGCGCGTACCCCGGTGTGCAGGGCGAAGCCCGCGGAGAGCCCGGCCATGCAGGCGGTCGTGAGCACGACGCCGCCGAGCCCGGAGTATTTGCGTTTCTCGCGGGGGCTGCGCGACAGCGTGTCCGGATCGGCGCCGGAGAGCCAGATCAGCAGACCTCGCCGCGGGGACGGCTTTTCCTTGTGTGCGCTTCCTGCCACTGACTGTCGACTCCCGTCGGACTCTGGGTGTCCACTATCTCCGGCGGCGCCGGACACGGAAATCCCCCGCAGGCGTGGTGCCTGCGGGGGATCAACGACAGTGCGGAGCGGCGGTTACAGCTCCCAGCCGGCGAACAGCTCGCGGGCCGCGTCCGAGCCGGCCTCGACCTTGCCACCGTTCCAGTAGACCCCGGCGAGCAGCCGCAGCGCCTCGACCGGCTCGCCCGCACCCTCGAGCTTGCCGTCGGCCAGCCGCCAGCCGCCGAGCTCGTCGGTGCCGGCCGGGATCCGCGCCGCCGACGCCTCGCCGAACAACCCCGAGAGGTCTGCTGACACATACGTCGGCCGGCGCTCCGGCGGGGCCGCGAGCAGCTCGGCCGGACCGCTGACCCCGGTCAGCACCAGCAGGCTGTCCATGCCCGCACCGACCGCACCCTCGATGTCGGTGTCGAGCCGGTCGCCGACCGCCAACGGCCGCTGCGACTTCGACAGCGAAGCGGCCGTCTCGAACAGCGCCGGCGCAGGCTTGCCGACAACCACGTCCGGCTCCCGGCCCAGCGCGGTGCGCAGCACCCCGACGAGTGAGCCGTTGCCCGGCAGCGGCCCACGCGGGCTCGGCAGGGTCCGGTCGGTGTTGGTCGCCATCCACAGCGCACCGGCGCGCACCGCGAGCGAAGCCTCGGCCAGGATCTTCCAGCCGACCTCGGGCCCGTAACCCTGCACGACCGCCGCCGGCTCGTCCTCGAGCCGCTCCACCGGCACCAGCCCGGCATCACGCACCTCGGCCCGCAACGCCTCCGCGCCGACAACCAGCACGGGAGCGCCGGCGGGCAACCGCTCGGCCAGCATGGCGGCCGCCGCACCGGCCGAGGTGAGCACCTCGCCGGCCTCGGCGGAAACACCCATGCCGGTGAGCAGGGCGGCGACGTCGGGGGCACGCCGCGAGGCGTTGTTGGTCGCGTACGCGATAGCCGTGCCGGCCGAGCGCAGCCGCTCGACCGCCCCGGCCGCACCCTCGATCGGCTTGTCGATCAGGTAGATGACCCCGTCCAGGTCGAGGATGACCAGGTCGTAGCCGTCGACCAGGCTCACGCCTCCGGCTCCTTGTCACCCTTCGCGGGGCGCTCGGTCCCGTCGGTCCCGGCGGTCCCGGCCTCGATGTCGTCGACCTTCGGGTCGCCCGCGGTGTCGGTGATCTCGACGTCGGTGGACTGCGCCTCGACGGCGTCGGTCTCGGCCTCGGTCAGGTCGTCCTCATCCTCATCGTCGGCCTCGTCCTGGACCTCGTCCGTCTTGTCCTCGGCCTGCTCGGCCTGCTCGGCCGTCCTGGCCTCGGGGGCGTCAGCGGCGTCGGTCCCGGCCTCGGTCAGGTCGTCGTCGTCCTCGTCCTCGTCGCCGTCGACGAACGCCTCGTCGGTGTACTCCTCGTCCTCCTCGTCGGCGGCGGCCGTCAGCGGCTCACCCTCCGGCGCGGGAGCCTGCTCGTCGTCCTCGTCCTCGGGGTCGTCGCCCTCGATGGTGACGCCGTCGAGCTCAAGCAGCCGCTCAGCCGCGTCGGTGAGGTTGTCCTCGTCGGCAGCCGCGGCCCGCGCGAACCACTCCCGGGCCTCATCCCGCCGGCCGGCGGCAAGCAGCGCGTCGGCGTAGGCGTACCGCAGCCGGACAGCCCACTCGGCGTCCTCGTCGGCGGTCAGCTCCCGAACCTGCAGCATGGCCACGGCGGCATCGTGCTGACCGAGGTCACCACGCGCGCCGGCCGCGACGATCAGCAGCTCGATCGCGCCCGCCTTGTCGAGCGTGTCCTTGTCCGCACCACGGAACAGATCGATCGCCCGTTCCGGGCGACCCAGAGCGCGCTCACAGTCGGCCAGCTCGGCCAGGTGCGTCTGCCGCCCCGTCATCCGGTGGTACGTCCGCAGCTCGGCGATCGCGGTGGTCCAGTCCCCCACGGCGTACGCGGCCAGCCCCACGGCCTCCCGCACGACAGCGATCCGCGAGGCAAGCCGCCGCGCGGCGATGGCGTGCTGAAGCGCAAGCTCGGAATCCTCGTCGATGATCTGACCGGCGGCCACGAGGTGCCGGGCAACCAGATCGGCGGTGTCGCGCGACAGGCTCAGCAGCTCGGAGCGAACCTCCTTGTCGAGGTCGGTGGCAACAACATCATCGGGAAGCTCGGGCGCCTGGAAGGCGGGCTGCTGCAGATCGGGCTGCTCAAAGCCCCGCTCGCCCCGGGGCGCACGGTCATCCCGCGGCGCATCGGTACGCGGTCCACGGTTGCCCTGGTAGCCGCCGCGGTCCTCGCGGTTGCCGCGGTCGCTTTGCGGGCGGTCGTTGCTGCGGAGGCGGTCGCTCTGCGGGCGGTCACTGCGGAAGCCGCCGCCTTGGGGGCGGTCGCTCTGCGGGCGGTCGCCTTGGGGCCGGTCGCCCTGCGGGCGGTCGCCCTGCGGCCGGCTGCCCTGGGGACGATCGCCGCGGTAGCCGCCGGAGCCACCCTGGAAGCTGCTGCGCGCGCCACCCTCGGAGCGGTCCCCGCCTCGGTAGCCGCCACGGTCTCCGCCGCCCTGGTAGCCGCCGCTCTGCGGGCGGTCGCCGCCGCTGCGGTAGCCGCCACGGTCTCCACCACCCTGGTAACCGCCGCTCTGCGGGCGGTCGCCCTGCGGACGGTCGCCCCGGTAGCCGCCACGGTCGCCGCCACCCTGGTAACCACCACGGTCGCCGCCACCTTGGTAACCACCGCGGTCACGGTCTCCGCCGCGGAAGCCGCCGCTCTGCGGGCGGTCGCCACCGCTGCGGAAGCCGCCGCCCTGGGGACGGTCGCCACCGCTGCGGAAGCCGCCACGGTCTCCACCACCCTGATAGCCGCCGCTCTGCGGACGGTCGCCCTGCGGACGGTCGCCCCGGTAGCCGCCACGGTCGCCGCCACCCTGGTAGCCGCCCTGGGGGCGGTCGCCGCCGCTGCGGTAACCGCCGGAGGAACCACCGCGGTCGCCGCCACCCTGGTAGCCGCCACTCTGGGGGCGGTCGCCACCACTGCGGTAACCGCCGGAGGAACCACCGCGGTCGCTGCCGCCCTGGTAACCACCACGGTCACGGTCGCCACCGCGGAACCCGCCGCTCTGCGGACGGTCGCCCTGCGGACGGTCGCCCCGGTAGCCGCCACGGTCACCGCCACCCTGGTAACCACCACTCTGCGGACGGTCTCCACCGCTGCGGAACCCGCCACCTTGCGGCCGGTCTCCACCGCTGCGGAACCCGCCACCTTGCGGCCGGTCACCGCCGCTGCGGAAGCCACCGCTCTGCGGCCGGTCACCGCCGCCGCGGAAGCCACCGCCCTGGGGACGGTCGCCGCCGCCGCGGTAACCGCCGGAGGAACCACCACGGTCGCCGCCACCCTGATAACCACCACGGTCGCCGCCCTGGGGACGGTCCCCGCCGCTGCGGAAGCCACCGGAGGAACCACCGCGGTCGCTGCCGCCCTGGTAGCCGCCCCGGTCACGGTTGCCGCCACCTTGGTAACCACCGCGGTCGCCGCCACCGGACGAGCTGCCGCGGTCGCGGTCGCCGCCACTGCGGAAACCACCGCTCTGCGGACGATCTCCGCCACTGCGGAACCCGCCACCCTGGGGACGGTCACCGCCACTGCGGAACCCGCCACCCTGGGGACGGTCACCGCCACTGCGGAACCCGCCACCCTGGGGACGGTCACCGCCACTGCGGAACCCGCCCGAGGAACCACCGCGGTCGCTGCCGCCCTGGTAGCCGCCCCGGTCACGGTTGCCGCCGCCCTGGTAACCACCGCGGTCGCCGCCACCGGACGAACTGCCCCGATCACGGTCGCCGCCCCGGAAGCCGCCACGGTCGCCACCTCGGTCACCGCCGGCTCGGAAGCCGCCCTCGCGGCGGGGAGCGGCGCCCCGGTCGCCCCGGTCACCGCGGGGGTTCGCGCCGGAGCCTCCGTCGCGACCGCGGCCATCCCGGCCTTCGTCGTCGCGGTTGCTGGAGCCGCCGTCCTGCGGTCCTGGGTTCACGGGTCAAGTCCTTCCAAGTTCGGCGGGCCCTCACAACATCGGCGGGGCTGCCGGAGCACATCAAGTACGGAACAGATCACTACGGGTGGTACCAAGATCGTTCAGGTGCCGGCACTGCCACCAGGCGCGGGGGCGCACGTCGAGCGCGCAGCCCATCCAACGCTACTAGGGCCCGTACGCACAAAAGCAGTCGAGGGCCAACCCCAATGGGGAAGGCCCTCGACTGTACGTTAAGTCCGGCGGCGTCCTACTCTCCCACACCCTCCCGAGTGCAGTACCATCGGCGCTGGAGGGCTTAGCTTCCGGGTTCGGAATGAGACCG